>PWVE01000185.1 GCA_003562335.1 PVC group bacterium
CAGGAGACCCCTCGGCTGCGCACGGGGTGACGTTGGGCGGGGAAACGCTCGGGGTGACCGTAGGGGGAGAGGAACGGGAACGTTTCCCAAGCGTTGGAACGCATTTTGCGGGTGGTTCCCAGGCCTTGGAAGTTGTCCATTATCATCCCGGCTGTCCGATATATTCACCCAAACGGCGGGCATGGTACGAGAAAAGATCCGCGTCCCACTGGCGAAGACCGGTCTGCTCTTTGACCGGCAGGAACCGCTGTACGTCGCTGATGGCCTGCGCCCAGTCAATGGATGAAATGGCGCATTCCAGCGCCTGGATCATCCATACGGATGTGACGCGCTGGCTTTGACCCGACCATGGTCCTTGTTGCTCGATGGCGCTTTCCAGAATATCCAGACGGGGTTTGACCTTGCGCGCCACAAACCAAAGGAAGTCGTACCAGTCCCGTCCCTTAGTATAGGTGCGGCAAAGCAGTGCGTGCATTTTGGTCGCGAAGGCCGACGGCAAATCCTGAACGGTGACAGGCGCTGTTTCAGGAAACATCAGGTAATGGGTCTCGTATCCAGAACCTTCAGGCGGGCGTGTATCCACCTCTAGTTTGATCCTGATTTTTCTGCTGGGCATGCGCGAAAAAGGCGGCACAATTTCAAGGACTGTGCCGATGGAATCTGTTTTCAACCACGCCTTGCGCACGGCTGTTCCTGGAGCCGACTTGTCTTTTACCTCAAGCGCGATGCCCGCGGCGGCGCAATCTTGCTGGATGGCATCGAGATACGGCATCCAACGAAATCCCGAATCCGCTGTTTTCAACAGGAAATCAAGATCTTCGGAAAAGCGGGCCAAACCGTACACCAGTCGCAGACACGTACCGCCATGGAAAAGAGCCTCCCTAAAAAAGCCTGCACGTGATAGCGCGGTCAGGACAATGCCCTGCATCATTTCCTGGAGGGCCAACTCCTTTTCAAGCGCGTTTATTGGCGCATATTCCTGTAAGCGGGCACTAAGCGTTTGAGCGTCCATGATCCACTTCCTTTTGTAATTCTTCCAGATAGCCGATGACACGGCGATTCCGAATACTTCGGCATACCGCCTCGCAAGGGGCAAACGAAAGCTGCAACAGGTCGTCCGGCTCCATCCGCAGGGATTCGGTCAAGTATCGTACCCCGTCCCGCTCCCAGCGGACTGACCGGTTCAAATAGATCATGTCGGCAATGGCACGTAACGGGGTGGCGATGTACGCCCATGCGGCGCCGCCCAGCTTGACGGACTCCACGCCGGCCAGCGGATCATGGGCGGGTACCCGCTGAAAGGTAAAGACACCGACCGGTGTATGAAACGACCGGCTACGAGCGGCCGTAACGCTGGCGACTTGATACACCGCCTCGGGGATAAGACCATGGAACGAAAGGGCGCTTTCCAGACTGATATGGGAGGGGCCGTGCAAGCGCGCAGCCACAACAAACGGATGCAACTCCGATTTGCGGAATTCCGGCGCCAACAGGTAAAGCCCGGGCTTGAGACGCATTACCTCCCCTGCGCTGACCGCCCGGTGAAGCAACAAGCGGCGTGCGCCCGGAGAGGCTTCCGGAAAAAGATTGCCCAGAACCGTTTCGTCAAAGAGCCCGCCTGGGGGAGCAAGCTGCCATGCTTTTTGCGTTAAAGGCTTCATTTATGCAGTAACATTACGGTATTCGTAATAATAATGCAATAGTTTACTTGCGATGCCCTCCCTCTCCGGCTCTTCCGACCAAATGCAATTTCTATGTCCCCAGCATCCTTAGTCCGCATACACACCTAGTCCTGTTTCACGTAGTCCAAACATTCCCCCGTTTGTTGGTTAGTCCCCGGGCTGATGGGAAGCGGGACTAGGTGGACTACGTGTGGATGGATTAAGTGTATGAGGACTACGTGTGTTAGCTTGCCGGGCCATACTTGAATTGTGCGGTGGCGGTGGTGGCATCGCTGGAGCGCACGCGTACCCAGTGGGCATGAAAGCCTTCAGGGAACAGATAGGTGATGGTTTCCCCGGCGGCCAAATCAAACGTCTTGTACGGTGACCACTCATTTTCCGCCAGGAAGTCCACCTCTACGGTGATCGTGGTCGCTTCAGTGGCCTTGAGCGTGAGTTCCTTACGATCATACCCAAACATGAGGTACGGATCGGAAGCCGCGTTGGCCGCAACTTCGGTGTTCTTCCACGGGCCACCATGACCGCGCGGTTCGCCCATCCGCCATAGGTCGTCCACCTCGCCCAGCCACAACGCGGCTGAACCGTCTTCATTCTTGACGACCTGATTCGAGGCGGGCGCTGCATCAAGCACCCCGGTCAGCACGAATAGCCCGCGCCAAGGGGCAAAGTCGGTGATCCGCTTGCCGTGCGTGGCGAGCGGGCGCATTTTGGGCACGCCGCCGGAGTTGTCGCGGGGAACCTCATAAAACGTGCCGTGCGCATTCAGCAAAAAGCGTTCGGTGACGACCTCGCGCAGGCCGCGCGCCCAGCCGGAGGCAAAAGGCTCTTCATATCCCTCGTGCAGGCGCGGCAGGCGGTAGCGCATGTCATCACGCAAGAGATAAATGGAAGCATCATCCACTCTAAAGCCCTTTTGCAACGCAGCCGCCCTACGCAACTGTGCTTCCGCGCCCTGATCCACCACATCGGTCAGTTTGATGTCGCTCCCGATCCGGTGATAGCGGTGCGGGGATGCGTCGGTTCGTGCTGAGGCAAACTCCAAGGACAACGAGGTGTCAGGCATCAAACGCAATACGCCGTCAGAGACAGGCCGGTTGTCGTCGATGTCCGCCAGGGCGTTAAACTCGTTATGGGGGGCCGTATGCGGGTACGGTGAGTACATATGAAAGAAGGCCGTCAGTGAGGACGATACGCCATGGCTCTTGATCCGCACCCATTGGGCGTCCAGATCGCTCAACAGGACGGGCAGATAGCCGTTGGCGGGCACCGTCCACCGCATGGCCTCTTTCCAGTCGGGCGTCCCTTGCGACACTTCCAGTGCGAGTTCGACCGCCGCATCGCCGTCGTTACGCAGATGCAGGGTGCGCTGCGGAAAACCGTGGACCAGGAACGGATCGGAAACCTGTCCGGCCGTCACGGCGTCCATCTTCCAGACCGCGCCTACACCGGCGGGAGCGCCCCAGGCCTGCTTGATGGTATCGAGATCGCCAAACCAGAAATTGGATTGCGGACGCGGAACAAGAGGATTAGCAAATCGCGAGGCATCGTTTTTGGCTATTACCAAGCGCCCCTCGAACATGGCGTAATCCAGCGGCATCTTGAAAAAGGCCGATATCGGACGCAAACCCGCGAAATTAGCGGCGGAGAAGGTCTTGGGGAAATCGAAAAACAATCCGTGCATGTGCATCAAATAAATGGAGTCCGGATCCTGTGGATCCAGTTGACGGATACGCGGCCACTCGACGTGCCATCCATGCGATCCATCGTGCGAGTAGGACCCTCTCGGTAACCGCCAGAGATTCCACTCCCGGTTCTCCATGACACGCAGCAAAATGGATTTGTCGTCCCAGCCCGTGGACCAGATGGGGTCGGTTTCCGGATTCGGGTTGCCATAGATTCCGCCGGGGCCGGTTACCTCACAGTGTTGGGTAAGATAAACCTGATTCCAACCAGCCATAAAGTGCGGCTGCGGGTCAACCGGGTCCGGTCCATCTCCCGAAGGGTTCGCGCGATGATCATCGGTGAACACCCCATTGTTTTCCTCCACTGTGGTGCCGTCCCAGGTGGCCAGAACACCGGCAGGTCCCTTGGGGGTATGTTGGTCAAACCGGCGTCCGTTATTGCTCACCACCAACAGCCCTTGTCCGGTGTATGCGCCCTTGCCATGGTAGCCATGCAGAAAGCGATCCCCTCTGGGTTGCACATCGGGGTAGCGGACAATGACCGAGAGGTCGCGCGCGTCGACGTCATAAAGACCCGACTCCATGGTGTACATATAGACGCGGTTGGGATCGGTCAAATGGGCGGCCGCCCCGGTCATGCGTCCAGATGCTACGCGCAGGGGTAGCGTGCGCACATTGCGCTCTTTATCAATAAAGTGGCTGCCAATGATGAGCTGCTGGGTGGCTTGATGAATGAAACGGTTGGCGGGGGTTCCGCCGACCGATTCCGGACGGACGATCATTTCCAGATCCGGCGTAATCTCATACAATTTATCGTCGCTGCCGCGCGGATGATGCTGTGAATAGGTAACGGCCCAGAGTCGGTCGGCCCATGGGACCACGGCTCCAATCCCGGATTCCCCAGCGGAACTGGTCACCGCCAAGTGCGGGTAGACACCGGAGATATTTACGAGCTCCGCAGACGCATGAACGACAACGCAGCTCACCATAGCACTTAACAGCCACCCCCAGCGCATGCCTGGGCTTGCGCAGGCGCGCGCATATTTCTGATGAACGGGACATTTGAAGCTTCTGGATTTGGGCATGTTCTATCTCCTTTTTTTTAGTTTGGAATCGCCACGACGATAAGCGGGCCGCCAAATGGATGCAAGACAAAAGAAATGAAATACCAGAGGGTGCGGCAACGTCTCTACATACCCCAACTGGCGGCCCCGAACGCCAAGGCCGGATGCCTGTTGACGCACACCAATCATCTTGTATGATTGCGTCAGATAATCGGAATTGAGGTTAAATATGACGACGATGACGGCAACTGAACTGGCTAGAAACCTGAGCATTGTGTTTGACCGGCTTGAGTACGGAAATGAAGAGATTCTTGTGACGCGGAGCCGCCATCCGGTTGCGCGATTAGTGCCTGGCGCCGCGCGCATGACCTCGATGGAGGCGTTTGCCGACCTCTTCGGCGCTATCGGCGAGGACGAAGGCGAGGCTTGGCTTCACGATTGCGCAGCGGCAGATCGTTCGGTGCGTGAGGACTTGAGGGACCCATGGGCGTGATTGTTGATACATCGGTGTGGATCGATGTCGAGCGCAAGGTCTGGATTTTGGAAAGCATACGTTTCCAGCCTCTGGAAAGGCTTGGCCTGCCGTCGATGGCTCCAGGATAACGGTAAGTTCAAAGTTTGAAAAATTCGCCGCGACGCCACTACTGCGATTCAGACGGTGCGGAAGGGTGCAGGGATCTTCGATTCGGCTGAGTTTGTTTTGTCCTCTGCGTCTGGTGGACGACTACGGCGACGACTACGGTGGACGATTTTGGAGGGGCATTCGTAAATCCGTAGTCAGGTCTCAACCGGTTCGTGCGATCAGGAGACCCCTCGATCTGCGTGGGCACGACGTGACGAAGGGTAACATCGGCTAATTTGAGAAGAGGGTAACCACCAAATACACTAAACACACGAAAAAGGGAGCCGATTGCGCTGATGGAAAGGTGCGTGAATAGAGGCTGAAAAGAGGGTGGTGAATTTCGAGCCCTAAGATTGGCATCGAAAACCGCAATGTCTTTGAGTGGGGGAAGGGAAAATGCGGATTTTTCGACCACAACTCCTGTGACGCGGGTGTTCATTGCGACGAGAGCGGCTAACGCATCAGGCTCTTGCAAAACCTCCCATTCATAAGGGCAGGACGGAGCCTGCCCCTCCGGCAACCTACGAAATAGACCTGTTAATTTGCCGGAGGGTCGACCTCCGTGTCGACCTCGGAGGTTTTGCAAGAGCCTCACATAAGTGACAAAAAGGACTTCCATCATCGCCAATTTTTTGTCTAAATTATGGCCATGCGTTTAGTTGGCTATCAGCTTAAGACCGTAGATCCGCAAAGCCGGTTGGTGGCGTTGCGGCGTTTGCGTGCACATCGTGGACGGTTATTGCTCCTCGACACCTGCCAACGGCTTGAGCTGTATGGCGGTCCTGATTTGGACGCCCTCGAGGCGGAACCTGTGGCGGAACGCTGGGAGGATGCGGCTGCGTTTGAGCGCATCGCCCGCATTGCGGCTGGCCTGGAAAGCCGGATTCTCGGCGAACTGGAAGTCTTGGGCCAGGTACGCCACGCGTATAAGCAGTACCGTAACGCGCGGCCGCAGGGCTGCTCGCTGGATCGCTTTTTTCAGGATGCGCTCGCGCTGGCCCGTCGCGCCCGCCGCGAAAGCGGTATCGACCGCAATCTCATATCGCTAGCGGCCCTGGCAGCCCGGGAGCTGATGGCCCGTGTGCCGTCGAGCGCCAACGTGGCCGTGGTGGGTGCGGGATCCATCGCGGCATCGGTCGCCCGCTACCTCAACAAACGGGGACGCTACCCGGTGCGAGTGGCCAGCCGTTGTCCGCAACGTGCGGCGGAATTGGCCCTGACCGCCGGTGGATTCGGGGTCGGCCTGGACGAACTCGCGCCGCTGTTGTCCGGCGTTTCCGGTATTATCACGGCTACGGCCGCCCCCCACCCCGTTCTTTACGAGCACCATTTACGTGATGCCGCACGGCCCATCCATATAATTGATCTCGGCGAGCCACCCGACTGCGATGAGCATGTCCTGGCGCTTGCTGACGTACACTACACGGGATTACGAACTATTGAAGAAAAAGCGCAAATCAATACCGCTGAACGCGTCGCCAGCGCCGAACAAGCTGCGCTTATCATTAAGCACGGTGCCCGCGAGTGGGTCCGGCGCCGCCCGTGTACGCCATTGCGCAGGCCCCACTCGCCGGGCAAACAGCACGGTGGCCGCAGTTGATCGAATGTGGCGCACGTCGATCCGCGCGGACAAGATTACCGCGCAAGTGTGGCTTGACCCATTTGCTGACGCGTACTATCATGTTGGCGAATATTAAGGAGACGTCTTATGACCAGTGACAACAAACCTGACGAACCAAAAGAGCCGCCCAAAATCAGTTTCAATTTGGAGACAGAAAAAAAACCGGATGCGCCCGGCGGGGAACCCGACCAAGCTAAAGACACTCCAAGCGCGGAGCCCCGATCAGCCGTCTCGCCTGCCACACCGCCACCTAAGCTGCGGATAAAACTGCCGACGGACCTCACTAAAAAAACGGAGGCCGAGCGTCCAGAATCGACCGAGACACCCGACTCCCAGCAGGACAAACCGCAACCAGCCAATCAGGAAAAACCGGTAATCAAACTAGGCGGCGGTTTCGGAAAAGTGATCGAAGAAGCCGATCAAAAGCCATCCAAATCACCATCCGCCGAAGATAAACCAAAAACGCCCGAGCCGGAAGCACCCAAGGCCGAGGAAAAGGACGAGGCTGAACCGCATAAGCCCGTGATCAAGCTAGGCGGGGAACCTGAAAAGCCTGCCGAGGATAAAGCGGAAGCGCCCGAGCCGGAAGCACCCAAGGCCGAGGAAAAGGACGAGGCTGAACCGCATAAGCCCGTGATCAAGCTAGGCGGGGAGCCTGAAAAGCCTGCCGAGGATAAGGCGGAAGCGCCCGAGCCGGAAGCACCCAAGGCCAAGGAACAGGACGAGGGCGAACCGCAGGCTGAGCCGCCCAAACCCGGATCATCGGCACCCACGATAGGCCAGCGGATAAAGCAGCAAACGATTAAGATCGATGACTTGCAGGAGGAGTCGCTGGAGGACCTGTACAAGGCGGCGCTCAACGCCACGCAGCGGGTGGTTTTGGATAGCCAACAGAAGAAGGCAACCTCCCAGATCAATAAAGATGGTGAGGCTTCCACTCAGGAAGCCGCAGCGGAGGGTGGCAAGGAAAAGACGTCTACCGCGCGCGTCGATTTGCAGGAAATGCTGGCGGATAAAAAAGACCGGCCGGAGTCGTCGAAGAGCAAGACGATTGCGATCTCAGAGGATCAAGGCGAGCCCCCTGCGAGCGAAAGCGAGGCGCCGACCGTTAAGCTAAAACGAACGCCGACTGCTGAGACAGAGGAGGAAGAGGAAGAAGAGACGGTAATACCGGGCGCGGATAAGAGCGCAACGGCTCGTATTGATCTCCCGCCGGAAGTCACATCCAGTGCTCCTCCCACTCAGCGCAAAACCATTCGCATCAAGCGCCCGGAAGCGGGGGCGACGGGCGGGCCGCGCAAATTGAATATTGCGAGGACCTCCGGGGGCGGGGCTAAGCCTGCTGCCGGTAAAAAGCCGTCAGCTCCCGACATTAAAATTGAAGACACAGGGGACGACGTTCACCCGGCCTTCGCAGCGGTGGCTTTAGTGGCCGTGTTGGTTGCGATGGTACTGGTCTATGTACTGGTAGCCACCCTTTATCCGGGTGTACCCTTCATTTAATTCATCACAGGCCGTCAGGTTTTCGTTTTTCAAGCGACGGCTGTGTCATAAAGAAAGGAGAAATCATGGCAAGTGACAAAATTTTAACCGTGACGGATTCCAATTGGGATTCTGATGTGTTGCAGGCGGATAAACCGGTGGTGGTCGATTTCTGGGCTGAATGGTGTGGCCCGTGCAAGGCCATTGCGCCGGTGCTGGACCAACTGGCCGATGAACTTGAAGGGCAGCTACTGGTTGCGAAAGTTAATGTGGATGAGCGTCCTGAACTGGCGAGCCAGTTTAGTGTTCGTTCCATCCCCACCCTGCTCGTGATGAAAAACGGACAGGTTGCGGAGCAGATGGTCGGTGCGTTGAGCAAGGCCGCCCTCAAAGAAAAACTAGAGCCGCACCTTTAAACGGCGGTTTTTTCAACATGAAGTGGCAACCCGTTACGTTACGTGAGGGCACCGTACGCCACTGGCAGATTGGGCCCTGCAAATTATGGGTGCGGCGCACCCCTGATGAATGGCAGACGTATGTTGAACGCGATCCCCTGTCGCCAAACGTGGAGGTGTGGTCTTCCGAGTTGGATGTCCCCGACGAGGTGAATTGGACGCGCTGGGCCGCCGTTCCCCACGACTATACGTTGCGCGTGCAACCGGCATTGCCGGAGCGGCCTGTCATTGTGCGTCCCGAGTCCCCTTTCATGTTTCCGCCCGGCAGTAACTTGACCTTCTTCATCAGCGTGCCGATTTGGCTGAACATCAGCACCGGCGCGGACCGGCCGCAGCTGTTGTGCGAAGAGCCCACGGTCATTCTGTCTAATTCGTTTTTCGGCGAGCCCACCACGGGGCAATTGGGATACGCCCTGAAAACCACGGCCCGCCGACACCGTGCCGAGCTGCGACAGCAACCGCATTTGGCGGCCTGCCCGATTCATATTCATAATCCATCCGCGGCGACAGTGAGCTTCGAGCGTCTTTGTATCCACGCGCGCCATCTGCACATCCTGCAGGGGGAAGACCGGCTGTGGACCAGTAAAGTTAACGTCACCTTCAAGGGTGAAACGGGTGAACAACAACTGGCTTACCCTGCACAGACCGTAGACGCGGCCGGTGAAACGACCTCGCTGACCCCCGCCCGCGAGCCGGCCCCGCAAGGGCGCTTTCAGAAGCCGCTGGCCGTGTTGAAGACCTTTATTGCCTGATCTGTTGTGAGAGGAGTACCATAGCGCATGGAATGGTTTGCCACCTTATTGGAGAGTCCCCGGTTCTACAGCCTGTTGCGCAGTGTTATACTGCTGGCGGTCGGCTTGCCGCTATTACAGCTACTGGCGACAACGGGGAAGCGGGTAGCCAAAAAACATACCAACGAACAAGCCGCCATGCTGGTCGGCAAGGCGATTTTCTACACGGGCGTGGTCATGCTGGTGGTGATGGTCATGCAAAACATGGGCTTCAAACTGACCGCCATTCTGGGCGCAGCCGGTATCGCGGGTATCGCGGTCACCTTTGCCTCGCAGACCAGCTTGTCGAACATTATCAGCGGCGTATTTCTTATCTGGGAACGGCCGTTTGCGATCGGTGACGTAATCGATGTTGGCGGCACCATTGGCTTAGTGCTGTCGATTGACTTGCTATCCGTCAAGATGCGCACCCTGGACAACCGGTATATCCGGGTGCCCAACGAAATGATTATCAAATCCCAGGTCATCACCATCACGCGCTTCCCGATTCGGCGCATGGATATTGATGTAGGCGTGGCCTATAAGGAGGATGTGGGACGCGTAATGAAGTTGTTGGGTGAAATTGCCGACGCTAATCCCTTCGCGTTGGACGAGCCGCGCCCTCTCATTCTCTTTAAGAATTTTGGAAACTCGTCGCTTGAATTCATGCTCGGTGTCTGGTTCTCAAAAACGGACTTTCTCCATTTGAAGAATTCGATTATGCGCGACATCAAGGAACGGTTCGACGCCGAAGGCATCGAGATTGCCTTCCCGCATTTGAGCCTGTACAGCGGTTCCGATACCGCCCCCTTCCCTGTTCGTGTGGTGAAAACAGATTAAGGAGTTTACGTATGTCCAGTCAATGGGGAACATTATTTCGCGTATCCACGTTTGGGGAATCGCATTGCTACGGGGTCGGGGCCACGGTTGACGGGTGCCCGCCGGGCTTGGCGTTGACGGAAGACGATATTCAACCGCAATTGAGTCGACGCCGCCCGGGCCAGAGTGCCATCGCTACGCCCCGGAATGAAGCGGATCAAGTGCGTATCCTGTCCGGAACCGAAAACGGCGTGACCTTGGGGACGCCGATCGGGTTATTGGTCCGCAACCAGGATCAACGTCCCGGCGACTACCAGGACATGCGCCGTGTCCCCCGCCCTTCGCACGCGGACTACAGCTATCAAATGAAGTACGGCATACGCGCCAGCAGTGGCGGTGGCCGGTCCAGTGCCCGTGAAACCATCGGCCGGGTTGCGGCTGGTGCCATCGCTGACAAATTTCTGCAAACGGCCTTCGGCATCGAAATCGTGGCCTGGGTACAAGCAGTGGGCGAGCGGGTCACCCACGAGGTGGATCACACCACCGTGACCCGGGCGGAAGTGGATCAAACCATCATTCGTTGTCCCGACACGCGCGTCGCCCCCGGGATGGAGGCCGACATTCGGGCGGCACGGGAAGCGGGCGACTCGATTGGCGGCGTGGTGATGTGCGTTTGTCGAAACGTGCCCGCCGGTTGGGGCGAACCGGTATTCGACAAACTGGAAGCGATGCTGGCGCGGGCTATGCTCTCGATCCCGGCCACCAAGGGTTTTGAAATCGGATCCGGTTTTGCCGGGTCAACCATGCGCGGATCGCAACACAATGATCCCTTCGTAATGAAGGCGCACGGCCTAGGCACCAGCAGCAATCGTAGTGGCGGGGTCCAGGGCGGGATTTCAAATGGCGAACCGGTTGTTTTCCGGGTGGCCTTCAAGCCCCCGGCCACCATCAGTCGCCCGCAGTCGACGGTTGATTTTGATGGCAATGCCGTGGAACTGGCGGCGGCTGGGCGTCACGATCCGTGCGTAGTTAATCGCGCGGTACCGATTGTAGAGGCCATGGCGGCGCTGGTACTGGCAGATTCCGCCTTGCGGCAGCACGCCTCCACGTTGCTGCGATCCATTACTCAACAACCATGACAAAGAAAGGAATTGCCGATGTTAAATTGGTTCAAAAAGAAAGAGGACGCACACAGCCAGGAAGCTGCAGGCGAATATATTGACGTGGAAACTTCCCCCTCGGAGGACTCAACTATGACAGATAAATCGAAAAAACGCCGCGAAGGCGGCTGGCTCACGCGCTGGCGTGCGCCAAAACAGCAAGCCCGCCAACTCGCTACGTTGCAGGAAGGCTTCAACGAGCTGGTCGGTTTGACCCGTTCCATTCGCGAGCACATGGACCAGCAATCGCAAACGCAGCGGACGCTGACCGAACTGCTCACGCATGTGCCGGACGCCGTAGCCGGCTTGAAACAGGTTGGGCAAGCCACGCAGCAGCAGACCGAAACCCTCGACCTGCTCAAAAAACAACTGGAAGCGTCCGCGCGCAATGAAGGCCACATGGTCGAAAGCATGCAAAAGTTCAACCAGACGCTGCAGGTAATGGATAATCTCAGCAAAAGCACCTCGCAAACGGTAACAACCATGGCCGACCGGACACGCGACTCCGAGGAGATGTTGCGCGCGGTATTGGAACGTTCCGAGCGGCGCCTGGTTTACATGATTGTTGGTCTGATGGTACTCACCGTGACAGTGCTCGGCGTGGGCCTCTACGTGGGACTGAGCCCACGTGACCCCGCCCCTACGCCCCCCGCCATGCCGACCATCGAAGAGGCCGATACTCCGTTCCAGCCGACGGACCAAAGTATTGTGGACCTAGTGGTGGACGAAGATGAGGAGGAGCCGGACGAGCCAGCGCCACTCCCTGAAGAGGTGCCTGCGGAAGATATGCCTGAGGATGAAACCGAACCAGAAGATGGCGTGATCGACGACGAACACGTAGCGGAGCCCGCTGAAGCGGAGCTGGATGACGAAGTTGTTCCTGAAACGGACGAGACCGAAGAGGTGCTGGAGGACGTACCGGAACCCAGCCCCGTGGAGGAAGACGCGGAAACCGCCCCACTGAACGACGAAACGCCTCCATTAGAGCCCACTGAGCCGGAGGTAACAGATGGCGACGCGGATGCCGACGCGCTGGATGAGGAAGATACGGTTGATCCGGCTACCGAGGATGTGGACGTAGAACCTGCAGCAGACGAAACAACGGACAACACCTGATGCAGGCCGTCGGGCGCGTACTGGGCATTGACTATGGGGAAAAACGAATTGGGCTGGCGCTCAGCGATCCCTCAGGTGTCGTGGCCACGCCGTGGCAGGTGGTCCCCGCTGAGCCCTCGCAAGCCCGCACCGTAGAACGCATCGCGGCATTGGCGCGCGAGGCCAAGGCGCAACAGGTTGTCATTGGATTGCCCCTGCGTATGGACGGTAGTGACGGACCGGCAGCGGAACACGTCCGACGGTTTGGCGCGCAGCTACAGGAGGCCCTGGGGTTGCCGTTGCACTATTGCGATGAGCGTTTCAGCACCCGCACGGCCGAACAGGCATTAATTGCAGGCGGCACGCGTCGCCAACGCCGTAAGCAGGTGGTCGACAAGCTAGCAGCCCAAATTATACTCCAGCACTTTTTAGAGATGGCGTCGAATCAGCCGACCACCCCACTGCCCGACCACCCATGAGCGTCCGTCGTTATCGCTGCACGCTGGCCTATGACGGTACGGCCTATCATGGCTGGCAGGTACAGCCGCAGCACCGGACCATTCAAGGGGACTGCGAACGTGTATTACGGGAATTGAGCGGACACCGAATACGCGTGGAAGCCAGCGGTCGCACGGATACCGGGGTGCACGCGCGGGGCCAGGTCGCTCATTTTGACTGGCCGTTGCCCGCACGTCCCGCGACTAAACTTTGGCTGGGTATGAACGCGCTGTTACCGCCGGACATTCGGGTGTCGGCGGGCCGGGCGGTACCCTCGACGTTTCATGCCCGCTTCAGTGCCACCGGCAAGGAATACCGCTATTTCATTCACAACGCCGAACCGGTTCCACCCGATGTGCGGCTTTACCGCCTCCCGGTACGGGACCCGCTGGATGTGCCGGCCATGCGTGCCGCCGCCGCCGTGCTGCAGGGGCACCATGATTTTGCAGCCTTTGCCGCCAATCCCAATCGTGAGCAGGACGGTACCCAGCGGACCTTAACCGAATTGCGCATTACCCAGCGCGGCCCTTTGATTCTGATACGCGCGCGGGGAGACGGATTCTTATACAAAATGGTACGCAGCCTAGCCGGCTTTCTGATCCGCGTGGGGCGTGGCGAGTTGCGGCCGGAAGAAACCCAAACGATTCTTGAATCGCGGGTCCGCACGGCCCGGGTGCCGACGGCCCCCCCACAGGGTTTATTCTTATGGCAGGTATATTACCGGCCCACATCCAATCCCAAATGACAAAAATGACTTTTCTTACCGGCGGAAATAAGGATATAAGCCCGTCATGATTTTTCCCACCATTGATTTTGCGGTCTTCTTCCTGATTGTCTTTTCCGTCAATTGGTTGCTGCGTAGCCGGACCGGGTTATGGAAGGCCTTCATGCTGGCGGCCAGCTATTTTTTCTACGGCTATTGGGATTGGCGCTTTGTCGGCTTGTTGGTCGCGTCCAGCATCATCAATCACGGTGCCGCGCGTGGGATTGCGCACGCGCGTAATATCCACATCCGCCGCACACTTTTAACCCTGGCGGTGACGTTTAACCTAGCCACGATTTCTTTTTTCAAATACGCGCTGTTCTTTGTCGAGCAGAGTTTTTGGGTAGCCACGCGTTTGCCGCGCGGCGCGGATTTTGACTGGTGGATGGGTATTTTTGACGCCGCCGGCACCATTATCCTGCCGGTTGGCATATCCTTTTTCACGTTCCAAGCGTTGAGCTACGTCGGGGACGTGTATCGGCGCCGGATGCCGCCGGCGGATTCACTGCTGGACTTTGCGTTGTACCTCGCATTTTTCCCGCAGCTTGTGGCCGGCCCCATCGTGCGCGCGGCCCACTTGGTCTACCAACTCGCCAAGGCGCGCCAGCCGGACCGTATCGATGTCGGGCGCGCCACTTTCCTGATCCTGGCGGGCTTGTTTAAAAAAATCGTGGTGGCCAACTACCTGGCCGCTCACATTGTTGACCCGGTCTTTTCGCGGCCCGATCTCTACGGCACCTGGGACACGCTGTTTGCCGTCTACGCCTATGCGATTCAAATTTATTGTGATTTCTCGGCCTACTCCGATATGGCCATAGGATTTTGTCTACTGTTGGGCTTTCATATCCCCCTCAATTTCGATGCGCCCTACCTGGCGGACTCGATACAAAAATTCTGGCGGCGCTGGCATATGTCGCTCTCGTTTTTTCTGCGGGATTATCTCTACATCCCGCTGGGCGGTTCACGCACTAAACGCGCCCATGGCGTCTACCGGAATCTTATGATCACGTTTCTGCTGGGCGGCCTGTGGCACGGGGCTGGCTGGACCTTTATCGCATGGGGCGCCTTGCACGGGATTTATTTGTGCGTGGAACGGTTCCAACACCAATGGGCGCAACGACGTGGTTGGCAGCTGGAGGGCTGGTTCCCTGCCCTCTGGCGGCGTGTCTGGGTGTGGCATCTCGTTTGCCTCTCGTGGCTGTTTTTCCGCGGTCAAAGCTTCGCCGACGCGTTGGAAATGTTGCGGGCGCTGGGGCGGCATGCCGCCCCGGTGGAAATGCTGACGGTGCCGGTGTTCATCATGGTCGTGGTCGGCTATGCGTCCCAGCTATTGGACGGTGAGCGCTGCCAGCGGGTGTGGGACACGTTCACGCGCTGGCATCCGGTGTGGCAGGGGGGAGTGGCGGCCATTATCTTAACCGTCATACTGGGACTCGGCCCGCAAGGGGTGGCGCCTTTCATCTATTTCCAATTCTAAGCTTGCCAACTACAAGGAGTGCACATGCAAATAAGGACTTTCGGAACGCTACCGACCGGCGAGCAAATTGAGGAATACACGCTGCAAAATGCGCATGGCATGGAAATGTCCGTCCTCACGTATGGCGGAATTGTCCGCACCTTGAAGGTGCCGGATCGTGATGGCCGTGTTCAAGATGTAGTGCTTGGCTTCAACACGCTGGCTGATTACTTAGCCGGACATCCCTGTTTTGGTGCACTAATCGGCAGGGTCGCTGGACGAATCACCGGGGGGCAGTTCTCTATAGACGGAACCACCTACGCGCTGGAATGCAACAATGGGCCTAATCATCTCCACGGGGGATCGAGGGGCTTTGATAAGCGAGTCTGGCACGCACATCCGTGGACACCCCCCGGCACCGAAGGCGTGCGCCTGCGATACGTCAGCCCCGCTGGCGAAGAAGGCTACCCCGGCAACCTGGATGTAACGGTCACCTATTTGCTGACCGATGCCAACGAGTGGATCATACACTACAGCGGCCAATCCGATCGCCCCACCCCGTTCAGCCCCACCAATCACAGCTATTTCAACTTGGGTGGTGAAGATAGTGGACCGTTGGACACCCATACCATCCAAATTCATAGTGACCAGTACATTCCCTCCGACCAGAACCTCACACTGGCTTCGCACCATGCACCGGTGATCCCTGGCGTCAACGATTTGCGCACGCCGCGCGCGTTCAAGGATGTCCTGCCTAACCTACACTCGAATCACGGTGACCACTACTGCTTCGCCAACGGCCAGACGGACGCCCCCCGCCCGGTGGCCGTGCTACAGGAATCCCGTTCCGGTCGGCGCATGGAAGTCCTCACTACCGCGAGCGGAATGCAATTTTATACCGGCAGCTATCTGGAAGGGGATTTGACCGGTAAAGGTGGTCAACCTTATTCCAAGCATGCCGCCTGTTGCCTGGAGTGCCAGGGTTACCCCGACGGCGCGGCCCATCCGGAAATCGACGACATCGTCCTGCGCCCGGGACAAACTTACCGCCAACAAACCATCTACGCCTTTTCTTGCGACTAAGGAGACATCATCATGCCTATCTCATGGACCACCTGCGGCACGTATACCGATATTTGTTATCACAAAGCCGAAGGCATCGCCAAAATCACGATCAACCGGCCCGCCGTCCGCAACGCGTTCCGGCCACAGACCGTGCAGGAAATGTTGCACGCACTCAATGACGCCCGTGATGACGCCGAAATCGGCGTCATCATTCTAACCGGCGCGGGTGACAAGGCCTTCTGTTCCGGGGGCGACCAAAAAATCCGCGGCGATGCCGGTTATCGCGACGACCAAGGCGTGCACCGGTTGAACGTATTGGACTTTCAGCGGGCCATGCGCGCGTGCCCGAAACCCATCGTGGCCATGGTGGCGGGATATGCCATCGGCGGCGGACACGTGCTGCACGTGCTGTGCGACCTGACCATCGCCGCCGACAACGCGGTCTTTGGACAAACCGGCCCCAAAGTCGGGTCGTTCGACGGCGGATACGGATCTTCGTATCTGGCGCGGATTGTCGGGCAGAAGAAAGCCCGCGAAATCTGGTATCTGTGCCGACAATACAACGCGCAACAAGCACTGGAAATGGGCTTGGTCAATACCGTGGTTCCGCTGGAGCAGCTCGAAGCGGAGACCGTTAAATGGTGTCGCGAAATGCTGCAACATTCGCCGCTGGCCTTGCGTTGTCTTAAATCCGCCTTGAACGCCGACTGTGATGGTCAGGCCGGCCTGCAGGAATTGGCGGGTAATGCCACGCTACTCTACTACATGACGGAAGAAGGCCAGGAGGGGCGCAACGCTTTCAACGAAAAACGGCCGCCCAACTTTCGAAAGTTTCCCAAGCGGCCGTGAGTGATTGGCGCACATGGTGGTGGGCGGCCCGCCCCAAAACCTTGCCGGCGGCCGTGGCACCGGTCCTGATGGGTACCGCGCTCGCGTACTATGATGGGGCGGGTCACGCGCTGTCCGCTGGCGTGGCGCTACTGGTGGCAGTGCTGATCCAAGTCGGCACTAATTATTGCAACGACTACGCCGATTTTCAAAAAGGAGCCGACACCGCCGAGCGGATCGGGCCGGTCCGTGCGACTCAAGCTGGCTGGGTGACGCCGCAGGCCATGAAGCGGGTGACCGTGTGGACCTTTGCCATGGCCGCGCTGGCCGCCAGCTACCTCATCATCCGGGGCGGTCCGTGGCTGGCACTAGTGGCTATCGCATCCATTGGGGCAGGCGTCGGGTATACGGTCGGACGCTACGCCCTCGCCTATATCGGCCTGGGCGAACTATTCGTACTCGTGTTTTTCGGACCGGTAGCACTGGCTGGCACGTACTATGTGCAAACGCTAACACTGCCGCTGCACATAGTGCTATTGGGCTTGGTACCCGGCGGCTTGTCGTGCGCCATCCTGGCGGTCAACAACCTGCGCGATATTGAACAGGACCGCAAAGCCGGCAAACGAACATTGGCCGTCCGCTTCGGAGCGGGATTCGCCCGCATCGAATATTCGGTGTGCGTTCTCTTACCACTTA
>PWVE01000046.1 GCA_003562335.1 PVC group bacterium
AGGCGCGGACGCGGAACACTCAAGCCAGCGGGAATCCGAACCATATCCGCGTGCAGAATTACAGTTTCTACTACGGCGCGTCACAGGCGCTGTTCGATATCGAGCTGGATATTCCTGAACGCCAAGTGACCGCCATGATCGGCCCCTCCGGGTGCGGCAAGTCCACCTTGCTGCGCAACATTAACCGTATGAACGACCTGATCGACGGTATCCGCCATGAAGGCGACATCACTATCGACGGCCAAAGCATCTATGACCCGTTGCTGGAGGTCATCTCGCTGCGCAAACGCATTGGGATGGTGTTCCAGAAATCGAATCCGTTTCCCAAAACCATCTACGAAAACATTGTGTACAGCCTGCGCGTGGCCGGCCGGAACAAGAAATCCGAGCTGGACGAAACCGTCGAAACCTCGCTTAAGGCGGCGGCGCTGTGGGAGGAGGTCAAGGACCGTCTGGACGAAAGCGCCTTCAGCTTGTCGGGCGGCCAGATGCAACGGTTGTGTATCGCACGGGCCATCGCTAACCGGCCGGAAATCCTGTTGATGGACGAACCGTGTTCCGCGCTCGACCCGATCGCCACCGGCAAGATCGAGGATCTCATCCACGAATTGAAAAAAGAGTATACGATCATTATTGTAACCCATAACATGCAGCAGGCGGCCCGGGTATCCGACCGCACGGCCTTTCTCTACATGGGGAAATTGATCGAGTACGACGAGACGGAAACCATATTCATGAATCCATCCGAGGAACAAACCGAAGCGTACGTGTCAGGCCGGTTCGGCTGAGGCATAGGAGTATATTATGACCATACACTTTATCAGGGAAGTCGATGAGCTTAAGTCGTTGATCAGCGAGTTGAGCGGGCGCGTGGAAGATCAGCTCGACAAGGCAGTGCGCTCGGTCATGGAGCGCGACACCCAGGCCGCTTCCGCCGTATTGGACGAGGATCATAGCATTGACCTGGCCGAAGTGGACGTGGAAGAGGAGTGCTTGAAAATTCTGGCCCTGCACCAACCCGTGGCGCACGATCTACGCTTTATTGTGGCGGTGTTGAAGATCAACAACGATCTGGAGCGGATCGGCGATCTGGCGGTGAACATCGCCGAGCGCGCGATTTTTCTGGCCGAGCAGCCGTTACCGGCCACCGATTTCGACTTCCCGCTCATGGCCGACAAGGCCACGCGGATGTTGCGTGACAGTTTGGACGCATTGCTCAAGCGCGACCTTAAGCTGGCGGAAAAGGTGCGTACGGCCGATGACGAAGTGGATCAACTCAACCGCGACATGTACGAGCAGATCAAGGCCGGCATCCGCAAAGATGTGAAGCAGGTGGACGCCTTGATACATCTACTGGCCATCTCACGCCACTTGGAGCGCGTCGCCGACCACGCCACCAATATCGCCGAGGACGTGATCTACCTGCTCAAAGGCGATATCGTCCGCCACCGCGTTGAGCAATACAAGGTGGACTAACCCGTGGTGAGTGATAAAACGGAACATCAAGCAACTCCAACAAAGTGGGGCATCTTTCTCCGGGACATCTTCGTTTGTTCGCTCGGCGCGTATGGCGGACCGGAGGCGCATATGGGCGTTTTCGCAGACCAGCTGGTCGCGAAGAAACGCTATCTCAGCGAAGCCGAATTGGTTGAGCTGATGGCGCTGTGCAGCATCCTGCCGGGCCCCACCAGTACGCAAACGATTGTGGCGATCGGGTATAAGACCGGCGGTCCTGGCCTGGCCTTGCTGACGATGCTGGTTTGGGCGTTGCCGGTGCTGGTTGCCATGACGTTGCTATCGTTTCTCTATCGGGGGCTGGCCGCGCGGAATGTGTCGACGGAAGTCCTGCGATTCATCGGGCCGATGGCGGTTGGGTTCATCGCCTTGGCGGCGTTCCGCATCGGCCGGAAGGTGGTCACCGATACGCTCACGGCGCTACTGCTTGTCGGCGGAGCGCTGACCACATACTGGATTCGCGATCCCTGGATATTCCCCGTCGTGTTGTTGGCGGGCGGTGGCATCGCGCTTGTTTTGCGCAGGGAGCCGGGCATGTGGAACAGGCCGCAGCTCAACCCCCCGTGGCGTTACCTGGCGCTCTTCGTGGCGTTCGCGCTTGGACTACTGGCCTTGGCGCTGGTGTCATCGTCCCGCGTCATCCAACTCGCGGAAAGTTTTTATCGTTACGGCTATCTGGTGTTCGGCGGCGGACAGGTTATGGTGCCCGTGATGCACAGCGAGCTGGTCCAGGTGCGGCAATTCATGACGAACCCGGAATTTTTGACGGGCTATGGACTGGTGCAAGGGCTGCCGGGTCCGATGTTCAGTTTTGCGGCCTACGCGGGCGGGATGGCTGCGCGGGACGCCTCGGTTGGGCAGCAGGTGCTCGGCGCGGCGGCAGGCGGCATCGGGATATTTCTGCCGGGTCTGCTGTTGATCTACTTCGTCTACCCGATCTGGGAGCAGATCAAGGCGATCCGCGCCATCCGCATTGCCTTGGCCGGCATCAATGCCGTGGCGGGCGGGCTGATCGCCATTGCCGCCGTCATCCTGATGCAAGCGAGCGGGGTCCACGTCGCGAATCTGGTAGTTCTGGTGCTTTCGATTGTGCTACTGGCCTCGCGCAAGGTGCCCGCGCCGTTTATCGTTGCGGCGGCACTGGTGGCCGGATTCGTTGTGTAGTTGGCTACCCCGCAGTCCCCCGGCACACGCTTCAATTATTAGATTCGGTCGCTACCTGGGAAAAGTTTTTATTGTGCTTTGCATAATCTAGCAAACCATAGCTCAAACAGCCCGCGTGCGGATTTCTTCGGGCCATGGGTGCCGGGGCCTACGAGTGGATGGATTCGTGTATAGGGACTAGGTGTGCGAAGGATTACGTGTGGACGGCGGTGTCAGACCAGTGGGTTCACGACCTTGAGTCCGGGCAATTAGGGAGGGACACACTCCGAGCCGAATCATACCGACCGCCGCGACCCAATGGTTCTGTCCTAACCTTTTAGAGGGCGACACGGAGGTCGCCCCTCCCGTCCCCTGCTTACTGCCCACTGTCTACTTGCAACTCATCACTCGCACTCGTCTCTCTCCCGTCAGTTTTCCGGCGCTGGACCGACCTACGGGGCATGAATATAATTACGATAGGTCTTTTGGGGTTGTTGGGCACGGCGTTGTTGCTGGTGGTGCTGTACGGTGTTCAGCGCAAAACCGGGAATGCAGCTATTGCCGATGCCGGCTGGTCGGGTGGATTGGCAGGGTTGACGGTCTGGTATGCGTGGCAGCTGGTTCCGCTGACCCCGCGCACAGCATGGGTGGCCCTGCTCGCAATGGTCTGGGCGTTACGCTTAACCCATCATGTCATCTATTACCGGGTCTGGCGTAAACCGGAGGATGGACGGTACCGGGCGATGCGCGAGTATTGGGGTGACCGCGCATCCTTCTATTTCTTCTTCTTTTTCCAGGGGCAAACGGTGGTAGCGTTCCTGTTTTCGTTACCGGTGGCGGTGGCCTTGCTGGCGCGCGATACGTTTAGCTGGTGGGACGCAGTCGGCACGCTGATTTGGCTGATCGCGGTCGGTGGCGAGTGGTGGACGGACCACCAATTGGAAACGTTTCGCGCCAATCCCGCCAATCGGGGGCGTACCTGCCGGCACGGCTGGTGGCGTTATTCGCGCCATCCCAACTACTTCTTTGAATGGATTCACTGGTTTGCCTATGTTGCTTTCGCCGTGGGACATCCGGCTTGGGGCTGGACCTGGCTGGGTCCGGTTGTGATGTTAATTTTCCTGTTCAAACTCACCGGCATCCCGTATACGGAAAAACAGGCCCTCAAATCGCGCGGTGCCGATTATCAACGGTACCAAGCGGAAACATCGGTGTTCATTCCATGGCGGCCGAACGTGTCGGCGGCAGGATCAACGGAGGCAAAATGAGTATAGCCATAGACCTCATGGAACGCGGAATACTGCCGGATGCGTTGATTCGTTTCGGTATTCGCCGCTGGCTGAATCGTCGACTGACGGCTATCGCCGCTGCGGCCCGCCACGGGGAAGAAGCCAATTTCGTACAAAGCCTGCATCACGGCCCGATCGCGGTACAGACCGACAAGGCCAATGAACAGCATTATGAAGTGCCGGCCGCCTTTTTCGCGCGCGTACTGGGACCGCGTTTGAAGTATAGTTCCTGCTATTGGCCGGACGCCACGGACGATTTGGGGCAAGCCGAAGAGCACATGTTCGCGCTGACGGCCGAACGGGCCGAACTACAGGATGGGCAGGACATACTTGAACTGGGTTGTGGCTGGGGTTCACTGACCTGTTGGATGGCCGAGCATTTCCCGGCCGCCCGCATCACCGCCGTTTCCAATTCGGCTTCCCAACGCGCCTTTATCATGGACCGCGCCCAGGAGCGGGGATTGACCAACGTGAACGTGGTCACCGCCGACATGAATGATTTCAACACCGACGCCACTTTCGACCGCGTGGTTTCCGTGGAAATGTTCGAGCACATGCGCAATTATGCCCTGTTGCTCGAGCGTATTGCTTCCTGGTTGAAACCGGATGGTAAATTATTTGTGCATATCTTTTGTCATCGCGCACACAGTTACCCTTTTCAGACGGCTGGCACCTATGACTGGATGGCGCGCTATTTCTTTACCGGCGGCCTAATGCCGGCGGAGGATTTGTTGCCGCAATTCAATACGCACTTGCAAACGGTCAACCAGTGGCGGGTAAACGGTCGGCACTACGCACGAACCCTGCGGGCCTGGTTGGATCGCATGGACGCGCAACGCGACGCATTGTGGCCGTTGTTCGTCGAGTGCTACGGCGCAGAGGAAGCGGCACGTTGGTTTCAGCGCTGGCGCGTGTTTTTCATGGCGTGCGAGGAGTTGTTTGCCTTCCGGACGGGCAAGGAATGGTTTGTCACGCACCTGTTAATGACTAGCCAAAGATATTTGAAATTAATTGGTGGCAATAGGTGTTTGTGAATGTCTCGACGTTCTGGGTGGTACAAGTGTTCAGTGTTCAGTGTTCAGGAGGCCACCGCCTCTCCGACTCGG
>PWVE01000050.1 GCA_003562335.1 PVC group bacterium
ATCCCCACCGCCCACCACGGCCAGCGTGCCAGCGGGGGCGTCGGCCTGGTCATGGCGTCATGTCCTCAGCGTAGGCGCTCAAGGGCGGACAACTGCAAACCAACTGCCGATCACCCTGCACATTATCAATCCGCGCACACGCCGGCCAAAACTTGTGGGCCCGGACAAAGGGTAGGGGAAAGGCCGCTTGCTCGCGCGAGTACGGGTGTGCCCATTGATCGGCTACCACCTCCTCCGCCGTGTGCGGCGCGTTATGCAGTACGTTGTCCTCGCGGTCCGCCCGCCCGTCAGCGATAGCATCGATTTCGGCACGAATCGCAATCATGGCGTCGCAGAATCGGTCCAACTCGGCTTTTGACTCACTCTCAGTCGGTTCGACCATAAACGTGCCCGGAACCGGCCAGGAAACGGTGGGCGCATGAAATCCGTAATCCATCAGCCGTTTTGCGATATCAGTCTCGGTGATTGCCGCTGTCGCCTTGAACGGGCGGCAATCAAAAATCAATTCATGGGCGATCCGCCCGTTACGGCCCGTGTAATGTACGGGGAAGTGGGCTTCCAGCCGCTGCTTAACGTAATTAGCATTGAGAATCGCCGTGCGGGTGGCGGCCGTTACCCCGACGGCCCCTAGCAATCGGATATAGGCATACGGAATCGCCAGCAGGCTGGCACTGCCCCAAGGGGCGGCACTGACCGGGCCGACGGTGGAGGTAGTCCCGGCGGCATGTGACTGGTCGGCTCGATGACCAGGAAGGAAGGGTGCCAAATGCTGAGCCACGGCAATGGGTCCCATACCTGGCCCCCCGCCGCCGTGTGGAATCGAAAACGTCTTATGTAAATTCAAATGACAGACATCTGCGCCCAGTACGCCCGGCGAGGTTAATCCGACTTGAGCGTTCAGGTTGGCCCCGTCCATGTAAACTTGGCCGCCATGTGCATGCACAGCCGCGCAGTGGGCCTTGATCGATTCCTCAAAAACACCGTAGGTCGAAGGGTAGGTGACCATGTAGGCGGCCACCCGCTTACCCTGTTCAGACAGTCGGGCGTTTAGGTCGTCGGTGTCAATGTCTCCGTCTTTAGTGCAGCGGACCAACACCACCTTTAACCCCGCCATACAGGCGGAAGCCGGATTGGTCCCATGGGCCGACTCCGGGATTAGCGCCACGTCTCGCTGTGTTTCCCCTTGGGCTTGGTGCCAGGCCCGGATGGCCAGCAACCCGGCATATTCGCCTTGCGCACCGGAATTAGGTTGAAAGGAGACCGCGTCCAGTCCGGTGATTTCGGCGAGGTAACAACCTAGTCTATCAATCAGGTGGGCATAGCCCTCTACGCAGTCGGGTGGTAAAAACGGGTGTGGTGCGCTGAAGGCAGGCCATGATAGCGGGGTCATGGCCACCGCCGGATTACATTTCATGGTGCAGGATCCAAGCGGGATCATCGCGGTGTCCAAACCCAAATCTTTGCGCTCCAATTGCTTCATGTAACGCATCAACTCGGTCTCGGACCGGTGCGAGTGAAAGACGGGATGGGTCATGAAGGGGGTCTGGCGTACACAAGCCGCAGGCCAGTCCAGTGCCCGGGTTAGTGCCGGGTCGGTGGGTAGCGGGTTGGGGGTTGCCCGATCCGCTGTGGTGGCAAACACGTCGCCAATATCCGTGACATCCTGTAGGGAACAGGTTTCGTCCAGTGCAATCTGAATCGTATCGCCGTTTCTATAGTGAAAATGAAGCCCCTTCGCCTCAGCGGCTTGCCGGATGGTGGCGCACTGCGTGGTGCGAATGCAAAGCGTATCAAAAAAATGGTCCCCGACGCGTTCGTAGCCGAGTTGTTGGAGTGTGGCGGCCAGTGTCACGGCCAGGTCGTGTACGCGGTCGGCCATGCGTTGGAGTCCCGCTGGCCCGTGATAAATGCCGTAGAACGCCGCCATGTTGGCCAGCAAGGCTTGGGCTGTGCAGATGTTGGAAGTGGCTTTTTCCCGCCGGATATGTTGTTCGCGCGTTTGCAGTGCCAAGCGGTAAGCCGTTTTCCCGAGCCGATCCGTTGCGGCCCCCACAATTCGGCCGGGAATGGCCCGTTTGAATTTTTCCCGGGTGGCAAAGAAGGCCGCGTGAGGCCCCCCATAGCCAAGCGGTACGCCAAAACGCTGAGCACTGCCATACACGACATCCGCGCCCCACTCGCCCGGTGGCGTCAGCCGTGTCAAGGCCAGCAGGTCGCTACCCACTGCCACCAACGCACCCGCCGCGTGCGCACGAGCAACGAGATTCCGGTAATCGCTGATTAGGCCCCTCGTGTCGGGACACTGTAACAGGACGCCAAAAGTGGTGTCGTCCGGTTCCAACGCGTCAGCGGCGGCTATATGGCAATGAATGCCCAGTGGTTCGGCACGGGTGCGCACGACATCAATGACGTGGGGGAAACAGCCGTCGGCGATCAATAACCCGTGACGTTCTGCCCGGCCTTTACCGATCCGCATCCGGTGCAGCAGCGTGACGGCCTCGGCGGCGGCGGTGGCTTCGTCCAACAAGGACGCGTTGGCCAAGTCCATTCCAGTCAGGTCACTCACCATCGTTTGAAAATTCAGCAACGACTCCAAACGGCCCTGTGCAATCTCGGCTTGATACGGGGTGTAGGGCGTGTACCAACCGGGATTTTCGAAGATATTGCGTTGAATCACGGCCGGGGTAATACAGTTGTAATAGCCTTGGCCAATGAACGAACGACCGGGTCGGTTACGTGCGCCCAGCGCGCGCATGTGCATCAGAAAATCCGCTTCGCTTTCACCGCTGGGCAAATCCAAGGGTGAGGAAAGGCGAATCGTTGGCGGAAGACATTCGTCCATGAGCTGATCCACTGACGCAACGCCAAGTGCCTCGCACATGGCCTGTTGCTCGTCGAGGGGTGGGCCAATATGCCGTTGGCAAAAAGGAGGGAAACGTTCGTTTAAAGCCATCAAAAGACATCCATAAATTCCATGGCCACCCATATTTCACCAAGTTCGTTGAGGTGCAGACCGTCGACGAGCAAGCTGTCGGGGTCTTTCCGCACGGAGGCGTGCAAGTTGATCCGTTTAACCCCCGCGTCACGCGCAGCGGCATCAATGGCCTCGTTGATGCGGTCCACGCGGGCGTTAAACACTTCACGGGCTCCGGTCATCGGCATCACATTGGCCACCAACGGAATGCTTTGATTGACCTTAGCCAAGTGGATCATGTGCCGTATGTTGGACGCCGTGACATCCACATCCGTACCGTGGATGGCATCGTTAGCCCCATAGAAAATGATGACAAACCTTGGCTGGTGCCGCCGCAGATTGGACTGAATGCGGGCGGCGCCGGTTGATGCTTGGGCACCATTGATGCCATCGTTGATAACCGCTTTGCCGGTCATTACGCCAAAGCGTGTCGGCCAGGGAGCACCACCTGAAAAGCCGCCCACCGTGATACTGTCACCCATGCACAGCACCAAATTGGAATCATTTTCGCCGAAATCATGTCCATGGCCCAGGGCCTTGTCTTTGTTGTCCAACAGACACCCCCCGAAACAGAGCAGGAACGGAACCAGCACGATCCATTGGAAGCGTCTGTGGGGAAAGACCGCCCCGTGAAAAGCCATTAGTCGCCCCCTTTCCCTATAGGGAACACCGCTATGTTTATCTTGAAATTGCATCATGCATCATTCCTTGGCGGGGGACCGTGAACACATCGGGCCGCTGCATCCGACTACGCGATACGCTTGGCATGCCCGGATGTAAGATAGAGGACCCCCAGGATGGGCGCAAATATATTTTGCTTGTGGATGCTGATTTTGCTGGGCAGTATCGGGCCTCCGATATGTTGAGAAATAAACAATTATAACCCGTTTTTTGAAGGTGTGATATGCGTAGATGGTTGATATTGTGTCTGGTAGTGATAGCGTTCGGTCTAAGTACTTGGCGGGTGGCCGAGGGGCAGATTCGTCCGTTGCATACCCGCGTGGATCCCGAGCGGGAGGCGGTGACCGCCCCCGAATCTGAAATGACGCCCCGCCGTAGCCGTGATCGGCAAGGGACTGTCGAACCTGAAACATCGCCCATGACCAGGCCGGTTCCGGCCACGGCTCCGTCCCCGGCTGCGGTCCAGCAACCGCCGCCACGCCCGGTGTCGCCCCCGCCTCGACCTCAAACGCAACCCGGGGTGCGTCCGGTTGAGGCCCCGCGTCAGCCTAGTGCCCCGCCGCCGGTCCGCACGCAACAAGTGCCCGCTCGTTCCCCGCAACCCCCGCCAGCGGCAGCACCGCTGGCACCGTCGCGAACCGCTATCGAGACGTATGATGCGAGTGGGTATCCGAATCCCGACGCTTTTAACTGGAGCGGCTTCGCGCTGGGCGGTCATGTGGGCACCCGTGGCGGCGGGGTCGATGCCGTGGTCTACATCACCAAGTGGCTGAATCTACGTTTGGTGACGGATTATTTGAGTTTCGTGTATCGAACCACTACGCGTAATGTGGATTTTGATTATGATTACGAATTGTTGGCGGGTACCTTGTTACTCGATTTCTATCCAGGTCCCCGGCGCCAGTTCCGTCTCAGTGCCGGTTTGGTGGCCCAGCAGAAGGAGTTTGAGATAACCGGTGAGCCGAAGGGTACGGTGTCGGTGGGTGGTCGCCGGTACACACCGGCTGAAGCGGGAACCTTGAGCGGCACGGCCCGTTATGACCGGGTAGCTCCCTACGTCGGGATCGGCTTCGGCAACGCGGTGCGCCCCGATGCACTGGTGGGCTTTTCGTTTGATTTAGGGGTAACGATTCAAGATTACGACTACACGCTGCGCTCTTCGGGGCAGCTGGCTAATAACCGGGCGGCAATGGATGAATTTCAATCGAAAAATGAAGACACGCTCGATTGGTTTCGTATTTATCCGGTCATCACGCTGGGCCTAACCCTTCATTTTTAGCATTGGGAGGTTTTGCAAGAGCCTGTTGGGTTAACCCGCTTGCATTTCCGGAAAGCGCTCTTGGATCAGGTGCTCCGCAT
>PWVE01000114.1 GCA_003562335.1 PVC group bacterium
AAGAAACATGATCAACCGGATATCCAAACGCCGCATACCGTTCTATATTGCGCAGCAGCTCCTGACGGACGACGTGGCCAAAGCCGGGCCTTGTGTCCGCCAGCGACATTCCTTTTTCCAGCACATGCGCCATAGCGGTAATGTGATATTGCATATGGACACACTTGTTTCCATATCTAAACATCTGCGCATGACGCGCATATCGCCATGCATCCGCGCCGTAATTCCACACCAAGCACACGAGCCGACGAATCAGACCCAGCGGACGCTTCACACCTGTAATTGCTTTCATAGCCTGGTTGAGTTCTACGCGGTGGCCACGCACCCACGACTCTGGCGAACATCATCAACGGCGGTTCAAGCACTGGATCAGATCGCTGCTTGGCGGGAATCTCCTTCCCTTCGCCTTTTGTGCGATTCCGACGAGGTGCTTATTCGAATGGGTGATCTGGCCAAAGCCGCAAACGTGCGGGGAGGTCAAATTCATGATACGCGCATTGCCGCTTGCTGCCTGACCTACGGGGTAAAAGAATTGTGGACGGTGGACCGCGACTTCAGCCGCTACCCCGAACTGCGAACGCGCAATCCACTGCTCGGATAGTCCGAACCGCCAAACCGTTTAAGGATGGTGAGCCGCACGGTCTTTCCATGTTCCTGTTCATATTCATTTGTATACCAATCGATAGGCGAATGAGGGGTTTGCGGCGACCGACTCGATGAAGGCTGGTAGCACGGGATAATGTGCGCGGTGTTCGATGTAGAAGAACAAGACGCTGTTGCGCATAATGGCGAGGTTGCCAACGATGTTCTCGTTTCGGCTGCGGGTTTTGTCTTCGAACAGGATGGCGTCCTTACGCCAATGGTTCCTTATTTCACAGCCCGCCCAGTGATCCCGGATAAGCTGCAGCCATTGTTCGGTAGTGTATTGGTCCGATTCATGACTGCTCAAGTAATAGGCCTCTTCCCACGTTTCAGCTTTGGCCTCGGTTCGGCGACGAATATGAATGACGGTGCGCACATGCGGGAACCCGACTTGCACGGGTTCGACGGCCTTGACGGTAATCCTGCGCCCGGTCAGTCGGCCATGTTGTTTCTCGAACTGTTCAAAAAAGGGGGGAGCCCTGTCATGCCCGCCTGCGCGAGTTTGTGTACGGTCTTTTGATTATCCTTTACTTGCAGAACAAAGTCGCCTCCCCGGCTCACGATCTCCTGTGCCGTTTCAACTTGGCAATGCAAGGCGTCCGCCGTAATGGTTCTGCCGCTCAGGTCGGGTATTTGCTTTATCAGGCGCTGAGCCGTTTTGATTTCACATCGTTCCCCTTCGCCCTCCTTCATGCTCATGGTCGCCATGGCCTCGGGAACACCGGTTTCGTGATCGACCAGGCATACCGTTCCGACCGTCCGCCGGATCATTTTCCCGTCCATAGCCAGGCTCGCTGGCAATTGCCCCTGATGCGCACGCAACCATTCGCTCAAATGGCTCGCCAGCACATCCGGATCAAGTTTCCCCAGCAAATGATAGTACGTCTTATACCCGGGAACCCGGTAGAACGCCTTGCCCGCCTTGCGAGGCAGGCCCAGGGCCTTGCGTTGCGCTTGCGTCAAGCGCTGCCCGAACCGATGGATTTGCGCGATATCTCGATACCCGCTGAGAAGCGCCATGGCCACAATGGCGAGTACTGCGCCAATATGGAAAATCCGGTTGCCCGCGCGCGGGTCGCCAATAGCGCACAGATGCTCATGCAAACTCATCATCTGCTTCGCCTTCAACGGCATGACCCCATGGGCGCTCGACTTTGCTCCGTCTTGATAGGGCTCGGCCAGTACCGGGCTGCACAGAATCGCGCAGGCGGTTTTCCTCAACGGTTTCACCCAAAGCTTCTTCGGGCGATCATGAGGCACGTAAAAGTCCGCCCGGTGACGCGAATACCCGCGGGTTTCCCCCAGCGCTTCCCAGCCGGAAGCCTTGTAGCACGTCCCTTCAAACGACTCGATGTCCGTGAAGGTCTCAGCCAGTACCGGCACGTAGCCGAACAACGTGCGCCACTGCTCGGGAAGGGCCTTGGTGGCCGCTCCCAATACACGCGACGCCAAATTCGGATGGCTGCCCCGTTCAACGAGTAACGCAAAGCGGCGGTTTTGAACCACCAGTTTCTGGCGCTCGGCTCGCTGCGTTGCGGTCCAACCGATGTACTCATCACGGTCTCGTAGCGCATAGCTGGCTGGCCCCCATACCAGCAGGGCCACCGCTTCGCCGTTCCAGTGCACGATTTGCGTCATGAAATCGCCAATCCGATCCGCTTCGCCCAGATAATGATGACGGGCCAGCGTCTCTTTGCACCAAGCTTCATCCTCCGCGGTTGCTATTCGAATGTGTAGTTTCCCGTCCCCGCTTTTACGGCCGGAACGCCGATCTGATGTGGAATGATTCGTTTTCATCGCCACTAGCAAAACGGATGATGGGGGGATTGTCTAGCAAAAAACGGAAAAGATTTATCATTACTGACGAATCATAATGAACATGAAAAGACCGTGTGGTGAGCCGGGCAGTATGTAGAATATCCTTGCACTAAATTGCAGGTTGTTTATGCTTCTGGCAATAAACTAAGTGGCTCCAAAGGGGAGTTGCTGTAACCGGGGAGGACGAATTGTCATGAAGAGTCTACAGGCATTGCTCATGGTCGTTCTTATAGCTGGCTTGGCCGATCCTGCGCGAGCGTGGTTTACACAACCGATTGCAGATGATGCGCGCACCGATGCCGGGTTGATGCGCGTTGGTGGTGGAATTACCGTGGAAAGCGACGTCCACCTGTATGGCGCGCGTTTTACGTACGGGCTGGTGCAAGACTTGGCGGTCTTTATCGGCGGTGGCGTGGTTGATGACGACTTGATGGGTTCCGAGCCTTTTGCACAGATCGGCGGACTCTACCAATTACCCCTTGCTGACCTCCCCTTTGACTTGGCTGTTCGCGCGGCCTTTGGCATAGCTGACACCTTTGAGAATGACTACAGCTCTCTCCGCCGACGCCACAAAGAGGAGCTGGACGTTTGGATGCTTAACGTCGGCTTGCTGGGAAGCAAGGCCATAGACGCGCTGACGGTCTATGGCCTTGTGGGGTTGAGCTACCAACGATACAGGGTGAAGGAGACTATCACTCAGTTTGACAGTATGGCCGCGAGGCGACTTTATACCCGGCGTTCCAGCTACAGTGATGATGAAACCGAGTTAGCTGTCGCCGCAGGGCTGCTCGTCACGGCTACCGAGCGGATCTCGTTTTACGGGGAGTTGGCCCATATTGATGAACTGTTTACGAGTCTAGGTATACAGTATCAGTTCTGAACAAGGCGACCGGCGACCTGAAGAGGAGGGCCTCTCCAAGCAGGCCCGACCCGCGTTCTCGCCCCAGCGCATCCTGCGATGGGGGCGGGGAACGCGGGCCGAACCCCGTGTGGCCGCCGACCTATAGATGCGCGTGTCGGCGCGCTTGGCCGTTTTTTAAGGCTGTCCCGGTATCCGTCAGAACAGGTAATTGACGCCCAACTTGAGCAGGCCGTAATTGTAATCGCCCTTGAACGATTCCTTTTGCCGGACATCCATCACCTCTACCTTGACATCCCCATCGAGCTCGAGGAAGGTGAAGCGAAATTCGGCGAACGCCTCAACATGGGCATGAAAGGCATAATTCAAGCCAACGCCCACGTGAAAACCGAACGAATCGTCAATATCCAGGTCCGCCCTGACAGGCATACCCCGTGCCATGGCTGCATCTACATCGGCGTCCATATCGACGATATTATAATTGAGCCCGGCCAGCGCGTAGCCTTGCAAGGTGGGTGTCAACGGTCCGCGGTAGATCGCGGACAACCCAATCGTGGTTAGGTCCTGCTCAAGTTTAACCCCTTGATCCTGATATTCGTCACTGAAAAGCGAAACGGCCAGCTCCACAAAGAAATTGTCCGTGATCGCCATTTCCGCCTGGGCACCGAATGCAAGGTCGGAATCCTCCACATCACCGCCCGCAGACAGACCGCCGTGCACACCGACCCGGGAGATCCCGATATCCTGTGCGACACCAACGTCAAACGCGAACAGTACCAACAGGCTCGCCGTTACCAATATTACCTTCATGCTAATGCTCCTTTCTGCTGCTATGGTTTACCCACCTATGTCCGGGTGCCCCCGCACCCGAACGCCCTCTCCGAGATTCAACGGCAGTAACGTCAATCGGTCCACCGCACTTCCAGTATGCCCCAAGAGATATCCCCCTTGGGCATCCTGTATTGCCCCGTGCGCTCCGTTTGGCTATCCCTTCTGCTCCCTACCTACACGAAAACCCAATCAACTCTGCGCGAACACATCTATTTTTGCAAAAAATATCAGTGGTCGCTCGTAGAGGTCTGCGGTCGCGGGCGGCCAGTGGCAAAATTCATGAGTGACGGCAAAATACCTGCCGGGATGCAGGGGTAGATGATATCCAGCAGTAGTTCTCATTATGGCCCAAATAGGGCATACAATGCCCTGGGTGACAGGCAAGAATGCCTGTCTTACCGTAGTAAGTCGGTCATTCTTGGCCGACTGGGTCACCCCATGGTGCCATAATGAGAATTGCTGATATTCAGCCGCAACCGTGCAAGCGAAACCCCACACTAAGGCATGTTCAAAACAAAGCACAGTGTCACGGCAGAAATCTTACCAAATCCCGAGCGATACTCTTCGTACGCCAACTCGCACCCCATGCCCATGTCTGAATGCATCAAACCGATAGCGGGGCGCACACCCCAGACAGAACTGGTTTCGAATCCTATTCTTTCTTCCTTGTTAAACCGGTGATGTCCCCATTCTCTTTTCCATGAGGTGAATGGCACGCCTAATTCCGCACGCAACGCCCAGATAGCAACTTCCCTTTCAACCCCCACGAAGGGGCGGATACCCGGGATTTGCGGAGTAATTTTATCGTAAACAAATAA
>PWVE01000082.1 GCA_003562335.1 PVC group bacterium
CGGGTCGACCTGTGCCAACAACTGTTCGCGCTGGTCGGCGGGCAACGCCCGCACAAATTGGCCTGCGTGATCGGCGGGAATCCGGGAAAGCAGTGTGACCCCTTGCGCAGGCGGTATGGCTTCGATCACGGCGGCTAGTTTCCCGGGCCGCAGATACCCGGCCACCCGGCCGGCTTTGACCGGTTCCATTGCTTCGAGAACGGCCGCTGTGGACTCCGGTGATGCATCGGCCAGCTCACGGGCAACTCGCCGGGAAGAAAGTTTCAGCGCGTGCCGAGTGGCATTGCCGATGTCATCCACCTGTACGCTCGCCCGTAGTTCCTTCGCGATTAGTTCGATCGCCTCAAGATCGATTAGCATGCGGTCCTCCCTTGTTGACGCCTCTATGCACCTGTAAAGATCATGGTCATGGCTTTGAGAGGCCGTCAAGCACAGGCTAACAGCTATTTGGTGCCCCGTGTCTCTTGACCCCGGCGCATTTGTGTGGCTTACTCAGGCTGCTGAACTGGGATCACACATCACAACGGAGCGATTATGACAGCAAAAAACAATTTTTTGGTGGCCGCCCAGGCGCAGGAAGCTGCGGTGGCACAATTTCTATGCGATCTGGTGGCGATCCCCTCGCTGAGCGGACAGGAAGAAGCGGTGGCCCTGCGGCTGAAACAGGAAATGGAGCGGCTGGGTTATGATGAGGTGACGATTGATCCCCAAGGCAACGTGATTGGGCGCATGGGTTACGGTCCCTGCGTGGTGGCACTGGACGGACACATTGACACCGTGGACGTCGGCGAGCTGGCCCATTGGGATACCAATCCGTTCGAGCCCGTTCTACGCGACGGGGTGATTTACGGTCGCGGCACCGCCGATATGAAAGGCGGGGTTGCCGCCGCCGTGTACGCCGGAGCCCTGCTTAAGCAGCAAGGTGTTCCAGACAACGTGTCCCTGTACGTGACCGGCACGGTTCAGGAAGAGGATTGCGACGGACTTTGCTGGCAATACATCTACCACGAAGACGGTATCCGTCCGGATGTAGTCGTGATTACCGAACCCACCAGTCTGCAAATTTATCGCGGGCAACGCGGACGTATGGAGCTGGAAGTGCACACGTCCGGCCGGTCCTGTCACGGGTCGGCCCCGGAGCGGGGCGATAATGCCGTCTATAAAATGGCGGATATCATCAAGGCCATTGAGGCCCTGAACGCGCAACTTCCGTCACGGCCGCCGCTGGGTAAGGGGTCGGTCACCATCAGTCATATCCGGTCGCAATCCCCCAGCCTGTGCGCCGTGGCCGATGGCTGTGCCATTCATTTGGACCGGCGCCTGACGCTAGGCGAAACGGAGGAATCCGCCGTTCAAGAAATCCTCGACCTGCCGGCCGTCGCCCGGGTCGGTGCCCGGGTAACCGTGCTGGATTATGCAGTGCCCAGCTACACCGGACTGGTGTATCCCACCAAAAAGTATTATCCCTGCTGGCAAACCGGGGAGGACGAACTACCGGTGCAAAACGCCGTCAAGGCCTACCAAGCCACCTTCGACGCCCACCCGCAAATCGGGCACTGGACCTTCAGCACCAACGGGGTCACCACGGCCGGCCTGTGCGGTATTCCCACCGTAGGCTTTGGACCCGGCCACGAGCATCACGCCCACGCCGCCAACGAACAAGTGGAAGTGGTCCATTTGACCCGTGCCGCCGCCTTCTACGCCGGGTTTGTTACGGCTTACGCCCAATCCCCGCATTGACAAATAATAAGCGGTGCGTCATTGGTAAGCGCTCAAGCGATATGAGTGTAGCAGTAGATCAACAAATAGAGCGTATCGGCGCGCGGTCCGTCGATTTCGTGTCGGCGGAGGAGTTGCAGAAGAAACTATCCGAAGCCGCTGCCGCCGCGCGGCCCCTGCGCGTTAAGTACGGGGCTGACCCCTCCGCGCCTGATCTGCATCTCGGACACGTGGTGGGCCTCAATAAATTGCGGGAATGCCAGGATTTAGGTCACACTGTGGTGTTTATCATTGGCGATTTTACCGCCATGATCGGTGATCCGTCGGGCAAGTCCAAAACCCGTCCGCAACTTTCGCGCGAGCAGGTCATGGCCAATGCCGGCAGTTACCAGAAACAAGTATTCAAAGTGCTCGACCCGGAACGCACCGAAATCCGGTTCAATTCGGAATGGTTCGGCGGCATGACGTTCGAAGAGGTGATTCGCTTGTCGTCGCACGTAACCGTTGCGCAAATGTTGCAACGCGACGATTTTGCCAAGCGCTACGGCGAAAACCAGCCGATTTCGTTGGTGGAATTTCTTTATCCCCTGGTACAAGCCTACGATTCCGTTATGGTCAACGCGGACATCGAGCTGGGCGGCACCGACCAGCTCTTCAATCTGTTGCTGGGCCGTGAACTGCAGAAAATCTTTAAACAGCCGCCCCAGACCGTACTGACGTTGCCGCTGTTGGAAGGCACGGACGGCGTCCAAAAGATGAGCAAGAGCCTCAACAATTACGTCGGCGTCACCGAGTCACCCCAGGAACAGTTCGGCAAAATCATGTCCATTAGCGACGACTTGATGTGGCGCTATTACGAGTTGATCCTGTGCGCCGATGCCGGGCAGATCGCGACCCAGCAGCAACGTCATCCACGGGAAGCCAAAGACGAATTGGCGCGGCAAATCGTGGCCCGCTTTCACGGTCCCGAAGCCGCTGCAGCGGCTTCGCGCGAGTTCGCCCGCATCTTTTCCGAGCGCGAAAACCCGGCCGATATGCCGGAATGGTCGTTACCGTCTGAACAAGCCGCCGACGGCACCTGCGGTTTGGTGGCACTGTTGGTGCAGACGGGCTTGGCGGAAAGCAACGGTGCCGCGCGGCGCCTGATTCTGCAGGGCGGCGTGCGGTTGGACGATCAGAAGGTAACCGATCCGCGCGCGGAGATCCCTCTGCGCGACGGTCAAATCCTGCGGGCCGGCAAGCGCAAGTTTGTCCGGATCCGCGTTGCCTAATGGGCGCAGGCACCACCAACGCGCCCGCAGCACTTGCGCCCGGCTTGTACGTAGTGGGTACGCCCATTGGCAATCTGGGCGACATCAGCCAACGCGGCTTGGACACCTTGCAGGCCGTAACCGCCATCTTTGCCGAGGATACCCGGCAAACCCGTAAATTGCTGACGCGATACAACGTGTCCACGGCACTTATCAGTTGTCACTCCTTCAACGAAGCACAGCGCACCGAAAAGGTATTGGACCGCTTAGCCCGGAAGGAAGCGGTGGCATTAGTGACGGATGCCGGCATGCCCGGCGTCTCGGATCCCGGCGCGCGGGTGGTGGCGGCTTGTCATCGTGCGGGCCATCCCGTCTATGCCGTGCCGGGTCCTAGCGCCGTGACCACTGCGTTGGCCCTCAGCGGTTTTGGTGGCGGCGGGTTCCTGTTTGCTGGATTTCTGCCGCCTAAGTCGGCCGCGCGCCGTCGCTTGCTGGCGGCGTGGTTGGAACGGGCGGGCGACTTGCCGGTCGTGTTTTATGAGTCTACCCACCGTATTCTGAAATTCTTGGCGGACCTCGAAGACATTGTGCCTGACCGCGCTGTATATGTGGGACGCGAACTGACCAAACATTTTGAAGAATCGCTGGTGGCCACGCCACGCGAATTGCTGGACCATTTTGCAACCCGCTCGATCAAGGGCGAATGGGTGATCATAACGGCCGGTCATTAATCTGGTTTGGTGATCACCCGGCTTCGGTGCCGTTGAAGCGCAGTCTATTGAACCGGTCGTGATGGGAATTGAAGTGGCGGCTGGTTCGTGGGTCCTGGCCCATCAGTGGTCGTCAGCAACTGACGGAATTCCGGCCGATTATGCAATGGCTGGAACCGGGGATCACGACGCACCGCATCACGAACGGGTGTGCCGCCCAACCGCACGGCCTGCTGCAAGGCCCGTAGCGCATCGTCTGGGCGATCGCGTGCCAGCCGGACAGCCGCCAAATCCAGCCAGGCACGGGGACTACGTGGTTCGCGGTCGACATACCGCTGCAAAGCCATCTCAAGGAGATCATGGCGTCCGGCCTCTTGCATAATTTGGGCCAGCCGCAGATAGGTGCCCACTGGAATTTGATCGTTCTGAATGAGGTTCACAACCAACTGCTGAAACGGTCCCTGCATTTGTAGCCGGTGATACACCTGCACCAATTCCAACGCGGTTTCCATATCGCCAGGTCCCGCTTGGAAGATCGCTTCCAGTTCCCGGCGGCGTTGGTCTTGCGCCTGCAACTGCACCAGCTGTTGGTGAAAAGCGGCTACCCGGTTGTTGTGCGGATCGTCGGCCAATAGGGCTTCGATGGTCGTGCGCGCCTCGTCCAGGCGGCGCAGTTGCATATACATTTCCGCCAATCTAAAGTGTGCTTCGGGGCTCAGCGGATAAAGATCAATGGCCTGCTGGAAAGCGTGCTCTGCTTCGTCGAAGTTACGGCGAAACGCATAAATCCCCGCAATGGCGCTACGCAGCTTTGAAAACGACTTGCGGGCGACAATATCGCGCCGGAACCGGCGATTTTCCAACAAACGAGCCGTATACCAATCCCAAAAGGCGCGGTCCTGGGCCATTCGTTCGTCCGATAACTCAATGGGCTCGGGATGTAATCGTAAAATCAAGCCATGGGGTTCCAGGTAGGGATACATCCACTGAATAACATAACTTTCCTCCACATAGAAGGGGTGCCGGTCCTTGTTGTGCTCGAACAGCATACGGCACAAGATGCTGTTGATCATCATCACCCCGGCCACGCCCTGCACACTGACGCGCCCGTCGCGCATGACGACGTCAGCCCCGGGATCCACCCGTCCCGCTTGCACGTCCTGTACGTACTGCTGAAAGGCGCGGTTCGTGTCCAGTTGGGCGGGGATCCAGATGTCATTACCGTACAGGTCGCGCAGAAAGGCCATGTAAGTATTGTCGGCCAACGCGTTTTGGGTGATCAAGTAGACGTCGGGACGGCACTGCGCCGAATAGATCATGTAGGTCGGCACAAACCGTCCCGGGTCGGTTCCTCCCAACAAAATCGCATCCGGTTTCAGGCGGGGGGGATAATCCGGGGTGGGGTAATCGGCCCACACCTCCGGGAACTTGTCGGGACCGTACAGGCGTTCCAGATCGGCCCGGATACCATGCACGCCTTCCAATTGCCAATGACCGAACTGCCAGCCGAAATCGTGTCCACGCTGTTCCGCGCCACCGATCGTCTTGATCTGTTCTTCATTGAAAAAGTTTTGCCACAACACGCTGAGCGGCAGCAGCCAGGCCAGTGCCAAGGCGGCGACGTTGAGTGTGCGCAGCCGACCCAGGCGGGCCGCTTGGACCTCCAGCAGACTTAGCGTGAAGACTATGCTGTAGCCGAGCCAGATGGCATAGACCGCGTGTGATAAAATGAGGAAACGCCGTTGGATAAACAGGGTCTGAATGTCCAGCGTGGGGTTCAGGAATATCACCAGCATCACGCTGACAAAAAAGAAGGCCGTGATCAAGGTCAACAACCACGTGCGCGCCTTGCGTTTCAATGTGACCATGAAAAAGAAGGGCACCACCGCCAAGGCCATCGATGCCCAGGTGAATTGAGCCCGTACGCTCTGGAAATAAGTCCGGATTTGTTGTCCAAACAAACGCGGGTTGCCCAAAATGTCCGCCGGCGATATTTGCTCGTACTGTCCCCGGGTGAGGGCGTGCATGAACCCCTGGAAGGTCCGGGTGTACCCCCAGTTATGGGGCGGGTTTTGTTCCGAGGCCACCGGCATGTAGAGATAAAACGATAACCCCAGGGCCACGGCCCCGATCCCCAGCAGGATTCGTCGCCATTCGGTGAACAGCCGCCGCTGCCAGGTCGCCAGCACGAGGGGGACCAGGGCGAAAAACGTGGCGGCCACATAGTTCAGGTTCCAGCCGCTCGCGATAGCGCCGGGCGGCGGGGGATCGGCCGTGTACCCGCGGTAGATCAGCCCGCCCGCCAACCCCAGTGAGAGCAAGGCCACGCTGTCCCGGAACAAGGCGCGATCACGAAAGCCGATCGCAAACAGGACTGCGGGGGCGAGAAAGAAAAGCGTATGATGATTGGTGAGCCCAAGCCCGAACAAATAAGCCGTCACATACAGCGTAAGGTCTTCATTCGGGCGTGACATCCAGCGATAGATCATGAGCAGTAGCAGAATCATGAAGAAGCTGTTCAACGCGTAGACTTCGATAATGACCGCCTGTGACCACAACACGGGGCTGAACGCCAGCAGCAGACCGGCGGTGACACCCGCCGTCCAGCAGACTTTGGTCTCGATGTTCAAACCCAGCAGGTGCGTGGTGCGTTGCAGGCCCCGCATCATATCGGTGCCCGACCGGCTGACCAGTAACGCCAACAGGCCGCAGGCCAGCGAGGCAAACGTCGCCGACATCAGGCCAATGGCCCAGGCGGGATTGGGGTAGCCATGATACGTAATGCCGTGAAAGACGCGCTGAAATAACCAGGCCAGCAACGTCCACAGCGGGTACCCCGGAGGATGCGGGACGCCCATATGATCCGCCGCCACCGCCAGTTCCCCCGAATCTTCGAGCGTCACGGAGGGGGCTAGCGTGAAAAGGTACAACAGGAACGCCACGCCCCAAACCACCCAGAACGCACTCCAATCCACCCGCCGGAAAAACGCGCCCGACTGGAGGTCGAAGAACGCCTGGCCACGTTGCTCGCTGGTGGCGATATGGGAATCATTCATTGGCATACTTGAGCCTTGTTCTAACACAAAGGCAGGCTCTTGCAAAACCTCCCGTGGCATGGGCGTCCCGCCCATGATTCACGGGCAGGATGCCCGTGCCACTTGGTGTGGCTGGAGGTTTTGCAACTGCCTCACAAAGGTTCAAGCTACCAAACTTTTCAGTCGCCAGTCACCTTGAAAAACTGGATCGGGCCGGTCACCGGATCACAATCTACCTGATAACGGTCATTACCCAACGGCGTCCACGTGGCCCCGATGGTGTTTACCGAAACCCGCCGAAAATATACGGACTAGCCCAGGCCGGCCAGCCGCAACCCTTGATAGGTTAGCAGGGCGGCGATGTACGCGAGCACGTTCATATAGCTGAATTGCAGTACGGCCCATTTCCAAGCGCCGGTTTCCCGTTTGGTGACGATCTGGGTGGGTATACATTGGGCGGCGAGAATGTAAAAGACCAGCAGGCTCATGCAGGTGGCCACCGTAAAGACCGGCGATCCGTCCGCACGGGTGGAGCGGCGCATAGTCGCCATGAACGTGTCGGGTTCGTCCTCTGGATCGTCCAGCCCGTAAATGATGGCCAATGTCGATAGCAAAACTTCGCGCGCGGCAAACGAGCTCAGCACGCCGACGCTGATTTGCCAGTCGAACCCCAGCGGGCGTAGCACCGGTTCGATGAATTGGCCCATGCGTCCGGCATAGGTGGCTTCTATCCCGGCCGGTTCCACAGCCGTTGCATCCGGCTCCGCTTGCGGGAACGAAGCGAGAAACCACATCAGCACGGAAAACAGGAGGATCAAGGTGCCTGCTTGTTGCAGGAAGACAATGACCCGGTCGAGCGTGTACCAACCGGATGTGCGCCAATGCGGGCGACGGTAGTCCGGCAACTCGATGAGCAGGGGCTGGTGGGTGCCAGGCAGGAGCGTGCGGCGAAAGACGAACGCCGCTCCCAAAGCCGCGCCCAATCCCACGAGGTACGCGCTACTCAGCAGCACCGCCGCCAAGACCGCGTTGCCGGGGGCCAGTAGCCCGGCAATCATCACGTACACCGGCAACCGGGCCGAACAGGAAAGGAGCGGGGCAATCAGGATAGTGAGCAACCGGTCACGTGGTTGTTCCATCACACGCGTGGCCATGATGGCGGGGATGGCGCAGGCATGTGCGCTCAGGAGCGGAACGAAAGCCTTTCCGGGCAGGCCCACTTTTTGCATCCAACGGTCCATCACCAACGCGGCCCGGGCCAGATAACCGGTATCTTCCAGCAGGGAGAGCATCAAGAACAGCAACGCGATTTGCGGCAGGAACACCACCACAGCCCCCACGCCGGTCAGCACGCCCTGCGCCAGTAGATCGGTACTCCAATGCACCGGTAATCGCGTGCCCAGCCATTCCGTGGCGGCCGCAAAGGTGTTTTCGATCCAGGCCATCGGCCATTCCGCCAGACTGAAAATAACGAAGAAAAGCGAAACCATGACGGCGACAAAAATGGCGAGTCCCCATACCGGATGCGTCAGCACCCGGTCCAAGCACTCCGTATGACGGGGCGGCGCGGTAGTCTGTTGCCTCACACAGCGGTTACACCATTCGGCCGACCAGCGGTAACGCGTGGCCAGCGGACAACCCCGGCACGCCGCGCAGCCGGCGGCGGGTAGGGGTTGGTCCGCGTCCAGCACCTGGTGCAGCGCGGTACGCAACGCGTCCAAGCCCGCACCGCTACGCGCTGACACCGGGATCACCGGGCACGCCAGCTCGGCGGACAATGCGTCGGTATCGATCCGCATGTGGCGCCGTTCCACGACATCCATCATCGTCAACGCCACCACCACCGGCACGTCCAGTTCCATCAATTGACTCGCCAGCGGTAGATTGCGTTCCAGGTTCGTGGCGTCGACCACGGCAATCACGGCGTCCGGCCGGTCCGGGCTCGTCAACACGCCGCGCGCCACCTCTTCATCCGGGGTCGTGGGTTGAAAGCTATACATCCCGGGCAGGTCCAGCAGCGTGAAGGCATGTTCCTCCCCGGACATCCGGCCCTTGCGGATTTCCACCGTGGTACCGGGGAAGTTGGCGGTCTTGGCGCGGATACCGGTCAACGCGTTGAACAAGGTGGTCTTGCCGGCATTCGGCGTCCCCGCCAGCACGATGACCCGGTGTGGTTGTCCGGTTAGCCCGTGCGCACCGACCGGTGTGACTGCGATGGGATCATTCATTGCATCAAGCCGCCACGTGCTGGGTGGTCACTAAAATAGAGGCGGCCAGTTGCCGCGCAATGCCGATCCGGGTACCGCATACCTTCAAGATCAGGGGATCCTGCCCGCGCACGATTTCCACGCGCGCACCCGTGCAGACCCCCAGACCAGCCAACCGCGCAACCTGATCGGGATTCCCGTGGACAGCATGGACCCAACCGGCCTCACCCCGTGACAGGGTGAGCAGTGCAACAGGTGTAGCGGTGACGTCTGATTTATGCATGCGGTTTGTGTTATATATACCAAACAGCGGGACGCGGCAAGCGAAAACCGTTTACATCCAATGTTTGGCCACCAAGGCCTGGAAAAATCGACCCCCAAAGTTCCAACGTTTGGGAAAACAGGCTGGTCGGCGTTCCAAGGTTTGGAAGCAGCATGGGAAGGGCGCGACCATTTGAGGGCCCGCCATCGTGCGCGACGTGCACCGCACAATGGCCCATCAGCCTCTGCGCCCCTGCGCCTCTGCGGGAGTTCCCCTTTCTTGAAAAGGCCCAAGGCTTGCCGCACGCAATGTTTGGAGCCGGTTGCGCTGTAAGAAGTTGATGGAGTATGTGCTTCGGGGGAGCGTGTGTGGAGGCTGTTGTTGAGTATGAAGGGACATCTCCGAATCGCGCCAGCCACCATCGCATTGGGAACGGATTCAAAGGCGACGCGGCTCGGCGGAGAACGAGATTTTTCGACTTCGCTTCCGCCTTCGCCGGGGACGGCTACGGCGGACGAGCCGCTCCGCTCAAAATGACAGCAGGCGAGCGTGCGACTTATCACGGTGTCCCGTGCCCTCATGAATGGGAGGTTGTGCAAGAGCCTGTGATTTTTAAAAAAAGTGCGGAAAAATTTGGCCGCCGTTCCTTTAACCAAGTGGAAGCATGAAATCGGCGGGTGTCGATTCAAGCACAGTAAAAACTCAAAAATAGAAAGGAGCACCATCATGTATTCCATGAATCACGTATTCTTAATGGGTAATTTGACGCGCGATCCCGAATTGCGGCGGTTACCCTCCGGAACGGCCGTTGGCGATGTCGGTCTGGCCGTGTCGGAGTCGTACAAGGATAAGGAGGGGAAGGCGGCGGAACGGACCGACTTCTTTGACATTGTCATCTGGGGGCGGCAGGCCGAGACGTGTGCCGAGTACTTGAAAAAGGGCGCGCCGGTCATGGTGGAAGGCAAATTGCAATTGGACCAATGGCAAACTGAGCAGGGCGAAAAGCGTAGCCGGACGCGGGTCCGCGCCCAGCGTGTCCATTTTCTGCCGCGCGCCGGTAACGAGCAGAAGGCGCAGCCGGCAGCTAATGCGTCGCATGCGCCCGCCCCCGCTGCCAACGAACTGGAAGTGGAGGTGCCGTTCTAATGACGACCCCCACCAACACTTCTGGGCGACCGGCCCATTTCAAGGGACGCACCCTTGAGATTTATCATCCCAACGCGCGCGGCACCGGCAGCGCGCTGCGGCTGGAACCGCGTATTAATGGCGCGGGTGAGGAGCGTTACAACTGCTTCTTTCTGGAATTCGCGGCCCAAAAAAGCGTGGCCAAGCGTAGCGACGGCGTCACCCATGCCACGTTTGACTGGGCCAACAAGGTAACGGTCAAGCTGGGTTTCCTTGATGTGGGCGAAATCCTGCTGGTGCTGGAAGGTCAGCAACCGCATATCGGGGGCCAACGCCAGGGACTCTATCATGCCAATGGCACGGGGAACACATTGATTACCTTGAATCACGATGCGCAACGGGGTTCCTACTATTGGGCGGTATCCCGCAAGCGTAACGGCGATTCAGCTCCGCAGCGTATTGGCATTGGGCTGACGGCGGCCGAAGCCATTGGACTGCGGTGCCTGCTGCAAACCGGCCTGTTCAGTGTCTTGTTCCCCCGCGCGCTGAGTCCGGATTGAGCAGACAGGCTCTTGCAAAACCTCCCATTCATAAGGGCAGGACGGAGCCTGCCCCTCCGGTAACCTACGAAATAGACTTGTTTATTTGCCGGAGGGTCGACCTCGGAGGTTTTGCAAGAGCCTCTAGAAACGGAGTGGAATCTTATTGAACGTGGTAACGCGATCAGAATAATGGAGGCATGTCAAAAAAATTAACGCATTCATTTAGCTGGTCCTATTCCGCCGCCATGGAGTTTGAGGTGTGTCGGCGCAAGCGGTATTGGAGCAAGTATGCGGCTTGGGGCGGGTGGTCGCCGCAAGCCGCCGAGGAATCCCGGACCGCCTACCGGTTGAGCAAACTGGATTCGCGCCACACCCTGATGGGACGCGCGACGGAAGAGGCTGTGCGCTGGGCACTGCGCCAGTATCAGGCGGGGCAGGCCCCGACGGCCGATGAGGCGTACACGGCGGCGGCACGGCCCCTGCTGAACAAAGCCTGGCAGGATTCCAAATCAGGGGCGTGGCAGCAGGATCCCAAACGCCGCATCGGGTTGCATGAGCATTACTACGCCGCCCTGCACCCGCAACTTGATCCGGACTGGCCCGCCAAGCTGCGGGACTACATATTACGCTGTATCCAAAACTTTATTACGACGGTTTGGCCGCGCTTGGCACACGTCACGCCGACAGATGAAGTTGCGTTGGATGCACCGGAATCCTTCACATGGCAAGGTTGTACGATTTATGCGGTCCCGGACTATGTGTATGGCCTGGACGGCGAATGGCATATCCACGACTGGAAAGCCGGTCGACCGCATCCCAGCCACTTGAAGCAACTGGGCGTCTATGCTTTGTGGGCGCACGAAAAGAAAGGCGCGGCGCCGGATGCCATCCGCCTGTATGCGGAATACCTACACGAAGGTCAAGTGGCCATGGAACCCGGTTCGCCAGCCTTGTTGGAGCAAGCGCGCGCGTTCATCCAGGAGTCCGCCACCGATATGGCGGACTACCTGGAAGACGGCGATCCTCAGCGGAACAAACCTCGACCACGCGAAGAATGGGATATGACTCCCGATCGCGCCGTGTGTCGCCGCTGTAATTTTCACCAACTCTGCGCGCCGGAATTTACAGATTCGGATTAACCGTGGTCCACTGATCCAGCGGGGGCAATACGCCCATCTCAATTACTTCGTCGCGCAGTTTGCACAGGTGCTGATACGATTCTTTCAACGCGGCCACATCGCGATCCGACCCGCGCGGCATGGCGGCGGTCAGGCCGTTACGGTCCAGCGTGGTTTCCATCGCCATCATGATCTTGTCAAAGCCGTTGGCCGGGTCATTGACGTACACGCCCGAAGGCCAGGGATAGCCCTGGCCGTCCATCACCGCCTTGATCATTAACAACGACTGATGCGACGGGCTTTGGAACGAGCTGCGGCCCCGGAGCTGAATGATCTTCTTGCCGCCTTGGCATACGTGTTGGCGAATGGCTTCCCATTGCTCCTCGGTCAAGCGGTCGGTTCCGATTAACTCCGTCAATGGTGTGCCCGCCACCTTGGTTTCACCGGCAAACACCGCCATCATTTCACCGTGTCCGCCGTAGGTGCGGCAGCCGGTCACGTCGTCCTGGGCCACGCCGAAATGCTGGGCCAGCGCGGTTTGCAAACGCGTACTGTCCAAGGCCGCCAGGGTGCCGATTTTGGACGGGGCCAGCCCTGAATGGACCAGCACGGTTAACCCGGTAATATCGGCCGGATTGAAAATGATCACGCCAAAGGCCAGGTCCGGGCAGTTTGCTTTGATGTCCTTACCCAGTTGGGCGGCGATTTCGGCGTTGCCTTTTAACAGGTCCTCACGCGTCATCCCTTCTTTGCGGGGGGCACCACCTGAAGACACCAGGTATTTGGCCCCTTGCAGTGCCTCGGCAATGTCCGTGGTCCACGTCACGCGTGCGCCGGGGAAAGCGCAGTGGTACAGCTCTTCGGCCGCGCCCTGCAGGCCTTTCTCGAATGGATCGTACATACAGACGTTAGGGGTCAACCCCAGCGTCAAGGCGGCTTGGGCCATGTTTGATCCGATGGCGCCAGCGGCCCCTAAAATAACCAGTTTATCTTCCGTGATGTAGTTCATGCGTATTCCTTTCTTGTTATGGGTTGACTACACAAAAGAGATTCACCGCCCCTGCTACGGGCGTGCACCAGAATCTAACAACATCGGTTGGACCGGTCAAGCTAAGCCGATTGCGCTGTTGGAAAGGTGCGTGAATAGAGGCTGAAAAGAGGGTGGTGGATTTCAATCCCCCCCATATTAGCTTCCAAACCGCCAATATTTTTGAGTGGAGGAAGGGAAAGTGCGGGTTTTTCGACCACCACACGTGTGATGCGGGGATTCTTTGCGATGGCAGCTCTGGCGAACACTTGGCCGCACTGGATACTGTGATAAGCCGCACGCTCGCCTACTGTCATTTTGAGCGGAGCGAAGCGTAGTCGAAAAATCTCGTTCTCCGCCGAGCCGCGTCGCCTTTGAATCCGTTCCCAACGCGACGGTGGCTGGCGCGATTCAGAGATGTCTCCCTTCGGCTTCGCTCAGGGCAGGCTCAGCTCGACATGACCAAGTCCCTCCAGATTCCGTAACAGCCTCCACACACGCTCCTCTCAACAATTACTCCACCAACTTCTTACAGCGCAATCGGCTCGCCAGAATTATTCACCGACCTCGCCGGGGGTACCCTTGCTTTTTGTAATTTCCTCTGGATTTGGGCGCGGTTCGTGTTCATACTAAAGTGGAGGTGGGCAGATTATGATAAGCACACGAATAATTGGGATCATGCTGGCCGGGGTACTCTCCGGGGGGGTGGCGTGCGGGGCCGAAACGGAAATGGCACGCGTTGTAGGTAACCGCGTAAATTTGCGCGCTGAACCCGAGTTGCGCAGCGAGGTGGTCGGGCAGGTGCTGCGGAACGACCGCTTGCAGGTGGTGTCGGTTACGGAGGAGTGGGTCGAGGTCCGCCCGCCGGACGACGTTCAATTATGGGTGCACAGCGATTTTGTGGAGGGTGACGAAGTCAGTGCCCCGCGTCTCAACGTGCGGGCGGGACCGGGCATCAACCATGCCGTGATGGCCCGGCTGGAACGGGGCGACCGGATTGTACAACGGGATACCTTTGCCGAATGGCTGGCCATCACCGCGCCAGCCGATGCCACCGTATGGATCGCGCGGGATTTCGTGGAACGCGAACGTCCGCCGCCTGAAGAGGTCGTCGAACCTGAGGTCCGCGCCCCCGAACCCACCCCGCCGCCTGTACCGCCGCCGACTCCGACTCCCGAGCCGCCGCCACCTGCCGAGCCGCCACCGCCAGTGTCGCCAACCGTCGAACGGCCGACGCCGCAACCCCCGTCCGACTTGGATTTGATCCCTTTGGAAGGGCAGGGGGAATGGGTGGAACTGGATGGCACCCTGCGTCCGGCAGGATTAGTTTGGGGCCGGCCCAGCCGGTACCGATTAACCCGTACGCGCGGACCCTTGATAGAGACCATTTGCTATGTCAAAGGCGACGAGGCGCAACTGCAGGAGCTGTTGGGTCGTTCCTTGCGTATCCGCGGCTGGCAATACTGGGTGCAAGGTGCGCGCTACCCGGTGGTGGTGGCGGATGCGATGGTATTGACGGTACCGTAGGTTTCCAGACGGGGTGAGGTGGCAAAAGTGATTCGTTTTAACAAGTGGCAAATACAGCGGTTTGTCCTTTGGTTTGCGCCCCTGCTGGCATGGGTGATCCTCTTCGGTACCCTCAATTTGCAATTCCGCTTGGCGGATGGAACACGCTTGTTTGCCGACGATGCGCCCTATCGACACATGGTTATGGCCCGGTCCATTCAGGACGCGCAGGCCTATCAGTTGCGGGGAAGGGACGCCGTCCCTATGACGCATGACGTTTTGTGGCAGGGACTGATGGCGGTGGGTATCGGCCGTGTCGGGGACGGTATCACCCTGGCTTTGGGATTGGGCCTGATGGGTGCTGCGCTTAGTTTGCTCCTGTTGCTGGGATGGTACGGCAAGCTGTGTCCCTATCCCGTATGTCTGGGCGTGGCGGCGGCCTATGCGGTCCTGTCACCAGCGTTATACCGGGTTGGTTTTTCTGGAAGTGGCGGGATACTCGCTATGGTACTGGTATTGTGGGCGGTCCAGCGGCATCTCACCGATTTGACGCGCACGGGTAGGGGCATGCCCTTTTCGGCGGTTCTGCTGATCGGTTTAGCACTTTGGATACGACTGGATCTGTGGACGGTTTGGTTCGCTCTCTGGTTGCATACCTTCTTGATGGCGAGCGCGGCGCAGGAAGAACGACTGTCGCGACCGGCGGTCATCTTCAGGGGCCTTAACGGATTTCTGATCCTAGCCCTTTTCATTCTGCCGTTGCTGGCGTGGAACCAGCGGGTCATCGGTGTGCCTTGGCCGCGAATGCCGGAGGTCCCGCTGGCCTTGGATATATGGGCGACCGCTGGCCCGTTGGCGGCGTGGCAAGCGACAATGAGCGCGATGTCGACAGGGGCGGTTCGTGTTTGGGCACTGTTCCGTACCCAGGCCCTGCCCGCTGGCATCATAGGCCCATTTTTTGCTGTGGTGGGGATGGGACTGTTGATCTGGCGCGGGGTGCAGTTTCCCCGTGACCGTCGCTACCAAATCCTTTGGATTTTGCCGGTGGTGTGCTGGTTGCTGTCGGTCCTGTGCTATCCCTATATGGGTGCGGGTAGTGGTCCGACGATGGCCGCTGTCACGGCACCGTTCATGCTGGTACTGGCCGCCTATGGCGCGATGTATGTGCCGCTGCAATTTGGCCGGCATGTGCTGCGCTGGTGGCCGCGCTGGCCCGAACGTCGCTGGTGCGCCCTGTGGTGGGGCGTGGTTGGCGCGTTGTTGCTAGGCGAAGCGGTGTTGACCCAAGCCCGGTTTGTCCGCCAGCACCGCACGGCGCTGGAAACCGTGGCGGCCGCGCGCACCCGGGTTACCACAATCGTGAATGAGCAGGGCTTGCGGCGTGATCGATTCCTAACCGATCAGCCGGGTTGGCTGGTCTGGCAGCATCGCTTGGCGGTGATCGATTTGGCGGGTGACTGGTCGCCTTCGCTCTTGGCATGCCTTGATTCCGAGGGCGGTTTTGATCCAGATCGACTGGGTGCCTATTTCAGCGCCCTGACGATTCCTCCGACAGTGGCCATCCTGTGGGATCCCGCCCAGCAGGTGCACGTCCGCTGGCTGCAGGAACCGAAGGTGCTGTGGAGTCCGGACGACGAGTCGCCGTACGATCCCCTGGTCGTTATGGACGAGTCTTCCGCCGTGCTTTAAAGAACCCCTGTAGCAGTTCCCGGGATTCGTCGGCCAACACGCCGGTCACACAATCGACCCGGTGATTTAGCTTTTCGTCCTGCAGAATCCGGAACCGCGACAGAGCGCCACCGCGTTCAGGATCGTCCACGCCCCATACCACCCGCGGAATGCGTGCCAGCACAATCGCGCCGGCACACATCGGGCAGGGTTCCTTGGTGACGTAGAGGGTGGTGTCCGTCAAACGCCAATCGCCGAGTGCGGAGGCTGCTTGGGTGATCGCCAGGATTTCGGCATGGGCCGTAGGGTCTTTCAGCATTTCCGTGGAGTTATGCGCTTGGGCAATAATGTGCACGCCCGCATGTACAATCACGGCCCCTACGGGTACCTCACCCGCCTCGGCGGCCTGCACCGCTTGCCGCAGGGCCCGCTGCATAAAACGAATATCCGGTGACATCATCGTGCTGCGCACGCTAGCAAGTCTGCGCGCTACCGACAAGTGCAATGGGTGCCCGCAAAGACCGAATGACGAAACACCCAAATACCCAAGGAAATCCGAATTTCGAATCCCGAGATACCTGTCATCCACCGCTTACTTGGTGACCGCCCTGACCATCCATAGATCCCGACATCATGCATGGTACGGCTTGCATATTCGAACTTCGGGCTTCTTTCGGGCTTGGGTGTTTGGGTATTTCGGCATTTATCACCGTAATTTAGATGCGTTTGCCCTGCAATGGGTGGCCATGTTGACATTTTTCCACGATTAGGCAGTAGTAGGCACAGATGCAAGCCACAGCAACGGTCGCTGTTGCTGGCCATATTAAGGAGGATAAATAAAAAATGGTAAGCCGGGCCGAATCATTCCGGCGTCAGCATTATCCGCACGTGGGCAAGCGGGAGTGGAACGACTGGCGCTGGCAATTACGTAATCGCATACGCACCTTAGCCGACTTGGAGCGTTTATTCACGTTACGCGCAGACGAGCGCGCCGCCGTCGTTAAACGCCAGCGCGGGGCGTTGCCGCTGGGGTTAACGCCCTATTACGCGGCGTTACTCGCGCCCGATAATCCGGCCGATCCGCTGCGCCGCACCATGATCCCGGTCACCGCAGAGTTCA
>PWVE01000025.1 GCA_003562335.1 PVC group bacterium
ATCGCCGTGATCCGAGACGTACAGGATGAGGGTGTCCTCGTACATTCCCTGCGCTTTTAGTTGCTCCACCACGCGACCGAACAGCCAGTCCTCGTAGGAGCAGAAGGCCAGGTAATGCCGGATGGCCTCCTGGTGTTCCGCTGGCGACAGTTGATCAAAGCGATCGCGCGTGCGCCGGTAGAGCGCGGGTTTGTCTTCCATGCGGTCATCGAACGTGGCGGGCAGCGGGAATTCCGTGTCGCGGTATAGATCGAGGAAGCGCTGCGGGGGGATATAGGGATCGTGGGGGCCGAGCGTGCCGACAAACAGGCACCAGGGGGCGTGGTCGCGGGCGCCGTCGAGATAGTTTATGGCCTTATCCACCACCGTGCGGTCACCGAAGGGATTGTCCTCCTCCCCGTCCCGGAAATGGGGGGCCAACAGCGGATGTTGTTGCGTGCCGTAATGCGCGTAGCGCGTCCACCCCGCGCGCACAATTTCGGCCGGATAACGTTCCGGGGCATCGGCGGCGGGGGCCGCCGTGGCGAAGGATTTCAGATCGCGTTCCCGCGCTGCGCGTTCCTGTTGCGCCGGTGATAGGCCTGCGCCATGACACATGGAGGCCGGGAAAAGATGTTCCCATCCGTAATCCTGCGGCTGTTGATGGTTGCTTACATGCCATTTGCCCGCGAAAGCCAGGTGGTAGCCGCCTGCGCGCAAATCCTGACTCCAGGGGCGAACGCCGGGTTTTAGCCCGCGGGTGATGGCGTTGCCCACGGTGACGTTGTGCCAGACACCATGCTGGCTCGGCATCAGGCCGGTCATAAACGTTGCGCGCGCCGGACAGCAATGCGGTGACGGTCCATAGGCGTGTGGGAAGGTGATCGCCTCCTCGCGAAAGGCGTCGAGGCAGGGGGTCAACGCCTTATAGGGATGACCCGGCAACACCGAACAGGCCCGCTGCTGATCGGTCATGAAGACGAGTATATTGGGAGGCCTACTCATTCTTCTTTTTCAATGATGGCTCCCTCAGCAGGATCGACGGATGCATTTACCTCTGGTGGTGGCATGCCATCCGGCAAGCTGGCCTGTCCGTCCTTGCGCGCGGCCCGGTTGCCATCGGGATTCAGCGAAGTTGCTAAATCTCCGTAGGGATAGGGTTGGCGCAGCATCAAAATCATGAAAAGCGGCGTCAAGAGATACGCCACCCCTCCGAAGATGAACGCATAGCGGTAATCGTTATGCATGAGCAGGATGATAAGTCCACAGCCGTTGGCCCCTATGATTTGCAAGAGTCGGGTTACAATCTGATTGCTGCCGTTCAATTGTCCAAACTTATCCTTCGGAATAAAGCTGTACATCACGGGCAACAGGGCCGCCGTGAGCAAGGTGTTGATCGCTGCAAAGATGAGATACAGCGCGGTCACGCTAATGAAGTCCCGTGCCAGGAAGAACATCAGGATTTGCACCAAGCCGACCCCGAAACCGCCATAGGTCCAAATCTTCTTGGGCCCGAACTGATCAATGACGTAACCCGCCGGAAACAGCAATAATAAGCCGACGCCGGTCCCGGCCGCCAGGATATACCCCAATTGAGTCGCACTTAACCCCAAACCGGTCTGGTCCGTAAAGAAGAGGTTGAAGAAGGTGCCCATCACCGGGCCGCCCAAGGCGGTGACGCCCATGGTCAGCCACAGAAAGATGATGTAGCGATTGGCAAAGCCTTCCTTCACAAACATGGCTACGGTACTTACAATGGATGTTTTAGGTGGAGGGGGCGGATACTCGCCCTCTTTCACCATGAGGAGCATCAGCATTTCACCAACGAAGCCAATCGTGGCGACACCGACAAACACCAACACGGGATAGCTATCAAAAAGTCTAAGCCCTACCAATTGCACCACTATGGCGCTACCACTGCCGATCATTCGCATACCCGCGACAAAGCGGCCCATTAGCTCAGGCGGAACGACATCATTGTAAAAGGCATTCAACACATTGGTTCCGGCCCCGGCAAAGCCCACCAGCACCATGGCAAACATGGCCTGATAGTAATTGGTGCAAAAAGGAAGCATGACCAGCCCTACAAACCAAATCGGCGTGGTCAGTAAGTCCCAAGGTCGCCGCCGTCCCCAGCGGGTGCGCGTACGGTCACTGAGCGTCCCGATGACGGGGAAAACGATCAAGGTGCCCAGTGGCAGAATCGACCACAGCGAGCCAATCTCCAACGCGTTGAAGCCGAGGCTCATCATCAATAGGGGGAAGAAGATAGGGACCGCTACATTTTCCAGCCAGGACGTAAACTGGCCAATGTAAAGCCAAAAGAATACCCGGACCAAATCCTTGCGATAATAAACCAGTGTTCCCGCCCGCCAGACGCGGACGCCGTTTTCATCTTGCCAGTGGCCATCTACCTGGGTGTACTTGTCATCGGTCATGTGGTGACTCCGTTTCGGATGATGTTCCCGCTTATGTGCGGTGTACGCGCACGCGCGCGTCTTTTAAAAGGCTAAAATCGGTTTCCATTTCCGTACCCTCCGGCAGGCGCACGTCCACCTGCCATCCATCCCCGTCCTGCTGCCCGGTGACTTCGATGTCGCCCACAGGGGCCCGCAGGCTGGCCCGGAACGCACTTAAGGTGCCCGGTGCCGGGGCGACGAGAAAACGCTGCCACCCGGGGGAAAGCGGTCGTAGGCCGGCTACCTGTTCGCATAGCAGCGTTAAAGGCCCGCCGCTCCAGGAGTGGTTGATCGTGCCGGGATGATCCGACCATTCGGGCCAGCGTTCCCATAGCGTGGAGTTGGCGCTTTCCACCAGTCCGCGATAGCGGTGCTGCATGCGGCGTACGGCCTCGTCGGCTGCCCCCATCTTGAACAGGGCCTCCAGTACATATTTCTCCATGTACGGACAGGCTTGTTCGACCGTCGCCAAGACCTTGCGCAGTGCCGGATATTGAGCTGGCTCCGCTATCCCGGAGAGCGCCATCAGGGCCTGTACCCGGTCATCCGGTGCGTGCGGGAAATCCGGCGTGGCGTATCCGCCCCGGTCAGACTGCCAGAAGGCGGCCCGGGCGGCGGCCGTCACCCGTGCTGCATGTTGGGCCGCCTCCTGCGCTTCATCGCCGCGGCCGAGTTCCCGCGCCATTTTTTCGATTCCGCGCGCGGCCAGAATGTACCACGCATTCAGCGAGGGTTCCGCATCAATGCGTTCCCCCCAGTCAATCCAGTCCCAAACACCCGTTTCGACGCCGTCTTTCTTCTGCGGCTCGCCCCCCCGGACGGCCGGCCGGTAGTTAATCAATCCGGAATCCTGGAGTGTCCACAGGTCAAAGTAGCGCTTGGCATAGGGATACAGCTCCTCAATCGTCGCCCGGTCCCCGGTATGCTGATAATACGTCCAGATGCCGTATTCACTGATCACGGAGAGCATTTGTGCCGGCAGCTCGACCCGCCAGTTGCCTTCCGGCACGGGACCGTAAATCGTACCATCCGGACGCTGCCAGCGCAGGGTCTCGCGCAATCCTTTTTTGACCAGCAAATCCGCTGTGCGGTCCAGTGCGTACGGGACTTGTCCCAGCTGCACCACCATATCGCCGGGCCACTGGGCCCGCTCGCGGCAGGGGCAGTCCATGAAATTGTCGCGCATGGTCACATACAACGTGCGGCGGGCCTTTTCCCACAGCCGGTCCAGGAGCGGATCGTTGCAGGTGAAAGCGCCGACGAAAGGCGCGGGATAGTGGGTTTCGCGATAATGCAGCGCGACGACTTTGACCGCGTTGGACGGCACCTTGTAGATGACTGTTTCGCCGTTCATCCAACCCCGGAACTCGTGCGATTGTTGGCCCGCCCGCGTGATGTACGCCGGGCTGAGGCAGTTGGTATCCTGCACCACGGTGACCTCGATACGTATGCCCGCCTTGGCTTCGATGGTCAAACCCGGAACGAAATGGGCATTATACGGCAGCGCGCAGTGATAATAGACCGACCCGTCACCGCTTGGAGCGGGGCGGGCTTCAACCGATTCATACTCGCGCGGCTCGGACCATGACCAGGGCGGGAACTCGCGCAGTTCCAATGGACCCCAAGGGGCGGCACCGGCTTTGCCGCGCGATTCCGCATCCGGCCATGCAGAATCGTCGAATTCCGGCGTGGTCCAGCCGGTCAAATCATACCGGGCATCAAACCCTTCGCTGCCTTCCGGTAACCGGTAGGCGTCGTGTACATAGCCTGCATCGAAAAAGGCCGGGTGCCGCTTGACTTTCCAAGGGCCGCATGCCGCACCTTCGGGCTCGATCAACAGGCCGGGCAGACCGCTGTCCCGATGGGAGAATCCGTGGCGTCCGAAATAGCACAGCAGCACCACCACCGTGTGCCGTCCCGGCGGCAAGGGCGGATCCAGCCGCACGGTTTCCATATACGACCCGTCCGGCACCGGTCCCCGTTTCAGTCCGCCTTCACGGATTTTCAATTCGCCGTTCACATAAAGCCAGTACTTGGAATCCGCGGCTACGCGCAGCGCGGCGCAGGCTTGGTCCGCCACGTTCAAATCCGCGCGGTAGATAAACCATTCGTTTGAATCCGCCAAGCCACTGCGTTCACTGTCCGGCGGGCACCACCATAACGTATCGTTCACATTCATCAAAATAACCTCATCATGCTTTATGTACCTTATACCCAGCTTCATAACTGGTAGAAAGTCCAAAAGTTAAACACACGCGCGCGACCGGCGCCGCAACAAAACAACCGAATAATGGGATGTTTCAACGCAGGAGGCTCTTGCAAAACCTCCAAGGTCGACACGGAGGTCGACCCTCCGGCAAATAAACTGGCGTATTTTGTAGATTCCGGAGGGGCAGGCTCCGTCCTGCCCTCATGAATGGGAGGTTTTGC
>PWVE01000235.1 GCA_003562335.1 PVC group bacterium
ATACCGATTAGTGCGTAGCAGCCCACCGGCCCCCCCACAAAGACCACCAGAATGGAGAACACCACCCCCAAACCCGCCATGAAGGCCAGCACTTGGTGCGGGGGAATCCGGGTCATCAGCGCGGTGGACACAAAACGGAAAATGCCGAATAGAATCAGGGCCGGCAGATGGAACAGGCGCAAGGTTTCGCTCGGCGTGATGCCCAGTTGCTCGGGCACGTAGTACACGGTGTAGGTCCACACGGTGATTTGGGCGCCGACGTAGAAGAATTGCGCGATCACGGCAAACACATAATTGGGGATTTTCACCAGTCGCTTGACCGTCGGTTTAAAGTGCACGTTACGGTCGGTTTCGACCACAAACGGCATTTTGGTGAACAGGATTAAGAGCCAGACCACAACCAGAATGCCGCCGATAATCAGGTACGGCGCGATGACAATGGCCAGTTGCGCCGACTGCACATCGTCGACCGGCGTGGCGCCGGATTCCACCGCTTCCAGGCGCGCCAGGATCAGGATTTGTGCCAGCAACGTGCCGATGATGGCGCCAACGGGATTAAAGGACTGCGCCAGATTCAGGCGTTGGGTGGCGGTTTCTTCCGGTCCCAATACCAGCACATAAGGATTGGCATTCGTTTCGAGGATGGAAAGGCCGCCCGCCAATACGTAAAAGGCCACGAGAAACGGGAAAAACATTTGCATTTGAGCGGCGGGAATGAACAAAAAGCAGCCCGCAACGTACATGGCCAAACCCGTCAGCACGCCGCGCTTGTATCCGAACTTACGCGCGATGATGGCACCCGGAATGGCCAGACCGAAGTACGCGCCGTAAAACGCGAACTGGATCAGCGAGGATTGAAAATTGGTTAGGCCTTCAAAGATGCCGGTAAACGCCCGCACCAACGGGTCGGTCATGTTGTTCGCAATGCCCCACCACATGAAGCAACTGGCCAGCAAAACAAAGGGAAGTACATCGCCTTTCGGCAACAGTTTGGGTTTTTCGACCGGATTAGCGTTTGGGTTCATAAACACCTGCCACTTTCTGTTTCCGTTGCACACACACCACACCACTGGAGGCCGGCCCATACATGTGAGCGACACACCGGATTGGGGTATAGCGCAGACGGGCTGGTTTGTAAATACCGGAAGTTGCTATTGCCCCGCGCGGCTTACTGGCGTATACTGCTGGGCTCAGTCGGAACAGAGTGTGATGCCATAGGTTGTTAAGTTTATGGCTCAGCGAGCGACTTTCCCCTAGTGTTTTAAAAAGGGGACGCCAAATGAAAACCAAGTCAGAAACTAATTTATATTTGCATAAGAGCAACGGTGAACCCGGGTTGCCCTTGCGGCACACCTACCAGCGGGACTTTGCCGTCACGCCGGAATACCGGGCTACGTTACCGGATATGCAAAATGCGTCGGAAGCCCTGCAGGGGGCCAATGTGGCCATACAGCAGGTGGGCATTTCCAACTTTAAGCTGCCCCTGAAATACCGTAGCCACACCGGTGAACCCATTGTGTTGGAGACCCATGTTTCCGGCAGTGTTTCGTTGGTGCCAAACGTTAAAGGCATCAATATGTCCCGTATTATGCGCACCTTCTACCGCTTTCAAGATGATATCTTTGACTTGCATACGGTGGCGCGTGTGCTGGAGCAGTACAAACAAGATATCGGCAGCCATGAGGGCCGTCTGCTGTTGCGGTTTTCGTATCCCTTGCTGCAAAAGAGCTTGCGCAGCGAGCTTTATGGGCACCAATATTATGACGTGGTTTTCGAAGGCCGGATTGATGCGCAGAACCGGGTTCGTACCTTTATCCATTTCGATTTCGTTTATTCGTCGGCCTGCCCGTGCTCGGCCGAATTGAGCGAACACGCCCGCGATGTGCGGGATATTTATGCCATTCCGCACTCGCAACGCAGTAAGGCCCGCCTGTTTGTGGAGCTGCAGCCGGGCGCGGAGTTGACGATCGAAGACCTCCACATGCATTGTCTGAACGCCTTGCAAACCGAGACGCAAGTGATGGTGAAACGCGAGGATGAACAGGCCTTTGCTGAAATGAACGGGGCCACGATTAAGTTTGTGGAAGATGCAGCCCGCCTCGTGTATGAACAGCTGAACGGCGACGCCCGCATCAAGGATTTCGAAGTCGCGTGTGCCCATCTGGAATCACTGCATTCGCACGACGCCGTTTCCGTCATCGCCAAAGGGGTGCCCGGCGGATTCCAAGCATCCTTTGCCGACTTCAAAAGCCTGATCTGCTAGATCTGCATTTATCTTTGCCCGGGGTGATCTACGGCGTATAGTTTCGACGGGTGGAGGGAAACGATGCCGACTTTTAGTATGGTTGATTTGATTATTCTGGCGTTGTTGGCGTGGGGTACTGTGCGTGGCGTATTCCGCGGGTTGTCCGGTGAGCTGGCCCATCTGCTGAGCTTGGCGGTGGCCGTCTGGGTGGGCTGGCAGGGACATGAACCGTTGGGACAGTATCTGGAAGCGACGACCCGCATGGAATCGGTACAAGCCCACACGGTGGCGCTGATAGCGGTGATTATCGGGGCCTTGCTGCTGATGTGGGCGCTGTTCGCGTTGCTAAGACTCATCATGTCGTTTTCTTTCCGCACGGGTTTGGAACGGATCGGCGGCGCGTTGGCCGGGTTTATCCGCTACGCGTTGTGGTGTGCGGTGGCGCTGTTGTTGATCGCGCTGTGGGCCCCGGAAGCGGTCCGCGTGCCGGTTGCGGAAACCTCCTACATCGGCTCCCAAACGTTAATCCATATACTCCCGCGCTACGAAGCGTTGCTGGAACGTCATCCGGACTGGCCGCTGCCCAAGGCGATTGATGAACCACCGCCCGTTGCGGAACCTGCCGTCGCTGACGAAGACGAGGTGATGGAGTAAGCGAGCAATCCGGCTATGGCGTCTCCTGCATCAACCAATAGCGTCGAGGAAATACGGCTGCACAGCGATATCGTGGATGTGATCCAGCGCTATGTGCCCCTCAAGAAGGCCGGCCGCCAATTCAAGGCCTGCTGCCCGTTCCATAAGGAAAAAACACCTTCGTTCCAAGTCGACCCGGAAAAACAGTTTTATTACTGCTTTGGCTGCCATGCAGGCGGCGATGTGTTCAAGTTTGTGATGCAATACGAGAACGTGGAATTTCTGGAGGCGGCCCGGATATTGGCCGACCGGGCCGGGATTACATTCGAGCCCCGCGCGACCGCCGCCGGTGGCGCGGCGGCAACGCCACGCACCGATTTATACCGGCTGCACGAACAACTGGCGGCGTGGTATCACCAGAACCTTAAACAAGCGACCGCCGCCGAAAAGGCGCGGGCCTACCTCGCCGAACGCGATTTGAGCGCGGCCGTCGAACCGTTCCAACTGGGATACGCCTTGCCGTCCGGCACGGCCCTGGCCCGTTGGGCGGATCAGGAACAAATAGCGCGGTCATTGCTGGAACAAGCCGGTGTATTGCTGCCGAGCGACCGGGGCGGGGCCCCGTACGACCGCTTTAAAGGCCGCTTGATGTTTCCCATTCGCAACGAACAGGGCCGGATCGTCGGTTTTAGCGGGCGCGTACTGGATGCGTCGTCACCGGCCAAGTACGTGAATAGTCCCGAAACGCCGTTGTTCAAAAAGAGCCGCTTGCTGTATGGCTTGGACCGGGCGCGTCAGGCGATGGTGGACGCCCGCCAAGCGCTGGTATGCGAGGGCCAAATCGACGTCATCCGCTGTCAACTGGCCGGGCTGCTGCACACAGTGGCCCCGCAGGGCACGGCGCTGACCGAGGGTCATGCGGCGTTGCTGAAACGGTATGCCGACGAAATTGTGCTGGTGTTTGATGCGGATAACGCCGGCCAGACGGCCGCCTTGCGCGCAGTGGAACCGTTGTTTGGCGAGGGGTTGACGGTGCGGGTGGCACAATTGCCGGCCGGGGAGGACCCGGACAGCCTGATCCGGCAACGCGGCGCGACCGCGTTTACGCAATTGATTGAGCAGGCCCCGGATGTGATCACGTTTCAGCTTCACGCGTTGCGCGCCCGGGGTGAACTCGACTCGGCCGCGGGGCGGACCCGGGCCGTGCGTGCGGTGCTGGAAACAATCCGGCACGCGCCCAGCGCGGTGCAGCGCGAGGATTACGTCAAGATCGCCGCCCGGTTATTGGAAGCGAGTCCGGACGCGTTATGGCAGGATTTGCAGCGGCTGGGACGTCCGGCCACCACGCGCGCGACGGCTACCGCCGCCCCGCCACCTCCCCCGCCCACCGACTATCCTCCGCAGGAAACGACCTTGATAGAGCTGATGGTGGCGCATCCCGAGGTGCTCGATTTGGTTAACCAGTTTGTGCCGCCGGAGGCCATTACCCATCCGGTCTGCCGCACGATCATGGAGACCATCATGCGCCTGCCGGACCCGGGCGAACGGGCGTTGCCCACCTACCTGACCGGTCAAGCGGACGCAGTTCAACAGTTGGCGGCGCGTATCCAGATGTCGGCCCGCTGCATAACCGGCGACGAAATATCGTGTCTACACGCCGCCCAGGACTTGATCCTGAACTTACGTATCCGGATGTTGGACCGCCGGATTCAGCAGTGCCGTCAGCAGTTGGGTGCGGACCCGGACGCCGCCCAGACACGAACGGTTGAAAACGAGCGCACGCAGTTGGTGCTGTTGAAAAAGCGGCTGGAAGCGTTATGGATCGCCAAACGCTGGGACGAAGCGGTACCGATTCTGGAATTGGACGATTAACCCAGAGAGGCTCTTGAAAACCTCTAAGGTCGACACGGAGGTCGACCCTCCTGTAATTAGTCAGGCATCTTCCAAAGGTTCCCGGAGGGGCAGGCTCCGTTCTGCCCTAATG
>PWVE01000135.1 GCA_003562335.1 PVC group bacterium
GCGTTCACATGAAATCGGTCACGAGACATGGGAGACGGTATACGAGCTGCGGCGTGCCGATGCTGGAGAGGGGCTGGTCCGCGATTTACTCCCGGGATTGAAGGCGATCGAGGGGGTTACGCGCGTATCGCTGCTGGCTCCCAAGCTGGATTTGCCGGTGTAACCCGCGGGTGGAATCTCCGGTGGAGGATGTCCGGCATGAGCGCAGATGCCAGTCGCTTTGAGTTTAAATATCGCATTACCCCCCATACGTACTATGCGCTGCGGAATGCCTTGGCCGCCCATATGCGGCGCGATTATTTTACGGAGCGCGCTTCAGGTTGCAGGTATTTTGTGCGCAGCCTGTACTATGAAACGGCGGCGCATGACATTTATGCGCAGAAAATGTCCGGCGATTTTGCCCGGGTGAAGTACCGCCTGCGCAGCTATGGCAAGTCGGCGGACCCCCGGCAGCCTATTCGGGCTGAATTGAAGGTGCGGCGCGGTGAGGCCTTGAGCAAGTATCAATGCTTTGTTTCAATGGACGAGTACGAACAATTTATCCGACAGCAGTACTGGGGGGCGCGGGCGCACCCGGTACTGGATGAGTTCGCGCGGGGCGTTCACTTGCTCGGACTGCAACCGGCGGTGCTGGTTGACTACCACCGCGAGGGATTTGAGGCGCGCGATGGCAGCCGCGTGCGTGTGACATTCGATCACAAGGTGGGCAGCACGCAGGCCACGTCCCTGTTCCCGGTCGGCGAGCCTTTTTTCCGGGTTCACCATCCGGGCGAAGTGGTATTGGAAATCAAGTTCCGTCATGATCCGCCCCGCTGGCTCGGCCCCTTGGTGCGCGCCTACGGGCTGCGGTTGGTGGCCAATAGCAAGTTCACGCAAGGGATTGAAGTGGGACGTCGCGACCGGTGTTATCCCAACGGAGTTTTGGTGGTTCGCTAATGATGATGCGATCATGCGGTGCTGCGAGGTAGTTCCCCGGATCCTGACCTGATGAAGACAAGGTTGTGATGATTAGTATAGGCTTGAGTTTGGGCGGGGACACGTCCTACTCTCAAGCGTATGCAGATACCGGCGAATGAACTGATCATTCTTATTCCTGTTTTTAATGAGCAGGATGCGATTGTCCCGTTAATGGCGGAAATTCGGAATGAATGGCCTGACGTCCGCATTTGTGTTATTGATGATCATTCAACCGACCACACACAAGAGGTCCTGCGTGGCACAGACTGTGCGTATTTGCGCCTGCCCTGCAATTTAGGGGTGGGCGGGGCCATGCAGGCCGGGTTCCGGTATGCGCTTGAACAGGGGTACGCCTATGCGATCCGGTTGGATGGGGACGGGCAGCATCCGCCGGCGGAATGTAGCAAGTTGATCGAACGTATGGCGGGGGGTGATGTGGACATGGTGGTGGGATCGCGGTTTCTCGGCGTCCGTTCCTATCGCGGAACTTGGATGAGGCAAATGGGTATCTTTGCGCTGGCCAAAGCGCTGAGCCTCATTTGCCGCCGCCGTATTACCGATCCAACCTCTGGCTTTCAAATGGTCAACCGGGCGGTCATGTACTTTTTTGCGCATCAATATCCCGGCGATTATCCTGAACCGGAGTCGCTGGCATTGTTGAGTCGGCAGGGCTACCGGGTGAGCGAAGTGGCGACCACCTTTCGCGCCCGCGCCACCGGTCGCACCTCTATCCGCCGCTGGGGGGCTTTTTTCTATGTGTTCAAGGTAGGGGTGGCGCTGTTTGTAGACCGCTGCCGTGCGGTTGATCCACGTTTTGACCGCCAACAAACGGAGGTGGAGGCGCAATGACGATGACCGCTGCACAATGGTTATCGGCCGTGGCTGGCGTCGTGACGTGTGTCACCGCAGTGCTGGTGTTTGTCCGGCAACGCACGCGTCGTTTCAAGGCCTTGTTCTGGCTGGCCATCGGGTTGGCCATGGTGTTTGCCGCATTTCGCCCCCAGGTGATTGAATATCTGGGTGAGGATTCGGTTGAGCTCCGTCTACGGCTGATCGTGGCCTTGCTGAGTTTCATTGTGCTCACCGTTACGCTGGAAGCCATTCGCGTTGGACGGATGCTGGAGCGCTATGCCTTCTTGTGGTTAGTGACCGGCCTACTGTTGTTGCTGGGGGCCATGTTTGAGGGTCTGGCCACGATCATTCCTCGGTTGACCGGGATCAGCTTTTTCGCCACTGTGCTGCTGATCTTGTTTGGCTTTGTGCTGCTATTGCTGTTTTATGTATCAGTGTCCTTGAGTATGCTCCAGCGCAGACTGGCGCAAATTGCCCGCGAATTAGCACTGGTGGAGGAACGGTTGCGGCGGGTGACGGGCACTGAGTGAGGAAGATGCGTTAGCATTATGTCTAAAGAAATTATAGATGTCGTCTGGCCGTGGCGTGCCAGGGAGAACGCTGCGGCCGCGCGCTGTCCGCGTCGCGGGCCGTGGATTCAATTTGTCGTCATGACGAGTGTTGGTCTGTTGTTCTATTTTGTGTGGGAACACCACATCATGGCGTATGTGCTGTGGTGTCTGGCCGCCTTGTTGTTGACCGGTTTGCTGGGTGCTGAACGAATCCTGCGAGGATTCGAGCGGACCGGTCACTGGTTGGCGCATGGCATAGGGACGGGGGTTACGTGGATACTGCTGGTGCCCTTCTTCTACTTGGTTTTCGGGCTGGGGCGTTTCTTTCTGCGTTTGCGCGGCAAGGATCCGATGCAACGGGAGCTCGATCCCGCGTGCCCGACCTATTGGCGTCCGCACCAGAAACTGGATATTGAAACACGTTACCATCGGCAATTCTAATGGATATTCTCGGCATCAGCGCTTATTACCATGATTCGGCGGCCTGCCTGGTCCGCGATGGCCGCATTCTGGCGGCCGCACAGGAGGAACGCTTTACCCGGAAGAAACACGACGCCGATTTTCCCATTAACGCCATCAAATACTGTCTGGCGGAGGCCGGATGGGCGGCCGGGGGGCGATTGGATGCGGTGGCGTTTTATGACAAGCCGGTCCTTAAATTTGCGCGCATCCTCGAAACCTATTTCAGCACGGCCCCTAAAGGGTTGGAATCGTTTCTCATGGCTATGCCGCTGTGGTTGCGGCAGAAACTCTGGATTCCACTGGAAATCGAGACGGAACTGGAGAAGCTGGGGATCAAGGTCAAGGACGACATCTATTTTCCCGAACATCACGAGACGCACGCGGCCAGTGCCTTTTATCCTTCCCCTTTCCAGCGCGCCGTTATTCTGACCCTCGACGGGGTGGGGGAATGGGCCACCAGCACCGTCGGACTGGGCGACGGACATCGCGTCGACATTCTGCAGGAGCTGCGTTTCCCGCATTCCTTGGGGCTGTTGTATTCCGCCTTCACCTATTTTACCGGGTTCAAGGTCAATTCGGGGGAGTACAAGTTGATGGGGCTGGCCCCGTACGGAAATCCGGTCTACAAGGATCGCATTTATGAGCATCTGCTGGACCTCAAACTGGACGGTTCATTCCGCCTGAACCAGAAGTATTTCGGCTATTTGGACGGGTTGACCATGACCAACGGTCATTTCGCCGAGCTGTTCGATGGGCCCGCGCGCCAACCGGAATCGGAGATCAGCCAACGCGAGATGGATTTGGCCCGTTCGGTTCAGGAGGTGACCGAGGAAATTGTCCTGCGGATGGCCCGGCATGCACACGAAACGACGGGGTGCGAGCAGGCCTGTCTCGCGGGCGGGGTGGCCCTGAATTGCGTGGCCAACGGCCGTCTGTTGCGGGAGGGGCCGTTCAAGGATATCTGGATCCAGCCAGCAGCCGGTGACGCGGGTGGCGCGCTGGGGGCCGCCTTAAGTGTCTGGCATATGTTCAAGGAACAGCCGCGCACGGCCGACGGTCAGCACGATACCATGCAAGGGGCCTATTTGGGGCCCGCCTTTGATGACGACGAGATTGCGGAATTCTTGGAACATCACGGATACGTGAGTGAGCGCTATGCGGACGCGGCGAAACGGGCCCACCGGATTGCGGCATTGATGGCGGAAGGGAAAGTCATCGGCTGTTTTCAGGGCCGAATGGAATTTGGCCCGCGCGCGCTGGGCAACCGGTCGATCATTGGCGATGCGCGCTCGCCCCAAATGCAGTCCATCATGAACCTGAAGATCAAGTACCGCGAATCGTTCCGGCCCTTCGCCCCCAGCTGTCTCGAGGAACGGGGCAGCGACTTCTTTGAGCTGGACCAGCCGTCACCCTATATGTTGCTGGTCGCACAGGTGCGTGATGAGCGCTGTCACCACAAGGACGAGGCAGCGTCCACCTCGATGCGCGAACGTATCAACCAAGTGCGTTCCGATGTGCCCGCCATCACGCATGTGGATTATTCGGCCCGTATTCAGACGGTGAATGCCACGACCAACCCGGAGTATTACGCGATTATTAAAGCGTTTGAAGAGATCACCGGCTATGGTATTATCATCAACACATCATTCAACGTGCGGGGTGAGCCAATCGTCTGTACGCCGGAGGATGCTTACCGCTGCTTTATGCGCACGGAAATGGACTACCTGGTGCTTGGGTCACACGTTTTGGAAAAGGCGCAGCAGCCGCCGTGGCAGGATAAGACGGAATGGCAAAAGGATTACGTTTTGGATTAAGGTCCGGGACCAAAGAGGAAAAGATATGCGGTTTTTTCGACATCTTGGTAAATTGTTGGGCGAATTCTTTGCCTTTGCGATGCATCACAAGGCGTGGTGGATCATCCCGATCATTCTGGTTTTGTTGATGATGGCGCTGTTGATTGCCGTGGGGCAGGGGTCGGCTCCGTTCATCTACACCCTGTTCTAGGGGATGGCACATGGCCCCTTTGTTTAAGAAA
>PWVE01000182.1 GCA_003562335.1 PVC group bacterium
CCCGCCGCTCATCGGCTTGCCGTTGCAATACGGTAATGGCAGGGGGCGTCGCGTCTGGTTCACGGGGTGTGGGTACTGCTTGTAAGGACACATAGGCCGGTGCAACGGTTTCGCGATCGGCCAACAACGCCAATTTGAGTGTTGCCTGTTCGGTCGCTTGTTCGGCTGCCTGCCATTGGACTGTCCAAGTGTCCACGAATTGATCGATCTGTTCGCGGGCCGTTGCGGATTCCACGCCGCTGTCAATACGCAGGCGGGCCGTGGTGGCCAAGTGCTGTAGTGGCATGGCGGCGGACTGCAAGTGTTCGTGCCGTTCCCGGGCAATGGCCGCTGCAATGTAGATACGCGCCACCTCGGCCCGGAACGCCAGGTTAAACGCCTCCCCTTTTTCCACGCTGGCGATCTGGCGCAGGAGGGCTGCGCGCTGATTCATGGTCCGGCCACTCTCGAGCAGACTCCATTCCACCCGTGCCAGGATGTCCCCGCGCGCCGCCACGCCCTCGGCCCGTTCCTCGCCCGGCCGGGCTCTTTGCCCATAATCCCCGCCTGCTTCCAGCGCCCACACCGGTCGGCGTTCGCGGCGCAGCGCCTCCACGTCCAGACCTTCGGCTTCCGTGCGCAGCTGTTCCGCACGAAAACGCGGCTCGGCCGCCGCACTGGCCGCCCACAGGTCCGCTAGCGTATCCTCCGCCGCCCCCGCCAGCGTCGCACGACACAACACCAGCACCAGCAGGAACTGAAGCGCCGTTCTAGAAAATACGTTCAAGGTCTGTGCGTTATGCCTAAACATGGAAACCAAGCTCTTTTATGCAAATGAATGCCGACATGATGAGCTGCTAGCCCACGAGACTGAATTCAGCGTTTTGAGCGGCGTTGAAATCAAAGGTATATGTGGTCACAGCATGGTTCTTTTTGTTGTGAATGCCTATTAGGCAGTCCGCAAAATCGGCTTTCCCTCTTTCAAAAGTGCCTAGTGCCTGCCAAACCGTTTCGGATGCCTCAATGTCCAGCTCCGCCGAAGTAAGCATGGCCCGGATAACCGAAGCTACTACCTTGCGGCTATAGCCATAGCCTGACTTTAAAACCCAGACCATTTCACACATGACTATGAGATTAACAAAGCCCGGTTCATCGGGAGTGCATTCCCTCTCAATCAACTGCACGGCGGATCTTGCCTGCGCTTTGTCATCCTGCACAATATATCGGATGAGCACGTTCGTATCCAGGGCTACCATTTTCCAGCCCCTTTTGCGATGGCTTGATCCATCTCAGCCAGACTCAGGGTTCTCGAAGGGGCTGGAACCATGCCTTTCAGTTTCTTTATACTTTCGCATACCGGTATAAGCAAAAGCTGATCATCATCCGTCATAACAAAGTCAACATACGAACCAGCGTGTAAATCCAACTTCTTCCTAGCCGCTGCGGGAATGGTCACTTGCCCCTTGGATGTAATGGTTGCAATCATAAATAATCCCTTACTTTTATGCCTTACAGTATGGGGTAATGAGTCACTTGTCAACTGTGCTTTGTTTGCTCCGTATATTGCAATCCTGTCCCGGTATTGTTAATCTGTGACCAACTTTTCAAAGGGAGTAATGGGATTTATGCGGCTTCATAGTGGCTGGTTGTTTTTGATGGTGGGTATGACTGCGGTGTTGGGAACGGCCTGTCGCATGGCGGCGCCCGGGCCGTTAGCGGAGGAGCACACCTATCCCGACGCAACCTATCGCGGCGGCTTCATGGACGAGGGTAGTATCCAGGTGAATCTGCAGTTTCGCCTGGAGGATGGCATCGTTACCGCAGCGTCCTTCCGTCATCTGGTGGGGGCCGATCCCCGCTACAATCTCGAAACCGAAGACGAGCCTTATCGTTCCGTCGTCGCGCAGTATGAAGAGGCCTTGAACCATCTCGTGGGCAAACCGCTGACCACCGCCCTGCCCGACCTTTACGATCCGGGCCGTGTGGTGACCCGGCAGGTGGACGGGTATTCCGGCGCCACCATCCGCGCGAACAAAATTATTTCGGCGGTGCGCGACGCCCTCAACCGGGGGCCGTATCAGTACTAGCCCGCAGTTCTCACCAGCCATCTACTCCGAGCGCGGATAGCACAGCATATCAGGCACGCGACTTGCGCAGCGACCTCAATGTGTTTCAACACACTGTCGCCCGCCGCCCTTCGCCGCGCGCCCGCTCTGCCGCACTCTCCACGCTCTCGCTACGAAGTTGGTGAGAAATGCGGGCTAGCCCAAGTGTTAAAGAACATCGGAGTACGGCGACTTCTTACCTACGCGGGCACGTCTTTTCACGCACGTCCCGTTTTTACCATAGATCATTTTCCGCTGTCCGATGATTGGGGGGCGATCAATCGCACGCCCGGGAAGTAGGTTTTCATTCTAGTGGTGTCACGCGTGAGTAGTGCTATTCCCGCCGCTTCTGCGTGACCACCGATAAAGAAGTCGGGGAGAGGCGAGACCTTGGTTCCCTTGCGCTCTCTATATCGACTAAAAGCTTGGGCGGCACGAAAAAGACCTTGTCGGGGAATCTCTTGGTAGGAGAGACCGAATCTTCTGACGACATCATCCACGAATTCGGCTGAAGGACTGCCAAAGCAAAGCTCCGCATAAACAACAGGGTTTGTGATCAAGCCAGAAGCGCTGTATTTGTCAAGCTGGGTAATAGACCACTCCGCCCAGCTTGGGTCATCGGTAAGCACATCGATGATCACATTGGTGTCAACCAACACGGCCATCTATCTTCCCCGAGTTTTATGCATCCACTCTTGCGTGGTTCGCGTGCCTTTGAGAACGCCTCGCATCTCGCTGAATCTGTTTCGCCGCCCTGGAGGGGCTTCCTGTTTTAGCACTACGACGGTTCCGTTCGTGATTCGGAAATCAACATGCGCATGAGGCGCGATCCCGAGGTAATCACGAATGCGAACCGGTATGGTCACCTGTCCTTTTGTAGTCACTTTCATAGTATTACCCTTACACGTATAACTTCTGAGGTCAATATTTTCGTAATGAGCCTCCGCTCAATTCTAGTCTTGACCCCAAGGCCGTAGTCCTTATGCTGTGGCGCCGTACTGAACACCCATTATCCGGGAAGGCATTATGAAAATCTATATTCCTAAAGAAACGCACCCCCACGAGAAACGTGTGGCCATGGTGCCCGAGGGCGTGGAACGCCTGGTGCGGGCCGGGGCGGAAATCCACTTTGAAAGCGGCCTGGGGACGACCATTGGCCTGGCCGACGAGGCCTATACGAAAGCCGGTGCCACGGTGGTGGCCGATCCGCAGGCGGCATTGGCCGATGCTGATTTGGTATTGCGCCTGCGCAAACCACCGGAAGCGGATATTGGCCGGTTCAAGTCGGGCGCCATACTGGCCTGCCACTTGGATCCTTTTAATGAACGGCCTTTGCTGGAAGCCCTGGCCGCAAACCATGTCCACGCGCTCAGCATGGAAATGATTCCGCGCACCACCATCGCCCAAAAGATGGACGCGCTCAGTTCGCAAGCCAATCTCGGCGGATACGTGGCGGTCATTATGGCCGCCGCGCGGGCCCCCAAGCTCTTCCCGATGATGATGACGCCGGCCGGCACCTTGTCTCCCGCACGTGTATTTGTGATCGGTGCCGGCGTGGCCGGCCTGCAGGCCATTGCCACCGCCAAGCGACTGGGTGCTCGGGTCGAGGCGTTTGATACCCGCCCGGTAGTGGAAGAGCAAGTGGCCTCGCTCGGTGCCAAGTTTATCAAGGTGGACTTGGGCGAAACGGGCCAAACCAAAGATGGGTACGCCCGCGAGCTGACAGAGGAACAACTTGCCAAACAGCGCGAAGCCATGGCCAAGGCCTGCGCCCACGCTGATGTGGTCATCACCACCGCCCAGGTCTTCGGGCGTAAGGCCCCGGTCATCGTCACCCAGGCGATCATCGAGCGCATGGCCCCGGGCAGCGTGATTGTGGATATGGCCGTTGAGACCGGCGGTAACGTCGAGGGTTCGCGTTTGGACGAGGCGGTGGACGTGAACGGCGTAACCATTCTCGGATACGGCAACCTGCCGGGCCGGGTGCCGCTGCATGCCAGCCAGATGTATTCCAGCAACCTTGTTAATTTGTTGGAACATTTCTGGGACAAGGAAGCAAAGCAATTTGAACTGAAACGTGACGATAAAATTATTGAAGGTGCGCTGGTTACGTACGACGGCACCATCGTCAACGAAACACTACGCAACGCCTGGAATCTCAATACGGAGGCCTCATGAAGAAGAACCTAAACCGGTGGATGCTCCTGGGTGTAAGTGGATGGGCGGCGGCCACGCTGGCGGCGGCCCCCGCTAACGACACACCGGACCCCGCTACACATGAACATCACATTTATCTGCACGTTGTCCAGCCGGATACGGGCCAGCCCGTCCGGATCATCGTGGCCGATCAAGCCACGCTGCCGGCGGTGGCCGATGAAGCGGTCATGGAAAAGCCGGTTAAAGAGACGGCGGATGACCCGGCTGAAGTCGACGAGGAAGACGATGCGGCTGCCATTACCGCCCCTGCCGAAGACATGGCGGACACAGCGGCCGAAGTGCAGGAAGAAGTCCTGCGAAAGGCACCTGCGCTGGTCCCGCTCGAAGCTAAACCGGAAAGCCGGGCGGATATCCCGTTGGGCCTGCTATTGTTTATCTTTGTGCTGGCTATTTTCCTCGGGTTCGAACTCATCTCCAAAGTGCCCTCGCAATTGCATACCCCGCTGATGTCCGGCTCCAACGCCATTTCCGGCATTACGATTGTGGGTGCCTTGGCGGCGGCCGGACTGGGTGCGGGCGGAACGGTAGGGACCCTGCTCGGCACCCTGGCCGTGGCCTTTGCAACCATCAACGTGGTGGGCGGGTACATGGTGACGAACCGTATGCTGGCGATGTTCAAGAAGAAAGACGGAGGGGCCCAATAATATGAACACCTTTATTAACTTCAGCTACATCGTAGCCTCCATCCTCTTCATCTTCGGCTTGAAGATGTTGAGCTCAGCCGGCACGGCCCGGCGCGGCAATTTGGTTTCCGCGTTGGGTATGGCGATCGCCGTCATTGCCACCCTGTTATATCAAGGGATGAGCTACCACTGGATTATTCTGGGATTGATCATCGGCGGCGCCGTCGGTGCCAGTGCCGCCCAACTGGTCAAGATGACCGCCATGCCGGAAATGGTGGCCTTGTTCAACGGATTCGGCGGTATTGCCAGCTTGCTGGTCGGCTGGGCCGAGTTTCATGCGCGGCCGACGAGTCCCGCCTTCACGCTGGTGGCGATTTCATTGGCGGTCTTGATCGGCGGTATCACGTTCTCCGGCAGCTTGATCGCGTACGCGAAACTGGCCGAAAAAATTGACGGCAAACCGCTGCTCTTCAAAGGACAACAAGGCGTCAATGCCGGGTTGTTGGGGGGCGCTCTCCTGTTCATCATTTTGTTTGCGGCGGCACCGCATGGCTATTCGCTGTTGATCGGCCTGATCCTGCTGGCTTTGGTCCTGGGCGTCTTGGTGGTGATCCCGATTGGCGGAGCCGACATGCCGGTGGTCATCGCGCTGCTTAACAGCTACTCCGGACTGGCCGCTTGTGCGGCGGGTTTTGTGATTTTGAACAACGTGTTAATTGTCGCCGGTGCGCTGGTTGGTGCCAGCGGACTGATCCTGACGTCGATCATGTGTAAGGCCATGAACCGATCGCTGGCCAATGTGCTCTTCAGCGGTTTCGGTGCCACCACCACCCAGAGCGGTGGCGGGTATCAAGGCGAAGCCCGTCCGGTCACGGTGGATGACGCCTACTACATCCTGGAAGCCGCCCGGTCGGTGGTCTTCGTGCCGGGTTACGGCATGGCGGTGTCACAGGCTCAACACGTGGTGCGTGAGTTGGGAGAACTGCTGGAGGCCAACGGGGCCGAGGTCAAATATGCGATTCACCCGGTGGCGGGCCGCATGCCCGGCCATATGAACGTGTTGCTGGCGGAAGCGAACGTCCCCTACGAGCAATTGGTCGTACCTGAAGATGTGAACCCCATCATGTCCACCGTGGACGTGGCCATCGTTATCGGGGCCAACGACGTCGTCAACCCGGCCGCACGCGAAGACGAAAACAGCCCGCTGTGGGGTATGCCGGTCATCAACGTGGATCATGCCCGGACCTGTATCGTGTCCAAGCGCAGCCTTAATCCCGGCTTTGCCGGTGTCGATAACCCGCTGTTCTTCAAGGACAACACCCGCATGTTGTTCGGTGATGCCAAAAAGAGTTTTCAGGGCTTGGTCGCCCAATTCAAAGAGGGTTGAGCCGGACCGGCTGCCAACCGTTTTGCTACCGAAAGGGAATATATGTATTCAGCTTCCGACCTAAGAAAAGGCCTCAAAATAGAAGTGGACGGGGCCCCGTATGTGATTACCGACTTCCAATTTGTCAAACCGGGCAAAGGCCAGGCCCTTTATCGTTGTAAGATCAAAAACCTGATCACCGGGGGCACGGTGGATAAGACCTATCGGGCCGTGGAGAAGATTGATAAGCCCAACCTCGAGGAACGCGACTTAATCTACTCCTATGCCGATGCCGACCAGTTTGTCTTCATGGACAGCAGCACCTACGAACAAATCCACATTGGAAACGACATTCTCGGCGACCAACGCTGGTTCCTGGTCGAGGACATGGAAGTGCAAATGCTGTTCTTCAACAATCAGCCGATCGAAGTCACGCTGCCGTTTTTTGTTGAGCGCACGATTGCCGAAACCGAGCCCGGCGTACGGGGCGATACCGCCACCAACGTGCAGAAACCGGCCAAGCTGGACAATGGCTATGAAATCCAGGTCCCGCTGTTTATCAACGAAGGTGACCGGGTCCGCATTGACACCCGTACCGGGAAGTACGCCGACCGCGTTTCCAAGGGCTTTTGAGCACGCTCCATGCACTACGGGCCAAGCAACGTGCCCTGACCATACGGGCGACCTGCCTGACCGCTATTCGCACCTTTTTCAACGCCCGTGGCTTCCTTGAAGTCGAAACGCCGGTGCGGGTTTCCGCGCCCGCCTTGGAGCCGCATTTGGACGCCGAACCGTCCGGCACCTGCTATTTACGCACGTCACCGGAACTGCACATGAAACAGCTGTTATGTGCGGGTTACGAGCGCATCTATCAAATGGGTCCCTGCTTCCGGCAGGCGGAACAAGGCGCATGGCATCGCCCGGAATACACCATGCTGGAATGGTACCGGACACCTGCCGATTATCAGGACATCCTTGCCGACACGCGCGCCTTGCTGGTCGCCGTTAGCCGGGCAGTCAACGGCGAGCCGACGGTACACCGCAACGGGCGGGCCTGGACCCTTGACGGCGACTGGGAGGTGCATACGGTGCGTGACCTGTATCAGCGCTGGGCCGGATGGGATCCGGTGGCGGCCTACGAGGCCGACCGGTTCGATATTGATTGGGTGGAGCGGATTGTACCGGTTTTGGAAGCGATCCCGACGCCGGTAATTGTAACGGATTACCCCGCTGCGGCGGCGGCCTTGGCCCGGCGGAAACCCGGGGCGCCGGAGGTCGCCGAACGGTGGGAACTTTTCATTGCCGGCGTTGAACTCGCCAACGCCTATTCGGAGCTGACGGATCCGGTCGAACAGCAAGCCCGCTTTGAAGCGTGTGCGCGTGAGCGGCAGGCCGCCGGCCGCGCCGTGTATCCCATTGACTCCGCCTTCATGGCCGCGCTGGAGGCCGGCCTGCCGCCCTGTGGCGGGATTGCGCTGGGCATTGACCGGTGGGTCATGCTGTTGGCTGACGCCCAGCACATCGATGAGGTGAACGCGTTTTAAGCAAACTGCAAGCAGCACTGCTGCAACCGGTCTTGCAGGGCTTGCAAGACCCGCGCTTCGTCCGCTTCGCTTTCCGATTCAAACGTGGCCGAAAACCGTAGATAAGCACCGGCTTCATCCCACGGCACCGTTGAGACGGACGCTTCTTTGATCAGGAACTGCGAGGCTTCCTCCGCGTTGGCAAAGGCCTTATCACCCGCCCCGGTCGGTGCGCGTACATACAGGAAAAACGTGCCGCCCGGCATATGCGCATCGAACCCTACCGCGCGCAACACTTCCACCATGCGTTCCAAGCGTCGCTGATAGTGGGCGCGGATTGTTTCGGCCAGTCCCACATCGGCGATCCCGGCGCAAGCGGCGAGCTGAATGGCTTTGAACTGCCCGGAATCCACATTGTCCTTGATCGTGGCGAACGCCTTGACCATGGGCGCCGCCCCGGCCACGAACCCAAGGCGCCAGCCGGTCATGTTATAGCTCTTGCTCATCGAATGGATTTCGAGCGCGACATCCTTGCCGCCCGGTCGGCTGAACAGTGACAAGCGTTGCTGGCCATAGATCAGCGTCGCATAGGCCGCGTCCTGTACGATCAAGATGTTGTGGGTCTTGGCAAAGGCGATTAAGGCATCGTAAAAGGCCGGGGTGGGTGCTGCACCGGTCGGGTTATTGGGGTAGTTCACATAGAACAATTTAGCGCGCCGGGCCGCCTCCGCTGGAATGGCGGTGAGGTCGGGCAGGAATCCGTTCGGCTGCTCCAAGGGTATGGGGAATACTTCCCCGCCCAGATACTTGACGTGGGTGGCCAGCACCGGATAACCGGGCACAGTGGTAATGACCACGTCGCCGGGATCAATAAAGGCCAACGGCAGCATAGCCAACGCCGGTTTGGCACCGATGCAGTGATTGATCTCGTGAACGGGGTCCAGATCCGTCACGTCAAAGAAATTGGCCATGTATTGTGCAGCGGCCTCTTTGAATTCCGGAATCCCGTTGTCGGCATAGCCCCGGTTGGCGGGGTCGTCTACGGCGCGTTTAAGCGTCTCCCGGATCACCACCGGCGCCATTCGGTCGGGTTCTCCCACGCCGAAATCGAGAATCGCCACGTCAGGGCGGGCCGCGCGCGCGGCGGCTTTCGCTCGTTTTATTTTTTCGAATTTATAGATGGCGTCGGTGGTGCCGAATGATGTTCCGCCGATCCGTGCCGCAAATAAAGCCTGCTGGTCCATGCTTGCCTCTTCCTGTTCGTTCTGGGTTATACGTCGGGACACTATGACAAAGCACCGCCGGGCACGCAATACGATAAACCACACGATCGCCGCAGAAAGCGCTTGACCGACAGGGGCGTAATCCCTAGGGTGAGCGCGTTTTTGCAGGACCCGCGCGAGCGGTCAGTGACCGTTGGTGCGAATCCGAACCGGAAGGGAGTGTGAGTTTAGTAATCGTGTCAGAAGTAAAAGTACGTAAAGGTGAATCAGTTGATAAGGCGCTACGGCGCCTGAAAAAAAAATTGGATCGTGAAGGGACCATGCGTGAGATCCGGTCGCACCGGCATTACGAAAAGCCGAGTGTAAAGAAACGGCGTAAGTCTGCCCGCGCCCGCACGCGCCCCATGTCGCGCTAAATCTGAACCATTAACCCGCGCTCCCTTGGCCGCTAGCCTATAGTGGTTGGGGGAGCGCGCTGTTTTCTGAAGGAGTAAGGGGTGGAACTCGCACTGACTACCCGCTGGAACGCTGGCCGCCACGCGCGGGGCGAGACGCTGGTGGAGGAAATCCTGGAGCTGGGATTTACCCGCTTGGAATTGGGCTATGACACGCGTCTGGACCTGACGGAAGGGATTCGGGCTATGGTCGCCAGGCAGGCGGTGCAGGTGGATAGCGTGCATAATTTCTGTCCGGTGCCGCTGGGCGTGCATCGCGCGCATCCTGAAATTTTTACCTTCGCTGCCAAAGACGCCCACATCCGTCGGCAAGCGGTCCGCTACACGATCGAGAGCATCCGGTTTGCCGCCGCCATCGGCGCACGCGTTGTGGTGACCCACTGCGGCAATATCGACATGCCCCGCTACAGCCCTGAGCTGATGGCGTTGGCCGAGCAAGGACAATCCTTTAGCGCGGAATATGAAAAGTGTAAGCTGAAGTTGCAGGTTAAACGGGAAAAAAAGGCGCGGAAGCAACTGGGCTATTGGCGGGAATGTTTGGATCAGTTGTTACCGGAATGCGAGGCGCAGCACATTGTGCTCGGGATGGAGAATATGCCAACCTGGGAGGCGGTCCCCACGGAGATGGAACTGGAACACGTGCTACACCAGTACCGCTCGCCATGGTTCAAGTACTGGCATGACATGGGGCACGGGCAAATCCGTGCCAACCTCGGGTTGATCAATGTGGAGCGCTGGTTGGAACGCCTGACGCCCCACTTAGCCGGGATGCATGTGCACGATGTACGTGCCCCGGCACAGGATCACGTGATGCCGCCGCTCGGCGACATGGATTTTTTGCGTTACAAGTCGGTGGTCAATCACCATACTCACCCACTCTGTGTCGTTGAGCCCACCCCGCACACACCGGCGGCGGAGGTGCGGGCGGCGCGCATTTATCTGGAACAGGTTTGGAATACGCCGACGAACAGCAGCCAAGAAGAGGAGTTTACAAGCGAATGAAAGCATTGATTACCGGGGTTACGGGTCAGGACGGATCTTATCTAGCGGAATTTTTGTTGGAGAAGGGTTATACCGTGTACGGGATGGTGCGCCGCTCCAGCACGGAGAACTTTGAGCGCATTAACCATATCAAAGACCGCATTGAACTGGTACAGGCCGATTTGCTGGACGAGCTTTCGCTGATCAAGACGTTGGAGGCGGTGCAGCCCGACGAAATCTACAATTTGGCGGCCATGTCGTTTGTGCCGACCTCGTGGAGCCAACCGGTTCTGACCGGTGAATTCACGGCCATCGGGGTGTCGCGACTGTTGGAAGCCATCCGGCACGTTTGTCCTAAGGCCAAATTCTATCAGGCGTCCAGCAGCGAGATGTACGGGAAGGTGCTGGAAGTGCCCCAGTCGGAAACCACGCCCTTTTATCCGCGCAGTCCCTATGCCGTGTCGAAGGTTTACGGTCATTACATCACGGTTAACTATCGCGAAAGCTACGACTTGTTCGCCGTTTCCGGGATTCTGTTCAATCACGAAAGCCCGCGTCGCGGCAAAGAGTTTGTAACCCGCAAGATCACCGACTACGCCGCCCGCATTAAGCTGGGACTGGCCAAGCAACTACCGCTGGGCAACATCGATTCCGAGCGGGATTGGGGGTTTGCGGGCGATTATGTGCGAATGATGTGGATGATGCTGCAACAGGACACGCCGCAGGATTACGTTGTGGCCACCGGTAAAAGTCATTCGGTGAAGCAGTTCCTGGAGGCGGCTTTCGGCGCGGTGGACTTGAATTGGCAGGATTATGTCGTGCAAGACCCGCGCTTTATGCGGCCAGCCGAAGTGGACCACCTGATTGGTGACTCGTCCAAGGCCAAGCGGGAGCTGGGCTGGGAACCGGAAGTGTCATTTGACGCATTGGTACAGATGATGGTGGAAGCGGATCTGGCGCGCTGGCGCGCCACCCAGGCCTGAGCCGTATGCGCGTATGGGTCACAGGTGCCGCCGGGTTCGTGGGCCGCCACGTCAGCGTCGATTTGCACGCCGCTGGCCATGAGGTGATCGGCGTGGATTTGGCCGCTGCGCCCGCCGGGTCGGAATGGGCCGGTTGGTTGGTATGTGATTTCACCAATGCCGCCGCCGTGCGTGATTTGGCGCAACACCATCCGGCCGATGCGTGTCTGCATTTGGCGGGGATTGCCCATGTGCCGGAAGGTTGGCGCCGACCGCAACGGGTCATGGACGTGAACCTGAACGGGACGATAAACCTGCTTGAAGCGTGGCGGGTGGTGCCCAACCCGCCGCGTTTGTTGGTGGTGACGTCGGCTGAGGTCTACGGGCGCGCGGCACGAACGACCCCGATCCGCGAGACCGATCCGATGATTCCGTCCAGTATGTACGGTGTTTCCAAACTGGCTGCGGATACGGTCACCCGCCTGTACCATGATCATTACGGCTTGCCGGCCTTCACCGCCCGCCCGCAAAACCACATTGGTCCCGGCCAATCAAACGCCTTTGTGGTTACCGCCTTTGCCGAACAACTGGTGCAGCTCAAGACGCGCCCTGCCGCCGACCGGATACTGCGCGTGGGGAATTTGGATTCCGCGCGTGATTTAACCGATGTCCGCGATGTGGCCCGGGCCTATCGTTTGTTGCTTGAACGCGGAGTTCCCGGGGAAGCCTATAATGTGGCGTCCGGCCACAATTACGTCATCGGCGACGTGCTGGAGCAACTATGCGCCTTGGCAGGCTATACCCCCTGTATCGAGACGGACCCCGACCGCTATCGGCCAACCGACTCTTCGCCGCTGTTGAGCATCGATAAAATCCGGGACGAGGTGGGCTGGACCCCCGCCATACCACTCGCCCAAACGCTGGCGGATATTGTGGCGGCCATTACGGGTTAGGGTAGTCGCGGTACCCATACCGTCAACGACTGCGGTAACACGTCAATGTGCAGTGTTTGCCCGGCTTCCATCAATTCTCCGTCGACCTGCATCGGTGCCGGTTCCAAACGTTGGAGCCACTTGCAAAACCCCGTTTCACAAGTGGAGTATACAGGTTTCAGGTGACAGTATGGACGTTGCTAGTCCACAGTATGTTGCGCATTCCTGAAACCTGAAACCCGAACACTGAAACCGGCGCTTGCAGGGGTTTTGCAAGCGCCTCGTTGGAAACCAAATGGCGGATGTTCTCCAAGCCTTGGAACTTTTGGCCGGATTTATTCCAAGGCTTGGAACTCGGCTCCGGCCCGGCCCGCAGTGTCCTGCACTTTTATGCACCACATGCGGATTTGTCCGCGCAGCACTCCGCCTTGTCCGCGCAGGCTGACGCACAAGCGGCGGGTTTATCCGTATCACAGGCAGCCTTGTCGCCATCGCTGCAATCGGACTTTTCAGTACCGCACGCGGCTTTATCCGCATCACAGGCGCTCCGCTTTTCTGTGCTGCATGCCGTCTTATCCGTGGTGTAGGCGGCTTCCACACTGCAACCTGCGGTGGCGGCATTCGCCCCCAGTGCGGACCGCACCGGACAGCCAGCACCACCCTGCCGGGTAGCATAACCGAAGGCCACCAAGCCCACCACTGCGATAAATATTGCGAGTTTCTTCATCATCACGCCTTCCTTTCCGGTTTTCGTTTAACAACACTAACGCCCTAACCATTTCGCAACCGCCAAGGTCCTGGTAACGGGTAAGGTTTAACCCGATGGCGTAACCTGGCGCAAGATGGGCTGCTTTGCAACCCCTGGTCGCAATGAATTAAAACAACAGCAGGAAGTCCGGCTCGCCCGCCAGGTGGAGGAGTGGGCGGAAAAGTCCGGGAAAGGAAGTCAAGTTCCCAAAAATAGGAGGGGTAGACAAATGCCCCGGAATGGTCTATTTTTTCCCCATTCATTTGGGTGCGGCATGGTGTCGCACAGAAGACGCTGGAAAGACATGATGTCTATAAAAAATCAGTCGTTGCGGTTTTGGGTTGTATTCTTAATCGGCATCTTTGTCGTTTCAGGTGCGCGCGCCGTTGCGGCGGAGCCTTCTACGTGGACCAGTGTGAGCGGTGCCACCGTTGAGGCGGCCATTGTGAATGTGCAGGCCGATATGGTGGTGCTGCAAACAGTCGACGGTGACGAGGTCAGTATCCGTATCAATATGCTTATTCCGCAGGACCAGGTGCGCGCGCGGGAATGGCAGGCCGGCCGCACGACGGGAGATGACATGGCTTCCGCCGGAGAAGGGGGCGAAGGACGGGAGGATCAATTGCCCACGCTGCCCGACGAGGGGCACTATGCGATCTATCAAGCGGATAACTTTGACGCCGTGATTCATCGCAACGGAATCATGACCGTTCACCCCAAAGTGGACGGGCAACGGTACGGGGAATCCTTTCGGTTTGCGATTCCAATGATCCAGTACGAAGACCGCGAGGGGTCTACGAGGGTGCGACCGACTGAATTTGTCCGCTGGGACGCCCCGGCCCGGAATCCGCAACGCATTGCTTATGAAGCCACCCGGAAAGAGCCGTCACCCGGGCATCTCAGCGTCGAGTATTCGTTTGAAGGAAACCAGATTACGGCGGTCATCCAGTTGCTGGAGCCGCGGCGGGCCGCCAGTGGGCTAAGCGGCTTCTCGGTATCGCGGTTTACACCCCTGATCGCCCTGCCCCCGGCGTACAATGTCCAGCAGCGGCGGCGCGCGCTGGAGGACCATTCCGTAGTCTATCGAGACGAGCGCGGTCGGTCCGAAACGCCTTCCTTGCTCGATACGGATTTGCGGGCGGTTATGGATGAAGTCACGTTCAAGGGGTTCTGGGGGCCGCGCGTCATCACCATATCAGGCGACAATCGTACCCGCGGGAACTCGACACGTATCTGGACCTATCCCGGAAAACCGATCCATGAAGACTTTCGTATCCGTTGGGCTGTGGAGGCCGGTGCCCGGCCGGGTCGGCTTGTTTTAACCGTAGAGTAGATTAAAGAACCGTTGATTAAGGAAAGGATGATGGCCATGAAGATGACACGTTTAACAAAGTGGATTGTGATGTTGGGGTTATGTATAACCGGTATCAGTGCCAACGCGGTTGATCCCCGCGAGATTGAGGCCGATGCGCCCCCGCTGCTGAAGCAGAATCCGGAGTATCAGTGGTCGGACTTGCATTGGGCTGCGCGCCTGGGCCGGGTTGAAGACGTTCAACGGCTGGCCGCGCAATCCGCCCAGCGGAACGCCCGCGATTTTCAAGGACGGACCCCGCTGCATATCGCTGTACTGGCCGGCCATAACCGGGCCGTTGAAGCCTTGCTGGCGGCTGGTGCGGATGTCAACGCGCGCGACCAATGGGGTATCACCCCGCTGCGCCGGGCGGAGTTAACACAGGAAATACGGGGCTGGGACCGGGCCGCAATTAAAGACCTGCTACGCGCGGCGGGCGGCACTACCGAACAAATTATGCCGCGGCGCTGAATGCCGGGTTTACCTGCACCGCATGCAATGCAATACGTAAATGGCGCGCTGGCTCCATTTTGATTTAGTCGGCGGGGCCAGTGGCGATATGTGCCTGGGGGCCCTGATTGACCTCGGGGTGTCGGCCGATAAACTGCAATCCGCGCTTGAACAGCTGCCGATTGAACCGGTCCGCCTGCAGGTTGAATCCGACGTTGACCAAGGTCTGCACGGCACCCGGGTCACAGTACAGACCCGCGAGTCAAGCGACCCTCACGGGACGCCGGTACCGGATGGTCAGGCGGCCCATGCGCCTCATCGTCATCTCAAAGATATCCGGGCTATTATCGAGGCGGCTGATTTGCCCGCCCAAGTGAAGGCACAAAGTCTGGCCGTGTTCACGCGGATTGGTGTGGCAGAAGCCAAGATCCATGACACGTCGCTTGACCATATTCATTTTCATGAAGTGGGAGCCTTGGATTCCATCGCCGATATTGTCGGCAGTTGCCTCGCGCTGCATTGGTTGGCGGTGGACGGTGTCTCGGTCAGCGCTATCCTTGCCGGACACGGTGTGATCCAATGTGCGCATGGCACGTATCCCAACCCTGCGCCCGCCACCCTCGAAATCCTGCGGGGCCTGCCCGTCACCCATGTCGACGAGCCGCACGAGCTGGTCACCCCGACGGGTGCCGCCTTATTGGCGGAGTGGCGGCAACAAGCTGTCCCGGCGGCCGGCCAACATGTGCAGCAGGTGGGATACGGCCTGGGCCATCATCGCCTGACACACCGGCCCAATGTGCTGCGGGCGACGCTGTATGAAACCGCCGCCGCGGACGCTACGCCGGATCGCTGCCTCGTATTGGAATGCAATCTCGATGATACCACGCCGGAAATTATCGGCCACCTGACCGATACCCTCCGGGCGCACGGGGCCCTGGATGTATACACGACGCCTGTACACATGAAAAAACAGCGGCCCGGCGTGTTATTGACCGTGCTAGGCCGGGAACAGGACCGGGACCTCTTGTTGCAATGCCTCTTTGCAGAATCCACCACATTTGGTGTACGCGAAACGGTCGTGCAACGCCACTTACTCGACCGTTCCACTGAGGAAGTCGAAACCCCTTACGGTGCGGTGCGCGTCAAAGTGGGACGCTGGCAGGGGCGTGTGGTGACCCGGACACCGGAATTTGCCGACTGCCAAGCCCGGGCCGCAGCCGCCCAAGTGCCCGTGCGCGAAGTCTGGGTAGCTGCTCAATCTTCCGCCACCTGATCCGTTGCGCGGCGGTATCGCTGCCAAATGGTGTGTACATAATGGCGCGTGCCGGGGAAGGTGATGTTTTCGACAAATTGATGCGGATTGCGGTGGTCATTCTGCGCCCAGCGCAGGGCGTTCCGCCGCCCGGCATTGTATTGGGCTAAAGCGTACGGCACGGCGTCTGGCCGGTCGTCCCATTGTTGCAGTCCGCGATGTAGATACCACGTGCCGACCCGGATATTGGTCTCCGGATCGAATAATTCCTCCGGATCAAACGGCATGCGGCCATGATGACCGGCCCACTCGTACCCCACAGTGGGGGTGACCTGCATGAGGCCGATTTCGCCCACGCCGCCGACCACGTGTGGGCGAAAACGACTTTCCTGCCAGATGACGGCCGCAATCAGGGGCGCGTCCACACCGTACTCCTGCGCCGCCGCCTCGATCCATTCGTCGTAGGCCGCCACCCGTGCTTGTTCGCGAATCCACCACACCAGTCCCCCCACGAAGCAGATCGCCAGCAGGCACCAAACCAAGCGGCGCAAGAGCAAGGCGGACGGTATTATCATCAATCGTTTCATATCCCGGAATTGACCAGCGCCAGTATACCCGGCCCTGCCCACACCGCAAATCGCAATCTCGGAGCCGATTGCGCTGTAAGAAATTGGTGGCGTAATTGATTGGGAGGAGCGTGTGTGGAGGCTGTTGTTGAGTATGAAGGGACTTTGTCATGTCGAGCTTGCCGAGACATCTGAGAATCGCGCCGACCACCGTCGCATTGGGAACGGATTCGAAGGCGACGCGGCTCG
>PWVE01000162.1 GCA_003562335.1 PVC group bacterium
CCCGAGTCGGAGAGGCGGTGGCCTCCTGAACACTGAACACTGAACACTTGTACCACCCAGAACGTCGAGACATTCACAAACACCTATTGCCACCAATTAATTTCAAATATCTTTGGCTAGGCCTCTGTCAGGAAATAGCGTCCACATCCAAGGCATAGCGAACGTTTTTCGGCCATTTCAGGCTTTCCAAAACGGTGCGTAACGGGCGGGTACACGCCATGGCCTGCGCGGCACGGAATACGCATTGAAAGCGGTATTCGCCTTTGGCCCGGGCCAAAGGCGCGGGAACAGGCCCGGCCGCCAGGATATCCGACGGCAATTGCGGCCTGACCTCGGCCATGACACGCTGGCCCATCCGCTCCACGGCATCCACAGCGGGCCCGCGTAATAACAGGCAAATGTAATGCGTGAAGGGCGGATACCCCAGCTCGCGTCGATACTCGATTTCCTGATCATAAAACCCGTCATAATCCAAACGCCGCGCGGCTTGTATGGCCGGGTGGAAAGGCGTGAACGTCTGTACCACCACCTCGCCCGACACATCGCCGCGCCCGGCCCGGCCCGCAACCTGGGTAAGCAGTTGGAACGTGCGCTCGCCTGCCCGGAAATCGGGGCGGTGCAAGGCGGTGTCGGCGTTGATCACCCCCACCAAAGTGACGTTGGGAAAATCCAGCCCTTTAGCAATCATTTGGGTGCCGAGCAGAATATCGATCTCGCCCTGACGAAAGGCACCCAGCAATTCAGCGTAAGCCTCCTTGCGGGTGGTGGTATCGGCGTCCATCCGCTTGATGCGCGCGCGGGGAAAGACCGCGGCCACCACTTCCTCGACCCGTTGTGTCCCAAGCCCGGCATAACGGAAGGCCGGATCGCGACACTCCGGTGCAGGACAACGGGCGGGCACCTTTTCCGCCGCCCCGCAAATATGGCACCGCAATTGGTGCGTGGCTTTATGATACGTCAGAGCCACGCTACAGGCACTGCATTCCGCCACATACCCGCACTTGGGACAAACCAGCGAGGTGGCAAACCCGCGCCGGTTCAAGAAAAGGATGGTTTGTTCGCCCCGATCCAATCGTAAACGGATGGCCTCGGTTAATTCGCGCGACAACACGTTCAGGCGCCCTTCCCGTTCCACTTCCACGCGCATATCAACCACCTTGAGGACCGGCATGTCGCGATGATCCACCCGGGCGGGTAACCGGGCTTGCCCGTACTTGCCGATCTGGGCGTTGTGAATCGATTCCAACGCCGGCGTGGCGGAACCCAGCACCACCGCACACGATTCCATGCGCCCGCGCAATACCGCCATGTCGCGCGCGTGATAGCGCGGGGCCTCCTCCTGCTTGTAGGTCGGCTCGTGTTCCTCGTCCACCACGATCATACCCAGCTTGGTCACCGGCGCGAACAAGGCCGAGCGCGCGCCGATCGCAATCCGGGCGCGCCCGGTGCGGACCCGGTGCCACTCGTCGTGCCGTTCGCCACCTGATAAATGACTATGCAACACAGCCACCACATCGCCGAACCGGGCCCGGAACCGCTCGACCGTTTGCGGGGTCAGCGCAATCTCGGGAACCAGCACGATGGCGCCTTGCCCCCGGTCGATGACCGTTTGCAGTGCCTGTAAATAGACTTCCGTCTTACCGCTACCGGTAACGCCGAACAACAGCACCACCGGCGGGTCGAGGGTGGCAATGGATTGTCGGATCAATTCCAAGGCCTTGGCCTGCTGCGGCATCAAGGGCAAGGGCGTGGTGGGGACCACGGTATAACGTTCGAACGGGCTGCGATCGACGGCGCGCTGGTCCAGCTCCACCCAGCCTTTCTTTTCCATGGCCCGCAAGGTGGCCAGGGTGGCACCGGTAAGGGTCGTCAAACGGGGTAACGGCATCACCGGTTCGCGCTGCAAGGCGATCAACACCGCCGCCTGTTTGGGCGCGCGTCGCTGACATTCGGCAAGGCATGTGTCCACGGATTCGTTCACCGTAGAGGTGACGTGCCACACCTGTTTAAACGCGCGCTCGGGACGCCGCACCACGCTGGGCAGCACCGTCCGCACCGCTTGTTCCAGCGGACACCCGTAATAGGCCGCCATCCAACGGGCCAGCTTGACGATGGTAGGCGTGATGAGCGGATGCGCCCCCACTACGCGCTTGATGGGTTTCAGTTTGGTGTGGGTCGATTGCGGTTCAAGGCCGACCACATAGCCGGTCAGCGTGCGGGGGCCGAACGGCACCACCACCTGAGAGCCGATCTGTACCTGGCCCAGCAGGGCGGCGGGGATTTGGTAGTCGAATTCTTTATCCAGCGCAATTTCGACGATCACGCGGGCGATCGAATGCCCTTGATCGGCGGCAACCTCATTCACCGATGACCTTGATCAGCGCACGCTTCTTGCGCTTACCGTCCAGCTCATAGTAGAAGATTTGTTCCCACGGTCCAAAATCAAGTTTACCCTCGGTGATCGCCACCACCACTTCGCGCCCCATAATCGTGCGTTTCAAATGGGCATCGGCGTTGTCCTCGAACCCGTTATGCGCATATTGGTCATAGGGTTTCTCCGGAGCCAGTTTTTCCAGCCAGCGCTCGTAGTCGCTATGCAGTCCGCGCTCGTCATCGTTGATGAACACGCTGGCGGTGATATGCATCGCATTCACCAGTACCATCCCTTCCCGCACCCCGCTGGCGTCCACCGCCGCCTGCACCTCTTCACTGATATTGACCAGGCCACGCCGCTGGGGGACGTTAAACCATAATTCCTTGCGGTACGATTTCATTGTGCTTCCTCCGTCTCTTCATCTTCGCTTACATCGTACATTTCGTTGTCGTATACGCGCTTTATTCTTGGCCATGATCATTCCTGTCCGTCGAATGCAAGGCATCGAGTATACTTTTTTTACTTTCAGGTGGCAGGCGCAGGTCGTCCGGCGGAGTATCTTGCTGTTCGTGTTGCAGATAGTGGCGGGTGGCGTCCTGCATAAGCATCAGAAAGCGGTTGAACGGGCCGCAGACGATGCAACAAAACACATGTAGGCGTAAGCCGATGCGCTGACGTAGCGGTAGCTCCCAGTATTTTTTGTCGGCCAATGCCTTTGAGACTTGTTTACACCGCAGCATGTGCTTCTCTCTTGCCCGTGTTCTTGTTCAACCAATTCTTTTCCAGACACGTCTTCAGGTTGTTGCGTGCCCGGTACAAGATCACCCACAGATAGGTCGGCTCCACCCCCAGCTCCTTACAAACCTCCTCGGTGGAAAGGCCTTCCAGTTCTTTCAGGGAAAAGGCGATATTCATTTTGCGGTCCAGTTTTGACACACAACCCGAGAAAACGTCCCAGAACTCTTTCTGTTCAAAGACGCGACGCGGGTTGAAATGCCATTTGGGCGGTTGCCAATGGGGAATGCCGGTTTCCTTGAACAGGAACGTTTCCTCGAACCCCTCCGGTTGCAGATCGTCCATTTTAACCTCGCGCGCCGCCTTGCGCAGGTGATCGATCAGTTTATGGCGCAGGATACCCATTAGCCAGGACCGTTCCGAGGCGCGGCCTTGATAGCGTTCGCGCGCTTTCATGGCGGCCAGAAAGGATTCCTGCACAATATCCTGGGCCACGGCATGGTCTTTCAGCCGCACATAGGCATAGCGATACATGATATCGCCATGCTCTTCCACCCAACGATCAGGATCTATAGTTTTATCATTACTCACACCCCTCCTCGCTAACCCACGGCCGACAGATTGCCCGTCCACCAATGAGGGCCAAGGCTAACCAGTCCGCGCCGCAGCGTCAAGAACAGTCAACAGCCAGCAAGTCAGTAAGCAGTAGTCAGTAATCCGTTTTCCGGTACCACAGCTTCCGCATCCCGTCTTCCACTGCTTACTGCCCACTGCCTACTATTTACTGCCCCCTCTTCCCCTACACCGTCCTTCTATCCATAGCGGACGATCATAACGATTGAGTGCCCCCCCCTCACTGCCCGGTCCCCCCGGAAGCGCGCGTGTTTTTTGATGACACCGCTTAAAGAACGAACTAGTATCGTATCGTCTTTACGAGCGAGAAAGATAACTTATGCCTTACAAAATTGAGTCCAAACCACACTACCAACGCGTTGATATTTTTGGGGCGGCCACCAAGTGGGACGCCATCCAGGCTATTATGGAATTGCGCCAAAAGGATCCTTGCAAAGCCCAAGCCGACCTGTGGGTGATAGATGAAGATGTGGTGGTCCCGCTGGCCGAGTTCGGGGAAGTGGCCGCTACCAGCACACAAGAACTGCCGGCCGATTTCCAAGGTGCGCCGACCGCGATCGTGGTAAATAACCAATTGCACTACGAAATGGCCAAGCTGTACCGGGAACAAATGAACCCGGCACCGTTTACCATCGAAATCTTTCAAGACCTAGTGGCTGCGGAAGAGTGGCTCGCGCAGTACCAGACAACGGGTACCCCGTCATGATCACCATTAACAAAGCCGTCGTCACCGCCGCCGCCCCGCGCCAGCGCACATTGCCCCTGCAAACCCTGGTGGATCGCGATGGCGCAACGAAATCGGCTTTGGTGATTATCCTCGAAGAAATTTTGGCGGCCGGCGTGCAGGAAATCGGCGTGGTCATCGCACCGGGCGACCAAGCCGCCTATGCGGATGCGGCCGGCGATTATGCCGGGCGCCTGACCTTTATTGAGCAGGCCGAGCCGCGCGGCTATGGACACGCCCTCTGGCAAGCCCGCGAATTCGTGGGGACGGAGCCCTTTTTACACTTGGTTAGTGACCACCTGTACGTGAGCGCGACGGAAAAAGGCTGCGCCCGCCAACTGGTGGAAACAGCCCGGGAAACGGCCTGCGCCATATCCGCCGTCCAAGCCACCCGCGAAAGCCAGATCGGACTGTACGGTACCATCGGCGGACGGCCGGTACCCGGCTTCACCAACCGCTACGACATCGAATGCGTACAGGAAAAACCTACGCCCACCCTGGCCGAACAAACGCTGGCCGTGCCTGGTATGCGGGCGGGCCACTATCTTTGTCTGTTCGGCATGCACGTACTGACCCCGCTCATTATGACCTTGCTGGAAGAGGAATGGGCCAAAACGGCCGCCGGCCAAAACTTGCAGCTTTCGCCCGCCCTTTCGCAGCTGGCCGCCCGTGAACAGTACCTGGCGGTCTTAATGCAAGGGCACCGCTACAACATCGGTCTGAAATACGGGCTGTTCATGGCCCAATGGGCGCTGGCCCTGTGCGGCGCAGACCGCGAAACCATTCTGGCCGACTTGGTGGAATTGCTGGCCACGCGTCCCGGATAATCCCGATGCCGCTCGACCTCATCCAGTGCATCACCGCAGACGAGCACGACCTCCGTAACCAGTCGATCGACGCCCTCTGCCAAGCGGCCACCGGCGCCGAGCTGCTGGCGGAAACCGAGCGGCTGGACCAGTTCTGGCGGCGTAGCGATAACCTCTATGCGCGGGTCCGCGCCCTGTTCTTTCTCTACGCCATCCACCGCTTTCACCTGCCGCACCGACCGGAACAGGTGGCCGGCCGCGGCCGCACACCGTACGTCGGCTACCGCCATCTACTGGCCCGGCGTTTTGAAGAGGCCATCGACCACTTTCGCCATGCCGCCCGCCAGGACGGCTTGTCGGATAACCTCGCATCGGCGCTGGCGACCGCCTACCACTTGTTGGCCTTTCAAACCCTCGCCAATCAAGTGCGGCGCAGCGTCCGCTCGGTCGCCGGCAACCAATGGATGTTCCGGGTGGGCCATCCGTCCGATCATCCTTTGCGTCTGCGCCCTGAATTACGACAAACGGGTCCGGACCAGACCTACCCTTTGCTGCACGAAACCACCCCGGTACGCATGGACCTCTCGCACAGTGCCTGGAGCGATATCTTCTTTCTCGGCATGGATTATCCCGAAGGCGCGCGCGTCCTGAACGTATCTATCGACCTCGGTGTGCGCGGTCGCGACCAAGCCCCGCGCCCACCGGTGGAAGCGTATCTGCGGGTGATTGACGAACCGGTCCTGCGCCTGACCAGTATTGATCTCGGTACCACAGCGGACGTACAACACTTGCATGAGGTCTTTGATTTTGCGCGGGACTATCTGGGCCTGCTCAAAGCCGCCGTCATCGCCGCCGGCCTGGTGCCGCCGGGCCTGGAAGGCGGGGAACAACCGCTACGCGATGTGCTGGAAAAGCTGGTGGGCAGCGGACAGGGACTGGAACTGGTGAGCCAGGTCAACGACATTCCCAAAGGCTCGCGACTCGCGGTCTCCACCAACCTGCTGGCGGCCTTGATCGCGGTGGCGATGCGCGCTACCGGCCAGACAGCGTCGCTGACGGGACCGCTATCTGAATCCGAACGCCGATTGGTGGCGGCGCGCGCCATTTTGGGCGAGTGGTTGGCCGGTAGCGGCGGTGGCTGGCAGGATTCCGGCGGGGTCTGGCCGGGCATTAAGCTGATCCAAGGCGAACGCGCCCAACCCGGCGACCCGGAATACGGAATTAGCCGTGGTTGCCTGTTGCCGCGGCACACCTGGTTGGGCCACGACGCGGTCAGCCCGGCGGTCCGGGACCGGTTGCAACAGTCGTTGGTCCTCGTCCACGGCGGCATGGCCCAGAATGTGGGCCCGATTCTCGAAATGGTCACCGAAAAGTATTTACTACGCACGGAACCCGAATGGACCGGGCGTCAACGCGCCATCGATTTGCTCGACACCATCCTGACGCACCTGCAACAAGGGGATATTCGCGCGTTAGGCGAGGCCACCACCGCCAACTTCTATGGTCCCATACAAACCATTATCCCGTGGGCCCACACGGCCTATACCGAATCCCTTATCCAAGCCATGCAACAGGCGTTCCACACCGATTTTTGGGGGTTCTGGATGTTGGGCGGCATGAGCGGCGGCGGTATGGGGTTCATGGTGGATCCCGCCCGCCAAACCGCCGCCAAGGACTTTCTGCAACAAACCATGACGCGCCTCAAAGGGGAACTGCAGCACGCGCTCCCGTTTGCAATGGACCCCGTGGTTTACGATTTCGCCATTAACGAAAACGGAACGCACGCCACGCTGCACAGCGGTCGCGACGCACTGTTCCCGCCCGCCTACTACGCCATGATGGTGCCCCGCTGGCTACGCATGGATCCCCGCACACTCACTCGTACCCGGCGCGCGGAACTGCGGTATATTGGCGATATCAGCACCCGCCGTACCGACTTCAAAGGCTTGGTCAATCAACTGTTCGAACGCATGCTGCCCGACCGTGGCGCGGCGGATGACCGGCAGGAAAGCCTGCGCGAATTGATGCACCGGGTGGGGTTCGATCCCGAACAACAGGAAGCCATCCGGCGCGACTTGCGGTCCGGCCTCTTGGGATTGGCCCAGAACCGGCTACCGGCCACCACCGTGATCGAGGACGTCGAGCCAACCGACGTCATCGACTGCCGCCAGCCGGCTGCGGCGGCGTTGGCCGAGTGCGGGTCCCAAGCGCTGCGCAACGGTGAAGTTGCCGTCATCACGTTGGCGGCCGGTACCGGCAGCCGCTGGACTCAAGGTGCCGGGGTCGTCAAAGCGCTGCATCCTTTTTGCAGCCTGCAGGGCCGTCACTGTAGTTTCATTGAAACCCATCTCGCCAAAAGCCGGCGGCAGGCACGCGCGGCGGGCACCGCCATCCCGCACATCTTTACCACCAGCTACCTGACCCACGACCCCATTGCCGCCCACTTGGCGCGGGTCGAAAATCACGGATACGACGGTCCGCTCTACCTTTCACCGGGCCGGTCCGTCGGCGTCCGCATGATTCCCATGATGCGTGATCTCCGCTTTCTATGGGAGGAAACCGCGCACCAGCAATTAGACGAGCAAGCGGAAAAAATGCGGGCCAGCGTGCAGGCGGCCTTACTGAACTGGGCACAGGAAAGCGGGGAAGGCCGTGACTACACCGATAACACGCCCTTGCAATGCCTGCATCCGGTCGGCCACTGGTACGAACCCGCCAACCTGCTGCGGAACGGCGTCCTGCGCGCGTTGCTGCAAGCGCGGCCACAATGCAAATGGCTGCTGCTGCACAACATCGACACCGTCGGGGCCGACCTCGACCCAGCCCTGCTCGGCCAACACATCACGTCCGGGGCCGCGTTAAGTTTTGAAGTCATCGCGCGCCGCATCGAAGACCTCGGCGGCGGGTTGGCGCGGGTGAACGGGCGACCCCGCATCGTGGAAGGTCTCGCGTTACCCCGGGAAGACATCGAATTCCGGCTCTCCTTCTATAATAGCATGACCACCTGGATCGATCTGGACCAGTGGCTGGCCCTGTTCGGGCTGACCCGTGACCAGTTGGATGACGAAGCCACCGTCAGCGCCGCCATACGACAACTGGGTGCCACCATCCCCTCGTACATCACCATCAAAGACGTCAAAAAGCGCTGGGGCCACGGACACGAGGACGTGTTTCCCGTATCGCAATACGAAAAACTATGGAGCGACATGACCGCGCTGCCCGAAGCAAATTGCCGTTTCCTCGTCGTACCGCGCCCACGCGGGCAACAACTCAAAGATCAAGCCCAACTCGACGGCTGGCTCCGCGACGGCTCCGCCGCCTGGGTCGAGGAACGGTGCGACTTCAACGACTAACCCGCATTTCTCACCAGCCATCTACTCCGAGCGCGGATAGCACGTCATATCGGGCACGCGACATGCGCGGCGACCTCAATGTATTTCAACACACCGCCACCCTGCGCCGCGCACCCGCTATGCCGCACGCTCCACGCTCTCGCTACGAAGTTGGTGAGAAATGCGGGCTAACGCCTCACCACCCGTTTCCAAGGCCTGGAAACCACCCCTCTTTTCACTTCCAACGTCAACATCTTGTCTGTCGAAATCACCGTGACGTGTACCCTGTACTTGGGAGTAAACAAGACGAATGTGTGGTAGCGGGTTTTCGGCATACACAAATGACTGAGACCGCCAAGTGTTACCGCCATCGTGAGAATCGCCACTAGTGGGGAAATGCGTTCGGTTAACCAGTTTTCTTTGCACATGATCGGGCGTCGTTCCTTGCTTGGGCCCCTCGGCATTCTAAATTCTAGCCCAGTAGATGCGTTAGCTGCTGCTTAATCGAGTGATGGTGATGGCCTCTTCATTGACGTCTTTGCACCAATAATGGAAATGAGGCCAGAATGATTCCAGTAAGGATTGCGCGGCAAGCGGGTTTCATGATCCTTTCCAATACTCTATTGTTTTCGTAACTCGGTTACTGTTTCATTGTGCCGAAAACAGGACGTTAGAGGCAATTCATAATTCACAAACAATTTTAATTTAATGGAATCCTTGATAAGTGCGTGGGTCCTCGATGGGGTCAATAGTGGTGCTTTAGGGGGAAAACTGCATGCAGAGTGGGCTAAGCGGTTGTGAAGTGGGCGATGCGAAGATCACGCCCGGTTTCCGATTACCGGCTCGACTTGTCACGGCATTGCGTTAGCATCGTTCGCGATGAGCGTAAACAACACCCACGTGCCGCCTGGCGGCCGGATGTCCTTGCAGGCGATGCCGTATGCGCGGGACGTCGACTTTGATCCTCCGTGTTTTCCGCGTGCTGCTGAATACCGGGCGTGGCCATTTGCCGACACCTCTCAGCTGCGCGAGCCCGCAGTGCGTCGGCCGGCGTTCCCATATTCTGAACGGCATTTACAGTGTGTTTGGTATGATCCCGAATGGCGGCCCGCCAAGCTGCAGACCAGCGACGGGGAATTGGTCACCGTCGAACATCCGGGCAGCTGGAATCAGGAAGCCGGGCCGGATTTTCTGGGGGCGGTGCTGCGGATTGGACCGGATCGCCGCCGGGTGGCGGGCGACGTGGAGCTGCATATTCATCCCGCCGATTGGGTTGCGCACGGTCACGGATCAGATCCGCGCTACCAGCAGGTTCGGGTACATGTGACCTATTTCCCCGGCGCGGCCGAGCCGCAACCCGTGCCGGGCGCGGTGCATATTGTTTTGCGCGACGCGTTGGCCCGGCAACCCGGTTTCGCGTTCGAGCACATTGATGTGGCCGCCTATCCGTACGGGGCCCGGGCCGACCGGCCGCCGTGCGCGCAGGTGTTGGCGGGATTCCCGCCTGCCGCCCGCCGGGCGGTGCTGCTGGCGGCCGGCGAAGAACGGCTGCGGCGTAAGGCCGAACGACTCCGCCAGCGCATGGCGGAGCAGGATCCCGAGCAGGCGCTGTACGAAGAAACGCTGGCTGCGCTGGGGTATAAACACAACAAAGCGGCTGGTCGCCAACTGGCCCGGCTGGCGCCCGTGGCGGAATTACGGGCGGTAAGTGGTGGACAGCCCATCGCCGCCTATGCGGTGCTGTTGGGTGTCGCAGGTTTGTTGCCGTCCGGTGATCGCCGCTATGGCGACCCGGCCACGGCCCGCTGGGTGCGCCAACTATGGGATGTCTGGTGGCGGCAACGGGCCCGCTATGAGAATCGCGCGCCCACACCGGAATGGCGCTTGGACGGTATGCGCCCCACCAACCATCCCGCGCGGCGCTTGATGGCGGCCGCCCTGATGTTTGCCGGTCCAACGTTACTACCAACCACTATTACCACCTTGGCCGGGACCCAGCCCCGCGACTGGGTCAAGGCCGGGCGCCATTACCTGGAATCTTTGCACGACGACTATCTGTGTGCGCGCCTTAGCCTGACCGGCCGCCCGCGCGCCACGCCGGTCGCCTTGGTGGGGGCCACCCGGGCAGCCGCTATGCTGGCCAATGTCTGGATTCCCTGGCTGGCCGCACAAGACGGCTATACGGAGGCGGTCACCCACGCGTTGGAGGCGTTGCCGCCGGAAGGGGACAATGGGATTGTAAAGCAAACGGCGTTCTACTTATTCGGCCGTGATCACGCGCCGAGCCTCTACCGGGATGCCCTGACCCGCCAGGGACTTCATCAAATCTTTCAGGATTTTTGTCTAAACGATCGTTCCCGCTGCGGACAGTGCGGGTTCCCGGACGCGTTGGCACGCTACGGGCGAAGCAGCGGTTCGGCCCCGAAAGACCATTGACCACCCGACGTGTTTAATTTTAGATGGGGGTAGTATGAGTAAGCATATCGGCGTTTTAACCAGTGGTGGCGATTGTCCCGGATTGAATGCGGCCATCCGTGGTGTGGCTCGCGCGGGGCAGGAAGCGTTTGGTATGCGGTTCATCGGATTCAAGGATGGGTTTCGCGGGCTGGTCCAGAACCGGTTTCTGGAATTGGATCATCACTTGCTGTCAGGCATTCTGACCGATGGCGGGACCATCTTGGGCACAAGCCGCGACAAACCTCATCGCATGCCCATGGGCGATACGGTGCGCGACATGACGGATGCCATCGTGGAAACTTATCGCAAGCATCATTTGGATGCCCTGGTCTGTATTGGTGGCGGCGGAACACAAAAAAACGCCTTACGCTTGCAGGCAGCGGGACTGAACATTTTAACCCTACCCAAGACCATCGATAATGATGTGGCCTTTACAGATGTGAGCTTCGGTTTTGATACGGCGGTGGGTATAGCCACAGAAGCGATTGACCGCTTGCATTCAACGGCGATGAGCCACGGCCGCGTGATCGTGGTCGAGGTGATGGGACATCGCGCTGGTTGGCTGGCCTTGGCGGCAGGGATTGCCGGTGGGGCGGAGGTTATTTTACTTCCGGAAATCCCTCATCAGGTCGAGCACGTAGCCGAAGCCATTCGCAAGCGATCGCGGAGCGGCAAAACGTATAGCATTGTCGTCGTTGCCGAAGGGGCTATGTCAAAGAGTCAAGCGGAGCAGATTGAGCTTTTGGTGGCCAAAAAGAATAAAGCCAAGAAGAAGGCCCAGAAGAAAGCGGCGTCCGCGGAGCTGGAAGCTTTTCATAAAGAACATGTCAATCACACGGTCAACTTGACCGCCGAGTTGGAGGCTCGCACCGGATTGGAGTCCCGGTTGACTATTTTGGGACATCTTCAGCGTGGCGGCACGCCCAGTTCAGCCGATCGCCTATTGGCCACCCGTCTCGGTACCGCCTGTGCCCGCCAACTGGCCGAGGGGCAATACGGGTATCTAATTGCTGCGCGTGGGGACCATACTGAACCTGTTCTCCTCAAAAAAGTGGCGGGTCAAAAAAAATTGGTTCCCACTGACCATGCTTGGGTTAATACCGCCCGCGAGCTCGGCATTTGCCTGGGTGACGGGGTGGGTACCGTTTGATGCCTGCTCCGCAGGGATGGGTTCCGTCAGTAGCTAATATCCTCACCGCTGGTCAAGCAGCGTACCATGCCCATGTAATCCGGATGATCCGAGATGCGTTGATGACGAAATCCGCTGACCACCGTGCCTTTATGAATCAAGAAGGCACCCGGCATCTGGAAGCGGTCACCCACGATTTGGCCCATGCCGTGGCCATCCAGTAGAATGGACTGAACCGTGTAGCGCCACATGCCGGGCCCGTACACCTGCATTAAACTGGCGCGTTCCAGTCCCAAGGTCCGGTACAACGCGGCATCCGGGTCGCTGATACGCGGTATATCTTCCAAACGGTAGCGTTCAAACAGGTAGCGGGTCTTTTCGTCCTCGCCCATGTGCACAAACACAATGCGCGCCCCGGCGGATTCAATGGCGTGTCGTTGGGCGGCAATATCCGCCAGCGTTTCCCGGCAAAAGGTACAGCCCAAGTGTCGTAACAGCACCAGCAAGATAGGGCCTTCGTCAGACAGCGACGCCAATGAGCGGCCATCCTGCGTTACAAACTTATCCAGGTTTAGTTCCGTTGGCAGCCGGGTCGGCGGTGGCGGACCACCGGCCGGTGCGCGGGCGAGGTGCCCCACGATCAACCCCAGTGGAACGTGTCCAATCAGGAGCACCAGTATCACCCACCACCCGGGTTCCGTCATGATTTGTCCGCTGATCACGCCAATGAACAGGAGGATGATCAGGATCAATGTGGACAGCAACCCCGCAAACAGTAGTAGCCAATTACGGACCAATGTGTTGGCGGCCAAAGCCAGATTGAAGCCGTAGACGGCGGCGACAATACCCAGCGCCCGCGCCATGAAAAGGGGGTAGGGGGGCGCGACGCCCAACATCGTAAAGATGCGGCTTGGGAATAGCGCCAGCAGCAAGCCGGTTAAAAAGAAATACGTGGCCGTAGCCTTTAATATCGGCGACAACATCGCCCATTTATTTGTCTCGTTCAAAATAACCTCGCCAAGTGTGAGTCGCTAGTTTCGATGCGGCCATCTTACAATCAAAACCCACCGCCGTAAAGCGCGTAGCTGGCCGGTTGTCCCGGCGGTAACAAGGAAGGTCTCTTTCAGGTTATGATCTGCGTTAAGGGTTGGTTTGCATATCCAGCTTGATGCGCATGATCCCGTGCGGCGTGACGGGCTCCGGTATAGAGGTGGCTTCTATGAGCTCTTCCGCCAATAGCGGGTTGGTGATCGCCACCCAATCCACATGATTGGTGCTGAACTCAACGATGTACCGGAAGCCGGGCGCTGCGGCCCAGCTGATGTGATCCGATTCCTGGGCCAGGATGGCGAAGCGGGAATCCGCATTGCGCGGATTGGTCCCACCCCAGTACTCGCGTCGATTGCTCAGTCCGCTGCCGTCGTAATCGGCATCGGGATCACTTTGGGGATCTTCCGGATCAAGTCCGGCCGCTTCGTACCAGATGGCCGGCGGATCGCCCAACGGGGTGTCCGGTGGTTCGTCCGGAAAGAATTCGAGACGGTTACCGTCGGGGGAAATTTCCACCTGCGGCACGGATACCAACCCGTTGGGATCAACCGCGAGTATGCCGAACCCGATCATGGTATCGTCTGCCAGGCGTGTATTTCGCCAAATAATGCGTTGTCCCGGCGTGGGGGAAAAGGCCTGCAGACGGCGCAACGTCACCCGCGCCGTTTGTGTGGTATTGGTGGAGCGCAGGGTGATGGCATAGTGTGCCGGGGTGTCGACCACGTCGCCATCAAAATCATTCAATGCGGATGACCATTCCAAGTGTTGGTTGTACAGGCTGACCGTGTCGTCGCTGGGGGGCGGCACGGGCGCATTACCGCTGGCCATGGAGAAGGCCGGGAAACTCGAATTGCGGGTGAAATCCGCAAGTATGGGGCTCCAATTTGGGATCGCATAATCGCGCACCTCGTTCGAACCAAAACCGGCATGAGCCGATCCGTCAAGCATGGCGTGGAAACCGCGTCGGCCGCGGTACATCGCCCCCGGCAACGGTTTGCCCTGTGTGAGCCAGTCGATAGTCGAGTCGTTTTTACCGTGATGAAAGAAGATAAAGGCGGATTCGTCGTCGGGTCGACTCTCGATTTGAAGGATATGGTTCATCCAATCATATACCCCGGTGCCGTCGTGAATGGCTAGATGTTCGGCGTGCGGGCCACGGTTTTCAACGGGCAGGTTGACTGCGGTTGATCCCCATTTGGGATAGAAGTCCCACCAATGCCCCCCTGGAATATCGGCTGCTGTCCCGTAATCGGTCATCGGCTGCCAGCAAAAGGCAGCGGCGAACACGTTGGGATAGCGCAACCCCATTGATAGTGCTCCGCTACCGCCCATGGATGATCCGAAAACATAAATGCGATCGGTGTCTACATAATAATCGGGATTGCGGATCACTTCATCGATCGCACGTAGGTGTCGATATTCGGTGAAATTAACGATGGGGCCCGTTTGGGGATCCCCCTCGGCGGAAAAATCCCAAGTGGCACTGAATCCGTAATGCCAAGTGTTCCCTGGGTCATCCACGCTGATTTCGATTCCCGGTAATCTGAACTGCGGCCGATCACGAACGCTATATTTATTGCTGCGCTGGTGCAGGTCAAGAAACAGTGGAGCCGACGTGTTGGTGTTTACGTCGGGGTCGACATTGACCGCATAATTGTAGGCGTAACCACTAAACGTAGGGTTCCAGTTTTCGTAATCCATGAACTGCGTATAGACCCGGGAACGACCTTGCTCCCGGATCAACACAGGCGTTGGTTCAGCGGGTTCCTCCACTAGGTCGGCGGTGAGTCCGAATTCGGCCTGATTCTCGACGCCGTTTGTGATCACGGTTACGGCGTAGTAAAAGGTGCCTGCCTCCTTCGGGGTGTAGACAAACAAGCTGCGGCCGGCCTGTAGCGGGTCGCCTAGATCTTCAATGATGAACCGGGCATTCTCCCGGGCATGCCACGCAGAGTTTTTCGCAATGGTTGCCAGCGGAACGGCCTGTGCAAGCGAGGTTTCGGTGATGGGCGCATCGTGGCGATACACGCGGTATTGTGCATCGCTAGGGGTGCTTAACTCGTCCCAAGTCAGAAAAGTTTGGCCGGAACGGTGGAAGGCAGTCACATTTTCGGGTTGTTGCGCAAAGAGGGGTTGATGCGCTACGCACCACCAAAACACCACGCCCCACATTAGCCGGCCCAGCGAGCAGGGATCACAGTTCGGAAAGTGTGAGCACCTGTCCGTTGGCCCCGGCGAGCGGTGGCGGTTGCTATTCATCAATGGAGTATAGTGGAAACCACGGCTTTTTCAAGCGCGGGACACACTGCGCGAGCCGCGTCGCCTGTGAATCCGTTGCCAACGCGACAGTCGTTGGCTCGATTCCTAGATGTCGGCAAGCTCGGCATGACCAAATCCTTCCGAGTTCAACAACAGCCTCCACACACGTTCTCAAGCAGGTACTCCATCAATTATTTACAGCGCAATCGGCTTTCAGGCGGGCTGCAGTTGGCTGGCGAGAAACGCGGCGCGCTCTTTGGCCGTATCGTAAAGGAAACCCAGGGCTTGATCAGGATTGAGCTCGAAAGGATCAAAACCGTCACGCAGGCCGTGTTGGAGCAAGATCATGCGATCGACGGCGTCTGCGCGAATATAGGCCATTGACCAGCGGCCAAACAGGTGTTCATCGATCGACGCGTAAGACAGCAGGGTCACTTGGTCGTTGCGCGGATCATTCACAATGCGCCGGTAAACGTCGTTCACGTCCGTACGCGAGCCTTCCAGGCACTGTAGAAAGCCGCTAGCCGAATAGCAGAGCGAACCGGTTATTCCCGCCACATCATTGTTCTTCCGCGACGCCTCCATAATGTCCGCCAGCTCCTGTGGGCCGCATGTCTTGGTCATACGGCTCGCGTAAACCAAACGAACCAAAGCTGAATCATATGTATTCATTTTTTTCTCCTCAAGTTATTTAAGCCGTCGCTCGTCATGAGCGCGTTATTTTCATTATGCGGGTATGTCGAGGATAGCCGCGTTACCTATCACGTGAATGGCTGGCGGGTTGACAGCCGGCACTGCACAGGGCAGGCTGGGCATTCAAGGAGGAGTTCCGCAAATGGTGTTTGGCGCAATAAGGACGGGCGGGCGGGAGCGGTAGGCGTATGCAGGCATGGCCGCTTCACCTATTGGTGCTGGGACCTGTACTGTTGGGTGCCGTCACATTTTTTCTGCCGCGTCGCGCCTATCAGTTGGGTATGGGGTTAGGTAATATCGTGCTGACCGCTGCCGCGCTGCACCTGTTCGCCCAAGTGCGCTGGGGCGATGCGGTGGCGCAATACTTGGCTAACTGGCCGCCGGGAGTGGCCATCCGGCTGGTCGCCGACACCATCTCCGCCCCCCTGGTCTTGCTCACGGCGTTTTTCTTTACGGCCACCTATTGCTTTGCGGCCCGGGCCGGTTACGTCGACAAAACGTTCATCTTTTTATTTCTGCTCCTGGAAGCGGCCATTTTCGGTGTGCTGCTGAGTGGTGACGTGTTCAACATCTATGTCATCCTGGAACTGGGCATGATCGGCGTGGCGATTCTGATCATGTACCGCCAAGACAAGCAGTCGGTCTACGACGGTATCGTCTACATCATGATGAACTTCACCGGGATGGCGTTCATGACGTTGGGGATCGCCTATCTCTACCGGATCACCGGTGTACTCGACCTGGAATTGATCCACGAACGACTGGCCGAGCTCGAAGATCCCCGGGCCGCCTTGGTTCCTTACGCGTTGATCATGACCGCCGTGGCAATGAAGGCGGCCTTGTGGCCGCTCTTTAGCTGGCTGCCGCGTGCGCATGGGGCGCCGAGCGCGCCACCCATCGTATCCGCCGTGCTCTCCGGCGTACAGGTAAAGCTGGGTGTCTATTTACTGATTCGCCTGAACCAGGTCTTTGTCCCGGTGGTCAATGCGGAAGCCTTCTTTCTGGTGGTCGGATTTATCACGTCCACGCTGGGCTTCCTGCTGGGTGCCGTTCAGCAGGATATCAAGTTGATGCTGGCGTATTCCACCATCAGCCAGGTCGGGTTGATTGTGGTGGGGCTGAATCTCGGCACGGCGGAGGCATACTGGGGCAGCATGTATCACATCATCAACCACGCTCTCTTTAAGGGCCTGCTCTTCTTGACCGCCGGGGTGATCACCGAGGCCTATGATACGCGCGTCTACCGCGAAATCCGCGGCGTACTGCATCGTATGCCGTGGGTGGGATTCGGCGCGCTGGCCGGCATCCTGGGTATCACCGGCGCCCCCTTTTTTAACGGCAGCATATCCAAGTACTTCATTGCACAGGGGGCCGCCGGGAATCCGGCCGAGCTGGGTTTGTACTTCATCAACTTCGGCACCCTCCTGCTGTTTGTGAAGTATTGCACGATTCTATTCGGACGGCCGCCGGAACATGTCCGCACGGAATCGGACCCGTTTGTGGTCGCCATTTCCCTGCTGTTCGGTGTGGCCATTCTGACCGGAGGCGTGCTGGGCGGACCGGCTATCGCCCTGATATTCGGCCCGGAATACGCCGTGCGCGGGGCGGTTGGCCCCGACAAACTCCTACTGTTTGCCGGGACGCTGGTAGCCGCGCTGGCGGTTTATCGTTGGGGTGTGGCGCGCTGGGACGACCGGCTGACGGGATTGCGCAAATTCAGGCTGAACTTCAATCAGATTGCCGCCCTGATCACGCTCTTCTTCGCCGGTTTATTGGCTTTCACGGTGTGGACCTCGTAGTCCGCACCCGCCCGCTCGCGCAATCCAGGCGCACGTCACGCCTCACGTTATCTATACCGGCCCTGCAAGGACAGACCCTGTTGTGTAAGTCATTGATTTCCAGTAACTGTATGATTGATTGGCGGATTATGCTTGGGAGGTGCGGTCCGAGTTCCGCCCATATTCTCTGTCCCTGTCCCCGTCCCTGTCCCCGCACTCTTCAGGCATCACTCTCCATATTAGCTGGCCAGGCGGGAACGGATCACAGTTCGAGAAGTGTGAGCCCTGTCCGTCGGCTCTTGCGAGCGGTGGTGGCGGTTGCGCATCATCAAAAAAAGCTTAGCTACCGCCTTATTCAAGCGTAGGCTCAGTGTGGACTGTTCCCAGCCATAACCGATTGGGTGGCGTGCGATGGCTTCGCACGGGCGTTCACGAGGTTGTCGTTAGGTGTCACGCGAATTGGACGGGAGCAGGGTGAGCAGTTCGTCCAAACGGGCGGTGGGGGTCTGCGTCTGGAGACGGGGGAAGCGGTGGCCGGACATGCACCATTGGCCGTTGCGCTTCATCATGATCTTACCGTCGCGCACTTCGAGCTCATCGACCTGGCACGCGTGGGCGCGGATTTTGAGCGTGGCGATTTTCAGCAGGCGGTCGAGGGCGGGCGGGACAGGACCGTACCGGTCCTTGAGCTCGGTGCGCAAATCAGTCACTTCCATCTCGGCACTGAGGGCGGCAATCCGCCGATACAAGGTGACGCGGGCGTGTTCGTCGTCGACATAGGCGGGCGGAATAACGGTGGCGGCTGCGCTGTCGGCGTTGGCCGGGTCGGGATCGATGAAGTCCAACCGCAAATCCACTTGAATGATCGGCGGCGGGGCCTCGCCTTTTAACTGGGCAATGGTGCGTTTGAGGAATTGGCAGTAGAGATCAAAACCGACAGCGGCGATGTGGCCGCTTTGGGCCGCGCCGAGGATGTTGCCGGCACCGCGTATTTCCAGGTCGCGCATGGCCAGCTTGAAGCCGGAACCCAGCCCGGAATAGGCGCGGATGGCCCGCACCCGATCCTGGGCCGCAGTAAACAACCGGCCATGACGCGGCAGCAACAGGTAGGCGTACGCCTTGTGCTTGTAACGTCCCACGCGCCCGCGCAATTGATATAAATCCGATAACCCGAAGCGGTCCGCGCGTTCAATCAGGATGGTGTTGACGTTGGGAATATCCACACCACTTTCGATGATCGTGGTGCAGAGCAGGATGTCATACCGCCGTTGCACAAAATCGTTCATCACGGCTTCCAGCTCTCGCTCGTGCATGCGGCCGTGGCCTACGGCGATGCGCGCTTCCGGCACCAGTTTTTGCAAGTGGCGCAGGGTGCGCTCGATGGTTTTAACTCGGTTGTGCAGGTAGAAGACCTGTCCTTCCCGGCTCAGCTCGCGCCGGATCGCGTCACGCACGATCTCGTCACGGTATTGGGTGACAATGGTTTCCACGGGCAGCCGTTCCTGGGGCGGACTTTGAATGGTGCTGATGTCGCGCGCGCCCGTGAGGCTCATGTAAAGCGTGCGCGGAATCGGCGTGGCGGTCAGCGTCAAGACATCGACCAGTTGCCGCAGCGATTTCAGGTGTTCCTTGTGCTCGACGCCGAAACGTTGTTCCTCGTCCACAATGACCAGCCCGAGCTGTTTGAACTGGACATCCGGTTGTACCAAGCGATGGGTCCCGATCACAATGTCCAGGCGCCCGGCGTTGAGATCGTCCACTATTTGTTTCTGCTCGCCGCGCGTCCGGAAGCGGCTGAGCATTTCGATGCGTACTGGAAAGGCGGCCATGCGTTCGCGAAAGGTTTCGTAATGTTGCTGGGCCAGTACGGTAGTCGGTACCAGCAAGGCCACTTGCCGCCCATCCATTACGGTCTTGAACGCCGCGCGCATAGCCACTTCAGTCTTGCCGTAACCGACATCGCCGCAGATCAGGCGGTCCATCGGACGAGCGCTTTCCATGTTGTTTTTCACATCCTGGATGGCGCGCGCTTGGTCTTCCGTTTCTTCAAACGGGAACGCCTGCTCAAATTCGTGTTGCCAGGGGGCGTCGGCGGCAAAGGCGTGGCCGGACTTGGTTTGGCGCAGGGCCTGCGTTTCGAGCAGATTAGCGGCCAGGTCGCGCACGGCGCGCTCGGCGGCGGCCTTTTCACGGGTCCAGCGTTTGCCGCCCAAGGCGTGCAGGTCGGGGCGTTGCTTGCCGAATCCGACATAGCGGCTGAGCAGGTGCGCCTGGGCCACGGGCAGATAGATGCGCGCCTCGTCGGCATATTCAATGGACAACACCTCCTGCCGTTGTCCTTGCGTTTCAATTTGGTACAGCCCTAGGTAGCGGCCAATGCCGTGGTCGATGTGGACCACCAATTCGCCCGGCTGGATATCGCGCCATTCCGTGATGCGCGGTCCCTGCGGCTCGCGTTTCGCCCGCCGCCGCGTGCGTGGTTCGTAGTGCTCGCGGCCCCGGCGGGTTTGGCCGTAGATGTCCTGTTCGGCGACTAACCACAGGCGATCAGCAGGATAATGAAAGCCTTGGGATAGGGGTCCAACCGTGTGGATCAGGCGGGTCGGCTCCGTTATGCGTTGGGCGTGCCATTCTTCGAACCGTTCGCGTGTGCCGACCGTCCCAAAATAGCAGCGGACCGTGTCGCCCGCCGCCGCGTGCGCTTCCAGTTCAGCAACGAATTGGTGGCGCAGGTTTTCCAGTTCGCTTTGGTCCAACTCGGCGCGGTCCAAAGCCGGCAAGCCCGCCAGTGGCTCAAATGTCATGGGGCCGGCAACCGTGCCGCGTGGTTGGTGGCCGTCTAGATAAATCGGCCCGGCTGGAAACCGTTGTTTGATGGCCTGCCGCAGTTGCCGATAACCCACGATGAAATCGGCGGCAGCGGTGTCCGCCATCAATTGTTCATACTGCACGGCATGATCGCGAATGCGATCCGCGTCGCACCAGACAAACAAACTGGCGGGCGGGCAGTAGTCGATGACACGGGCCTGTAGGGTTTTAGCGCTGTCCGACTGGAATTCACGGGCGGGCCACACGGTGGTGGCGGTGCGGCTATCGATGGATCGCTGGTCGGCCGGATCAAACACCCGAATGGATTCCAAGGTGTCCCCGAAGAACTCAAGGCGTAGCGGGTAATCTTCGGTAGGCGGCCAGCAATCCACAATGCCGCCTCGATGCGCGGCTTCGCCTTTGGCATGGACTTCCGGCTCGAAGGTGTAGCCGAGCGTGTCCAGCGTTTCCAACAATTGGGTGAACGCATAGTCTTCACCGGTACGCAAGGGGCATTGCTGGTGCTGCCAATCGGTGGGCCGTCTGGTCTTTTGCATCAGCGCCTGCACACTAGTACAGAGCACGGGCGGCGGCGTGCCGGCCACGCAGGCTTGCAATACCTCCAGTCGGGCCCCGAGCAAGTCGGCCAGCGGGACTTGACCGCGGCCCGGCAGACTTTCCCATGGCGGATAGCAGGCCGTTGGTTCGCCGCGCAAGGCCGTCAGGTCGCGGGCCAGGTCGTCAATGGCGCGCGGGCCGTCGACCACCGCCACGACCGGGCGCTGCAGTACCGCCTGCACGGCGGCGATCAAGAAAGCGGCGGCGCCCGGCGGGACATCCGCCAAGTGTACGCCCTGTTCGGTCTCAACCCATTGACGCCAAAAAGTGCTGTCGGTGGCGGCCAGTGTGGGGTGCCAGGTGGTCTTGGCCGGGGACCGATGTCTTGCCATCAAAAATAGCCGTCCTTTTTCTTCTCTTCCATGCTCGCCGCACCGTCGTAATCGATGACGCGACCTTGCCGCTCGGATTGTTTGGCCAGCAGCATTTCCTCTACGATCTTCTCGATGGTGTCCGCTTCCGACTCCACAGCACCGGTCAACGGGTAGCAACCCAGCGTGCGGAATCGAACCCGCTTCATTTGAGGGCGTTCACCGGGCTCCAGCGGAAGCCGGTCATCGTCCACCATAATCCACGTGCCACTGCGCGGCACCACGGGCCGTTCGGCCGCGAAGTAGAGGGGCACCACCGGGATTTCCTCTTTCATGATGTACAGCCAGATGTCGAGCTCGGTCCAGTTCGACAAGGGAAAGACCCGGATCGATTCGCCTTTATTGACCCGGCTGTTATAGAGTCCCCACAGCTCCGGGCGCTGGTTCTTCGGGTCCCACTGGTGATGGGTGTTGCGAAAACTGAAGATACGCTCTTTGGCGCGCGATTTTTCCTCGTCGCGCCGTGCGCCGCCGAAGGCCGCATCGAAACCGTGATGGTTCAGCGCCTGTTTCAACGCCTCGGTTTTCATGATGTGCGTGTGTTTTTCCGAGCCGTGATCGATGGGGTTGATGTTTTGTGCCGCCCCCTCCGGGTTGGTCCAGACCAGTAGTTTGAAACCGATCTCCTCGGCCATACGTTGGCGAAAGGCAATCATCTCCCGGAATTTCCAGCGCGTATCGACATGCATTAACGGGAACGGGATTGGACCGGGCTGAAACGCTTTTTGGGCCAGGCGCAGCATGACGGAGGAATCCTTGCCGATGGAATACAGCATCACCGGGTTGGCAAATTCCGCCGCCACCTCGCGGATGATGTGGATGCTCTCCGCTTCCAGTTGCTGTAAGTGTGTGGTCTGATAGTGCGGTTTCATAAGACTCCCGGATGCAAAGCGACAAACCACGGATTCACCAGGTCCGCACGGTTATAGGTCAATTGCGGCAACGCCGACAGGGCAGGCAAACCATTGGCCATGAACGCCGTGCGGGCTGCGTCGTCATAGACGACCACTTGTCCGCCCACGCTGTTCAAGACGGCCTGCGCAGCGGCGGTATCCCATTCCATGGTGGGGGCCAGCCGCGGGTAACAGTGCGCCGCGCCGGCCGCCACCATGCACAGCTTCAGCGCGCTACCGCGCGTGACCCGTTCGACCGGGCGACCATCCGCTGTTAAGCGCGCTACAAACGCTTCCGTGTCGGGTGTGGGGTGCGATCGTGAGGCCACCACGCGCAATGGCCCGTCCACCGCAGGGCGATCCGGCAGCGCGGTGAATGGCTGTTGCTGTTGGCTGCGAAACGCGCCCACACCTGCTAATCCAATGTAGCCGTCCTGCAAGGCCGGGGCGTACACGACGCCTAGCACGGGTTGCCCATTTTCGATTAATGCGATGTTCACGGTGAACTCGTCGTTGCGTTTCACAAATTCTTTGGTTCCGTCCAACGGGTCGACCAGCCAGAACGCAGGCCAATGGCGGCGCGTGGCATAGGGGGCCTGGGCACTTTCCTCCGACATAATGGGTAAATTGGTTTTCGCCAGCACGGCGGTAATGTCGGCGTGCGCGGCCCGGTCAGCCGCTGTTAGCGGCGAATCATCGGCTTTATATTCGACGCTGAATGCTTCGGCGTACACCTTCATTATCGACTCGCCAGCCACGTAAGCGGCTTCTACGGATGCCGCCAACAACGGCGCGCGCGCAGGTGGGGCGGCGGGCAGCGTCGGGTACTGGTGGGTGGCGATGGTCATGAGTCGGTGGAGGGGATAAAGGTGCGCGATTTCAATTCTGTGATCAAGCGGTCAACGGCTTCCGTCAGGCTACAGTGTGATGTATCGATCTCAATTTCCGGTGTCAGGGGTGCCTCGTACGGATCGCTAATACCGGTAAATTGAGGAATCTCGCCGCGCCGCGCTTTTTGGTAGAGCTTTTTCGGATCGCGCTGCTCGCACACTGCGAGCGGCGTGCTGACGTGTACCTCCAGAAAGCGGTCGGTCCCGACGATTTCGCGGGCATTGTCGCGATCGGCACGGTACGGGGAGATGAACGCCGTGATGACGATCAGGCCGGCATCGCTGAACAACGCGGCCACTTCTGCAATGCGGCGGATGTTTTCGCGCCGGTCTTCGGCGCTGAAGCCGAGATCCTTGTTCAGGCCGTGTCGGATATTGTCGCCATCGAGTACATAGCAGAAGTGGCCTTGCGCGATCAGTGCTTGTTCCAGTTCCTTGGCAATCGTGGACTTGCCCGACCCGCTCAAGCCTGTTAGCCAGAGCGTGGCACCACGCTGGCCGAAGCGCTGTTCGCGTTCAGCACCGGAAACCAGCGGTTGTTCCCGGACGATGTTGCGGGTGGCAGCGATGTTTTCGGCGGACTTGACTGCGGGTCGGTCAAGAATCATGCCGGCGGCTACGGTGGCGTTGCTGAGGCGGTCGATGAGAATAAAGTTACCGGTTTCCGGGTTGCGGGTGTAGTCGTCGTAGGCCAGCGCGCGGTGCAACGTCAAGCGGACGCGGCCGATTTCGTTCATGGCCAGTGCGGGGGCTGTGTTGGCTTTGCGCATGGTGTTGACGTCGATCTGGTAGCGGATTTCGGTCAACGTGGCCGGCACGGTGTTGGTGGTGTGTTTGACCAGATAGGTGCGGCCCGGCTGGGCGGCGTCCTCGTGCATCCAAACCAGCATAGCTTCCCAGTCAGTGCCTTCCTTGGGTTGGTTGTTGGGATGAACCAGCATGCACCCGCGGCTGACATCTATTTCGTCCTCCAAGGTGACCGTCACCGCTAGGGGCGGGAACGCCTCCTCCACTTCGCCGGTGGCGGCTATGATCTGCTTGATGCGCGTGGTGCGCTGGGAAGGCAGGCACATGACCGCGTCGCTGCGGCGCAGTACGCCGGAGGCCACCGTGCCCGCAAAACCACGGAAATTGAGGTCGGGCCGGATCACGTATTGTACCGGGAAACGCATATCCACCAGGTTACGATCGGTTGCGATATTGATGTTCTCCAGGTGGTGCAGGAACGTGGGGCCCGTATACCACGGCATATGGGTGCTGGGCGTGGCCACATTATCGCCGTGCAAGGCCGACATGGGAATAAAGTGGATATCCACGAAGCCGAGCCGTGCAATGGCGTCGTTATAATCGGCGCGAATGCGATCAAAAACGTCTTCCGACCAGTCGACCAAGTCCATTTTGTTGACCGCCACGATGACGTGTTTGATGCCGAGCAGGGAAGCGATGAAGCTGTGGCGGCGGGTCTGGGTGATCACGCCCAGCCGGGCGTCGATCAGCACCACTGCCAGGTTGCAGTGCGACGCGCCGGTGGCCATGTTGCGTGTGTATTGTTCGTGCCCCGGGGTGTCGGCGATAATGAACTTGCGTTTGTCGGTTGAAAAGTAGCGGTAGGCGACATCGATGGTGATGCCCTGTTCGCGTTCCGCTTTCAGGCCGTCCGTCAGCAGTGCCGGATCAAAATCCGTGCCGGTTGTGCCGTGGGCGAGGGAATCCTTGTGGATGGCGGCCAACTGATCTTCATAGATCATGTGCGTATCGTACAGCAGGCGACCAATCAGCGTGGATTTGCCATCATCCACACTGCCGCAGGTCAGTAGGCGCAATAAATCTTTCTGTTCGTGTCGGGCCAGATACGCTGCAATATTCATGCCGCCAAACTCTACCAGCCTGATTTCCCGGCGCAAGCCGAAATGGGAGCAGCTGTCGGCAACGGAGCGGAATACCAGCGTGGAACGCGGGTTAACCGGCTAATTGCTTGCGGCGATAGTGTTCGTCCGGCCGGTTATCAAGGTGGTCCGCCTCTTCTGACGACAGGTAGTTGGGACCACCAAAGGCTTGCGTCCCAATTAGTATCCGCGCCCACTTGTCGAGCATGAGCATGATGTTCAACACCTCGCCTGCCGATTGTCCCAGTGCCACGGGCCCGTGATTTACCATCAGCAGCACCTTGGGCCCCACCCCATGCGTGTCGCGGTATTCCTGTAACGCGTCGCGCACCGCCACTGCGAGCGGTAACCCGGGATCGACGTACGGTACCACGGCGATGTGTCGACCGCAGACGACAATTTCGTCCGGGTAGATGTGCTGCAGAAAGGGGGTGGCTCCGACGCTACTGCATAAGATGGACAGCACCGAGTCGGTATGCGTGTGGCCTACCCACTGGGCACCGCCGATCGTCAAACAGAGCGCGTGCAAGAACGTCTCCACGGAAGGTTGTTTATGGTCCGGGTCATACAATGTGGTCTGTAGCCGCTGATTCACCGCCGCATTGTCCAAACCGGTTTCGTCCAAGACCGCGAGCGCTTTCTCGATTACCACCCGGCTTAGATCGGTCGGCTTGAGGGTCGACAGTCGTGATCCCGATGCTTTAACCCAGAATGTGCCGTCCCCAATCGCGGCACTGGTATTCCCTTCACCCAACATCGCTAACCGCCGGTCTTCCTGACCAAGGTCATGAGATAAGGTCAGCAATTGTTCTTGTACTTCTTTGGCATTCATATTCTTTTCCATGTTCTTTCTCTTTTCGGTGAACGCGAACGGCGACGAGAGTGGTTAACGAGTGAAAATCAATCGTCCGCCGTTCGCGGTGCCGTTCTCGTTAACCCTTTACCTAACCTTGCCGCTCTAAAATCTCCCGATAGCGCGGATAGGCCGCGTCCCAAGGGGCTTGGTCTTCGGGTTCGAACGTTTCCGAGGGGAACGATTGACGGATGCACTCACGTCCTGCGGCCAAGTCATTTAGTTCGCCGGTGGCCATCATTTGCAACAGGACATTACCGGCTGCTGTCGCTTCCGACGGTCCGGTCTTGACCGTGCGTCCGGTGGCCGAGGCAATCCAACGATTCAAAAATGTGTTGCGCGTGCCGCCCCCCACAATATGCAGGGTATGAATGGCCTCGCCCGTCAGCGTTTCCAGCATATCGAGCACCGCCCGGTATTTGAAGACCAGGCTTTCAAACGCGGCCCGAATAAAGGCGGCCCGATCCGCCGGTACCGGTTGCCCGGTTTGCTGCGCAAATTGCGCGATTCGCTCGCACATGTCGCCGGGCGGCATGAAGAGCGGATCATCGCCGTCGATGAACACGGTAAAGGGGTCCGCCGTCTGCGCCAAGTCGGCCATGTCGTCGTACGATATTTTTTCCCCGGCGGCGGTCCACACACGGCGCATTTCCTGGGTGATCCAAAGGCCCGTAATATTTTTTAGCAAGCGCGTAGTCCCGCTGACACCAGCCTCGTTGGTGAAGTTGTAACGCAGACTCGCTTCCGTAATAACCGGTTGTGGTGATTCCGTGCCCAGCAGTGACCATGTGCCCGAACTCAGAAACGCCTCCCCGCTCCCGGTAAAGGGCACGGCCGCCACTGCGCTGGCCGTATCATGGCTGCCGACCGCAATCACGGGCATGGGATCAACGCCCAATTCATCCGCCAGCACGGTGCGCAGCGCACCGATTTTAGTGCCGGGCATAACGATGTCAGCGAAAAGCTCGCACGGAATATTCAACGCTTTCAGCATCTCCGTGGCCCACGTGCCGGCGCGTGGGTCATAACATTGGCTGGTGCTGGCAATCGTTTGCTCGGCACGAGCCTCGCCGGTAAACCAGTAATTGAACAAGTCCGGCATCAACAGCAAGCGCTCGGCCGCCTGCAGGCGGGGATCGTTGGCTTCCACCTGGGCCAGCAACTGGTACAGCGTGTTGATTTGCATGAACTGGATGCCGGTGGCCTTGAAAATGTCCGCTTGCGAAACTTTGGCAAAGGCTGCGTCCATCATGCCGTCCGTGCGCGCATCACGGTAATTATAGGGATTGCCCAGGAGGCGTCCGGCCCCGTCCAGCAAGCCATAATCCACCCCCCACGTATCCACTGCCAAGCCGTCCAACGGTGCCCCCGCTTTTTCGGCCGCCCGGGTTATGCCCGTTTTTAGATTGCCCCACAAACGCAGCACATCCCAGTACAGCCCGTCCGGGAGGGAAACAGGATCATTTGAGAAGCGGTGTGCCTCTTCCAACACCAACCGGCCGTCCCGTAGCGATCCCAGCATGGCCCGCCCACTGCCGGCCCCTAAATCCAATGCGACATAGTTACGACTCTTGCTCATGATATCCTTTCTAACGTTGCGCCAGTACGTCCCGTTCATAGGCTTCCACGTCCGTTAGCCACGCCGCACCCGGAGGCACGCCACCCTGCAAACAAAGCTTATGCCAGACGGCTTCGAACGGCATGGTCTTCCACTCTTCCATCAACGCCAGCTTTTGCGCATTGCGCCCAGCCCGCTCATCCGCTTGCAACCGTGCCACCGGGTCCAGTAACGCGTATAGAATGGCTTTACGGGTCGCCCGCGCACCTGTCACATAAGCCGCAATGCGGTTGATGCTGGCATCAAAGAAATCCATGGCGACCACGGCCCGGTCCAAAGCCCCGCCGCGGACCCATTCGAGGAATACGGCTTTCAGGTCGTCGTTGAAAATAACTACATGATCGCTATCCCAGCGCAGCGGGCGGCTGACATGCATCAGCAACCGTTCGTGGAACTGCAGCAACGCGGATAATTTGTCATGGATGGTTTCGGTGGGATGATAGTGGCCCATGTCGAGACATAGCAGCAGTTTGCGGGTCAAGGCGAAGGCGCTATAGAACTCGAAGGAACCCACCACATAATCCTCGCTGCCCAAGCCGAACAGTTTGCTTTCCACCGCATCCACGCAGCGGGTGCGATCCACCCCGTGCCGGTCATCCAGCATGCGGTCGTAGGACTCCACCAAACGGGCGCGCGGCCCCCAGCGATCGGCCGGCGAATCCTTGGCCCCGTCCGGAATCCAATGATTGAGCACGCACGGGGACCCAAGCCGCTCGGCCATGGCGGCGGCAATGTGGCGACAGGCTATGCCGTGCTGCACCCAAAAGTCACGCACCGCCGCATCCGCGTGCGACAATGTAAACCCGTCCGCCGCCAAGGGGTGGGCAAAGAAGGTGGTGTTAAAATCCAAGCCGATTTTCTCGTCCGCCGCCCAATCCAGCCAACGCGCAAAATGATCCGCCGTCAAGGCGTCCCGCGTAACCGGCGTCGATCCGGTCTCGGCATAAAAGGCGTGGATGTTAGTGCGCAACACGCCGGGTGTGAGCTGCAGGACTTTGGACAGATCCTGACGAATCTCGTCACCGTTGCGCGCGCAACCGGGGTATCCGCCCGTGGCCATAATACCGCCGCCATCCACCTGGCCCTCGTGGGTTTCCAGGCCGTGCACGTCGTCGGCCTGCCAGCAGTGCAACGAAACCGGCACTTGCAGGGCGGCTTTGATGGCCTGATCGGTGTCTATTTCGTATTGGCCGTACCAGTCCTTAGCCCAAGTGTATTGCTGTTCGAGTGATTGGTCGTCGGGAACAGGGTAAGCGTTTTTAGTGGTCATATTGGAACTCCTTTGGGGTTATTCAGCGAAAAGGCATGGGCGCGTGTATATTGGCGGGCGGCACCTGCTCCTGAACGGGAGGTGCTGTCGGAACCGGTTCGTCCGCATCCTCATCGGTAGCGGGGGGCTCTTCGTGTCTGTCCAAAATCTGCTCTTCCTGTTCGTCCCATTGGATTATGCCGGCCGGTTCTTGATGGCGTAAGGCACCGGTTCCGCGCAACGAGCGTAAGACGTCCTCTACTTCCTCCCGTTCATAGTGCCCCTCTTCCAAGGGAATCGTGATATCCGGCGGAGCCGGTTCCTCAGCCGGTGCTTCCGGTTCCGGTTCAGGTGGGGGTCGCGGAACAGGCTCAAGTGGTCGCGAAAATTCACTGTCGGACCAACCGGTATGCCACTCCGTTTGGCTGGAATGCGATTGGAGGTGTAGCCGGGCGCTCTCGGCCCGCGCCTCTTCCGGCGTCATCATGACATAAGGCGTGATCAACACCAGCAACTCAGTACGTGTGTCCTCGGTAAAGTCTGTGCGGAACAGCCGGCCCAGCAGCGGAATATCGCCCAAAATCGGGATTTTCGTGGTGCTGATGGTCCGGTCCGTACTGACCAGTCCGCCCAGCACGATCGTGGCTCGGTTGCGTACCGCGATCTGCGCTTGCATTTCGCGCTTGGTGATGATGGGCACACGATTGCCATCAATCTCTTCGAATCCGCCGACATTGTCCGCGCTTTGTTGGATATCCATCACCACAAAGCGCTGCGGGTTGATACGCGGGGTAACCGTCAGATCAATGCCGATGTCGCGAAACTGATATTGCGAGGTGGTCCGGTCGCCTACCGTGGACGCACTGGTGGACGTCACCACCGGCCGCGATTCCCCGACGATAATCGAGGCCTCGGTATTGTCGGTGGTCAGGATGACCGGCGTCGACAAAATACGCGCGTCGCGCGAGGTGGCGGCCAATCGAATGATGGCGTCCAGGTTCAATTCAAAGAAGGTTAGGTAGTACGAGAGTCCGCCGGCAGGCACAGACGGACCATCACGTAACTGGTCCGCCACCTGGCTCAGATTGTTGATAGATCCTCCGGGCGTAAACCCGCCGCCAAATGCCGCGACCGGTTCGCGGACGGTCAGACTGCCGCCGGGGCCTACCGCTTCCTCGTTGTACGCGGTCAAGGTCCGCTGCAACCAGCCGATGCCGCTTTCCACCGTGTCGCCAAGCGTGATTTCGACGATCACCGCTTCAATTAAGACTTGGCCCAGCATGACATCCAATTGCTCTATGATGCCGTCCAACACGGCAATATCGCTGCGCCGCCCCATCAGCAGCAGTGAATTGGTGCGGGTATCGGATAAAATACGGGTTTGCGCCGATAAACGGCCCACTTGAGATTCGCCATTGACCTGTTCGGTGGTCCGGCGTTCGCGCGCCATGCCGGCCGCAAAATCGCGCAGCGCTTCGGCCCGTGCCTCGGCGGTTTGTTCCCCCCTCTGCGGCGCGCGTTGCGGTTCATCCCCCGCCGCAGCGCCAATAAAATCATTCAGGATGCCGGCCACGTCCTCGGCCACGGCGTATTCCAGATTAACCACCCGCACAATGATTTCCGGATCAACCGGTTGGTCAAGAATATCAATAATTCGGTCGAAAAAGGTGAAGTTAGCCGGCCGCGAAATAATGAAGAGGGTGTTGATTCGTTCGTCGGCCACGATTTTTACGCGACCCTGAATGACCCCGCGTTCCGCCAGTTCCGCCGCCGCCTCCACCGGTGTGGCAGCGGTCGGCCGCCGTTGATCCCCTTCACGCGGTGGCCGGATCACGCCCGGTGGTGCCCGCCGCTCGCCTTCCGGAGCAGCGGGGGTCACGCGCTGACGGGTTGTCCGCTCCTCCTGGTCCTGCAAAAACTCGCTCAAGCGCGAAGCCACCTGCCCGGCTTCAGCATAATTGATCCGGCGCACAAAAATATCCTCGCGCAGCTCCACCGGCCGGTCCACAAAGTCCAACACCTCTTGAATGCGGTTCAGGTTACTGGCTGTATCGGTAATCAACAGGCTGTTCGTTCGTTCCAACACCTGAATCTTGCCGTAGCCATGAATCATTTCCTGGATGATGGGCTGGACCTCTCCAATCTCAACATGGTTGAGATTGATAATCATACTGAGTAGCTGATCGGTCTCCTCAAAGGGTTTCTCCGGCGTTTCGCGCAGAATCGGCATCCCTTCCTGGCGGACGGCGCCGGGTTGCACTACGCGCAGAAAGCGTTCCCCCATGGGTACCAACGCCACGTTATGCATCGCCAGCACGCTCTCAATGGCAATCAGGGCTTCCCGTTCGGACATGCGGGTTTGGCCGCGTAGCGTAATGGTGGCCTCCACGCCCGGCGCCCGGATCATTGTGCGGCCGGTTAAACTCGCATAAAATTCGAGGACCATATCCAAGGGCGAGTCGCGAAAGCTGACGCTGATCTGGCGTTCCGGTTCCCCTTCCACCTCGGATAATGGTGGCACCACCTGTGCGGGCAATGTGATGGACAGAGCCCACCACACCCCGCAGCCGCCCATAAAGACGCTACGCCACGAAAATCGTTTGATGGTCTTGGTCATACTCTGCATAAATTAGTCAACGCTCCCCTTCACGGCTGTAGGCGAAATCCACCGTCACCGTTCCGCGTAGATTTTCGGGCGTCCCCTGCACGGGCGCTACCGTCAAGTTTCGTACGTCTACCGTAGCACCTTGTGCCTGTAAAGCATAGAGGAAATGGACCAGGGCGGACAACGTCCCCTCCCATGTGCAGGTGATGGCCAATTCGTACAGGTCACCGATTTCCCGTTCGGGTTCGGGTTCCCGGCGCAGCAGCAGAAAATCGTGTTCGTCCGCCACCTGTTGCAGGCGGCGCAGGAGCTGCGCGGTGACGTCCGTACCCCTTGGATAGCTAGGCAGGGTTTCGCGCAATTGCGTGAGCCGTTGGTCGAGATCACCACCCCGTGCCAGCAACTGTTCCGCCGCTTCGCGCCGGCGTTGCAGTAAAATGCGTTCCTGTCGGCTTTCCCGCCAGATGTCGTGCCGTGCCTCACCCAGCACATAGCCCAGACCGCCGAGCACCGCTACCAAGGTGATGATACCGAGCCGTTGTTCGCGCGCCGATAACTTCATGACTCATCTCCCGGCAAATACGCGGTTAAACGGAAATCAGGACGGCGGCGGCCGCCGGGCGCTTGTGTCACCCCTTCGGGATTGACTTCGACAAACAACGCGGAGGCTTCCAGGGCCTCGAAAAAGTCATAGATCGGGGGCACCCGGGAGGCTTCGCCGCGAATATTGACCCGCCCGGCCTTGCGGTAGGTGAAGGACGTCAGTTCCACGCCATCCGGCAACAAGCTCGATACCTCCCGCAATACTTCCAAGGCTGAGTAGGTGCGGTCGGCGTATTGTTCCAGAGAGGCGATCCGGCGGCGCAAGACATGGGCTTCTTCCGCTGGCCCTTCCAAGGCCGCCACCTGCTCGCGCATACGCTCGACCCGTGCCTGTTCGAACGCCGAAATACCAAACAATCCGCCGAGCACCAGCAGCCAACCCAGTAAAAGGCCACCCCCCCACAACCATATACGGCGTTGTCCGGCGCGCAGGGAGGCCGCCGCACGCCAATCGTCCAAAGCCAAATCCAGGGTGACGTGCTGCGTGTCCTGCATGCGTTCGGTGGCAATGGCACTGAGCGACTTCTCCTGCGCCATCGACTTGACCTGCACCGGCAGTGCGCATTCCTGTTCCAGGCGCGTGACCAACGCGTCGGCGGGCGGCTCCACACTCCACAACGTTAAGGCCACTGTCGCTACGGCCCCCCATTCCGACTCCAGCGAGGTCAAGGTGTAGCTGACTTCCTCGGCAATCTCCGCAATCGCCTCCGGGTCATCCGGCGCGGGAACCGATCCCAACGGCCGCATGATGACCGGCAGGCCATCCTGCACGACCAGTAAATCAATGCCCGCTGCTTCCTGCACCAATATAGCCTGTCGGCCTTTGTCAGGCACATTGTTGGCCGCCCGTAGGGCGTGCCAGCGGCAAGCCAGCGCCACGTCCACGCGATCCGGTTGGCGGCCTAACACACTAAAGCGGTCGGCCCATTCCGTCACTGTTTCCCGGCGGCAAGCAGCAATCAGGACGCGGCTGGTGCCTTCGCCTTCCCACAGGCTCTCATGTGCAATCGCCATCTGCTCGACCGGAAAAGGCGCAAATTTATCCACTTGCAGCTCGGCCATCCCGGCCAATTCCTCCGGATCGGTAGACGGCAAATCCACCACCCGTAGCAGCACCCGGTCTGAAGGCAGCACCAGGGTCCACGCCCCTTTTAGTCCGCCCAACGCCTGCCCAATACCTTCTTTGCGAACGGTCGCGTAGGCTTCGTCTGATTCCGCCGGTAATTCAAGCGTTGCTTGCTCGGCCGCGACCTGCTCCGAAACCCCGCGTCGTTGCTGTACCGTGGTCCATTCCAACTGCGCGCCGTGCTGCCACACCGCCGATATATATTCCTGATTCTTCATTTCGTTACAGCGGTTCTTCCCGCCAATAGACCGGAACCAATTCAGTCCCTTCCGCCCGCATCACACTCCACACCGCCTGCCGTACGCCACCAACTTCGCCAACGGCGGTAACCCGTAAATAATGCACGTCGCCTACAGTGATCCGGTCACGCAATTCCGGATTCATGCCGGTTGCCGCAATCGCCTCTTCCACACTCTCAAAACCATCATCCCTGGTGCCCGCCTCACCGTCCAACCCCACGCGCTGTTCCAGAATGGCGTCGACCGCCCACTCCTCAATGCCCGGCAATGTCAGCAAGACTTCACGCGACGCCGTATTGATGTTGACCCTACCATGGCTCCATGCCGTAAGCCAATAGGCAATACCCCGTATGGCCTCTTCCGGCGGGGTGCCCGGCGGACTGCCGTATACGACTTCCTCATCGAATCCTTTGATCAACAACAACTCGTCCACCGTATCCAGTTCGGCATTCTTTACGCGATACCCGCGATCCACGTAAAACGGATCGTCGGATTCAGCCCCGTGCAAGCGGCGTAAATCGTCCCCGTCGGTCCAATCGAGAAAACAATCAATCAATTCCGGCCAGCGCTCCTGCGGGATGTTGGCCTGATCCAGAATTTCCTCCCAGTCCTCGTCCGTCAGGCCGTTGACGTTGCGGCGTCCCTCTTCCGGCTCGATATCCAGTGTCAGCGTGCCTTCCCCGATTTCCCGTGTCAGGCCGCGGATGGCCACGCCGCGTGACAGGCGGTAGGCCGCCGTCAACAGCGCTTCCTCCTCTTCGTCCAAACCCACGTCGTCCTCCGACACATCCTGCAGGCGCAACAGGATTACCTTGGCCAACTCCATTCCTGATTGAGCGATGTGACCGGCTTTGACCCGGCGGCGATAGTAGGACGTGATATCGGCTTCCACATGCATATCGAACGCGAAGTTGGCAATCAACATGGATAACAACAGAATCACCCACAACGCCACCACCAGGGCTGAACCGCTAACCGAGCGAGCTGCTGCACCTGTCTGGCCTTTGATCCGGGCACTCACCACACGCCGTCCTGTTCGTGCACGCGGCTCGCGAGGACGCTCGCCCTCCCCGTTGTGCGACGGCTCCGTTAGGCCGGGTGCGCTCACCGGTTGCCGCTTCATATTTCACCCTCGACATAATCCACCCGACTGGTCACGGCCGGCGCGATCGGGATTTCGATGGCCCGCTGCAAACGGGTTGGCGGTGCATGTGGCTCATCATTTTCGATGTACAGCGTAATTTCCACCAGCGAGGGCACCGCATTGGTTTCGTCCCAGTTGTCCTGCCATTGGCCCTGCTCATCGTCAAACACCCGGCAGCGCAATCCCTTGACCCGGGTGGATACGAACCACGGGTCAGGGTCTTCCATGTCGTCTTCCGACAAATGCGGCAAGGCGCGAATCGCCACGCCGTAATCGGCGCGCGTCGCGCGGTCAATCGTCACCACAATCCGATGTAACCCTTCCGCATAGGGCGAGTCCAGCGGCATAAACGCGGAACTGGACGTAACCCAACTGATCAAATCGGCCGGATGCCCGCCCGCATGACGTTTGTCCAAGCGGAATTCATAGAATTCAGGTACTGAATCAAAGAAGGCCGCCGACCGCAGGGACTGGACCAACTGATCCATTACAAAGTCGCCATGGTGCATGCCGGCCAACGCGTCGGACCCGCGGCGCCACGCATTGAGGGTGGTGACAAAAATAGTGAAGATGATGGCAAACGCCGCCACCAAAATACCCAGTGCCACCAGCAATTCCACGAATGTGAAACCGTGACGCTTGCCGGTTGGTATGCCCGAATGCCCCATGCTCACCCTTCCGCCTCGGGGGCATGCCGGTAATAGACCACCTCTTCAAAGCCGCTCCGACCGCGCTCGGTCCACAGGATGCGGGTACGTATTTCGAATAGGCGATCCTCCTCGTCGCCCACGACTTCGATCGTGCGCTCCCAACTGAAACCGCTGTAGTCTGAACCGCTGAATTGCCCGCGTTCTGTACCCGGAAGGATGTCCTCGTCGAACAATGGATGCTCCAAATCCACCCGGGCCAGCAAGGTATGCGCTTGGTTGTACAGGCGTGTGGTGCGAATGACCGCCAGGCACTGGGAAGTGGCCGACACCAAGGCGATCCCGGCAATGCCCAGGATGGCCATGGTCAACATGACCTCGATCAAGGTCGAACCCTTCTTTGCAACGCGATTACTCATAGGTGGTTCTGGTGGTTCCGGCCAGATGATCAACTTCCACCCGCACCGTGCGCCGCCGTTGCACGTCACTGAGCCGCAGCGCAAACGAGTCGCTCACACCGCTCGGGAAGTAATTGACCCAATAAATACCGTCGCTTTCCTGCGAGGCGCTGGGTGCGTCAAAGTGAATAATGCGCACATTGTCGGGCAGGTGCTGGGTGCGGCGTACATCGGGCGCGAAATCCGAGGCACCCAACTCAAATCCGCGCCGCGCATCCAAAAACGCGTCCAGCTGTCGACCTCCACCGCGTTCCAACGCCACGATTTCAACGGTGTTGTCGTGCGAATTGAAAAAGATCGTCATTTGGGTCTGCTGCAAAACCGCCATATTACGCGCGTACTTGGCCGCCGTGACCACTGTGCGGGAGGCTGCGCGCAAGTTAGCGGCCTGATACGAGCGACTGAACAGCGGGACGGCCAAAGCTGCGATAATCAGACTGATGGCCACCACCAGAATGATTTCCAGCAGCGTAAACCCGCCTGGTTCCCGCCTGCGCGCGTTCACGGCAGCGCTCAATTGGTGATGTCGGCATCGCTCTGCACGCCGTCCGGTCCCAGGGAGCGCAAACTGTAGGAATTATCCGTGCGCGAGTAGACATACGCGTTGCCCCACGGGTCGGTCGGCAATCCGCCTTCCAGATACGGTCCGTTCCAGTTGCGTGCTCCGGGGTTGCTGACCAAGGCGTCGAGACTGGAGGGATACTCCCCGTTATCCAGCTCATACATGCGCAGGGCCAAGCCAATACTCTGAATGTCCGCCTGAGTCCGCGAGATTTCGGCCTGGCGTACACGCCCGCCTAAGCGCGGGATGGCAACCCCGACCAGAATGCCGATAATCACCACTACCAACAGCACTTCGATCAACGTAAAACCAGCCCGCCGCCGACTCGATCGTCTATATGTTCTCTTTTGCATTGCCTTCTCCGTTTCTTAAACATTCAACCCGCTCGTCAGGTCAAACACCGCCAACAACATACTAATAGCCACAAAGCCAACTAGCACGGCTATGGCCAAAATCAGGACCGGCTCAATGATGGTCGTCAATAGTTTGACACTGCGGTCAAGCTCATGTTCATAGCGGTGCGCAATATGCGTCAACGCCCCGGTCATGTCACCGGTTTCCTCTCCCACCGCCAGCATATCGGTCAAGAGCACTGGGAAAATCCTCCCCGCCGCCAACGGCGCTGAAATGGTCGTTCCATCCGTAACCCGGTTGCGCGCATTGCGAATCTCACCGGCAATCACCGAGTTCCCCATCGTATTCTCCACAATCGACAAGGCTTGCAGAACGGGCACGCCATTTTGCAGCAGCGCGCCCAGCGTCTGCGCAAACTGGGCATAGGCCCCGGCACTGATAATACCACGGATCACCGGTAGGCGCAATTGGGCCTCATGCCAGCGGCGGCGACCCTCGGGCTGACGTAAATAATGGCGTCCGGCCACAAACAGCGCCACGATGATCAACGCCATTAACCAACCGTAACGTACCAGCACCGTGCTGAACTGGATCAGAATCTGGGTGGGCAGCGGCAGCGTGCTGCCCAATTCCGCAAAGATTTGCGAAAAGCGGGGCACCACAAAAATCATGACGAAAAAGATGGTCAGGATACCGACCGCGATCACAATGGCGGGATAAGATAAGGCCATCAAGACCTTCTCGCGCGCTTCCTGAACCCGCTCATAATGGCGACACAAGCGTTCCAGCACACCCGCCAGATCACCACTGGCCTCACCCGCCCGTACCATGCTGACGAACAGGGTAGAGAAAGTCTCGGGCCGCTTGGCCAGGGCATCGGACAAACTATCGCCCTGCACAATTTCATCGCGTAGCTGGGTAATAATCACGTCCTGCGCCTTACCCGTCTCGCGCTGGGCCAAGGTGTTCAGCGCGTTACCCAGCGTCATACCCGACGCCAGCAAATCGCTCAGTTCACGCGTCAACAGCAGCACCTCGCGCATTTTCATGCGCGGCCCGCGGCGGCCCGGCCAGTTAAAGGCGACCGTGGGCTTGCCCTTCCCGGATTTGCTTTTTTCGGCTTTCGCCGGTGACGGTGCCGCCGAGCCGCCCTCGCGCAGCACGATCGGTACCAAGCCGCGCCGCTCCAGTTGCAACAATGCCGCGCGCCGATCCGTTGCATCAACCGTACCGGACGTGCGTTCGCCGGACTGGGATTTGGCCATGTAAGAAAATACAGCCATGACGTTTCCGCTCAGGTCTCCGCCAAATCTTCATTGTCTTCCGACACGCGCAAGACTTCTTCAATGGTCGTAATCCCCTGCACCACTTTGGTCCAGCCGTCGTGACGCAACGGTTTAAGCCCTTGCTTGAGGGCTAGATTCCGGATCTCCGTGGAGCTGGCACGGGCCACCACCAGCGGCCGGATACGTTCGTTCACCACGATAATCTCGTAGATCCCGGTTCGGCCGGTGAAGCCGGTATTCCGACATTCATCACAGCCCACGGCTTCGTAAATCGAGCCTTCCTCCAGCCGTCCCAGCGGGAACCCGATACTGTCCAAAAACTCACGATCGGGAGTGACAGGGCGCCGACAATGCGTGCATAGCCGCCGGACCAGACGCTGGGCGATCAGGCCCTCGACCGACGAGGCCACCAGAAAGGGTTCAATCCCCATATCCACCAGGCGCGTCACGGCTCCGGCCGCATCGTTGGTGTGCAAGGTGCTGAACACCAAGTGCCCGGTCAGTGCGGCGCGAATGGCGATTTCGGCCGTTTCCCGGTCACGAATCTCACCCACCATAATCACGTCGGGATCCTGCCGCAAAATATGGCGCAGCCCGGTGGCGAAGGATAACCCGATCTCCGACCGCACCTGGATCTGGTTGATCCCGGCCATCTCATACTCGATTGGTTCTTCAATGGTGATGATGCGCTTATCGATGGAGTTGATCGTATGCAACCAGGCATATAAAGAGGTCGACTTACCCGACCCGGTCGGACCGGTCACCAGCAGGATGCCGTGCGGCTTGGTGATCAACTTCTTCAGCTTTGTTTCGTCGTTCTTGTCCAACCCCAGCTTGTCGAGCCCGGTCAAGCCACTGTGCCGCATCAGCAAGCGCAAACTAACGCTCTCACCATAGACCGTTGGCATCGTGGACACGCGCACATCGATATCCTCGCCGCGAATCTTCAAACTAATGCGGCCATCCTGTGGCAGACGCTTTTCCGCGATGTCCATGTTGGACATGACCTTGATGCGTGAGATGATCGAGGCTTGGAACCGTTTGAGATGGGCCGGGACCGGTGTCTGATGCAGGACCCCGTCGATGCGGTAGCGAATGCGCAAGGACGTCTCCATCGGTTCCAGATGAATGTCCGTGGCGCGGTCCTGATAGGCTTCCCAAATGATTTGGTTCACGAATTTGACGACCGACGCTTCCTGGTCCACGTCGCTTAAGTCCTTCTTGGCATCATCTTCCGGCGCCAACTCAATGCGATCATCCTGAATCATGCGCTCAAGGGTATCGGCGCCGACCCCGTAGAACTTAGTGGACGCCTTGGCAATATCGGCCGACGGACTCAATGCCAACCGGACCCGGGCACCCGATGCCATCCGCAGGGCATCGATCAAGCCGGGCATAAACGGATCGTGTGTCGCTACGCGCAGCGTGCCGTTTTCCGCCGCCACCGGAATAACATTGTACTGGAAAACCACCTTGGTGGATAGCCGCTCCAGCACCGCACTTTCGATCACCTTGTCGGCCAGCCGCACAAAGGGAATGCCCATGGCTTGGGCCAGCCCCTCCAAAAATTGGTCTTCACGCGCGTAACCGCGTTCGACCACCACGTCCGCGATCGACCGGCCACTGGCATGCTGGCGCTGCAACAGATCCTCCACTTGTTCCGGGGTGAACAAACCGGAGCGATCCAGCAAGGCGGCTAGTTTGGTTCCTGTAGGCGAAGTACTCATCAGTAATCGCAAGCGTACGGCTCTGCGGGGTTGCAATCAAGTACAGATCACATGGAATACGGCATTGAAACCTGGCTGAATCGGCGGCACAATCCCGCGCGTGAAATGCTGTATCGATATCCAAGCCGCACTGGCGCAGCGGGCCGGTGTGGGACGTTATACCAAGGCGTTGGTGGAACAGTTGGGCCCATTGGCCGGGACCGACGCACTGCGTTGCTTCTATTTCGACTTCAAACAGCGCGGTTTGCCATTTGCCGTCCCCGGAGCCGAAATTCGCCATGTGCGCTGGTGGCCGGGCCGGGTGGCGCAAAAGATGTGGAAAACCCTCTATTTCCCCCCGTTTGACGCATTTGCCGGCCCGGCGGATGTCTATCATTTCCCGAACTTTGTCATCCCGCCCCTGCGCCGGGGCCGGGCCGTGGTCACCATCCATGACGTTTCGTTTCTGCGCTTTCCCGAGGCGGCGGAGCCAAAGAACTTGCGCTACCTGAACAACCAAATCCGACGTACCGTGCAACGGGCGGACTTGATCCTGACCGACTCCCACTTTTCCGCCCGGGAAATGCAGGAATGTTTAGCGGTCCCCGCCGATCGAATCGCCACCGTACACCTCGGCTTGACACCAAACATGAAGCCGCCAGCCGCCGACGCCGTGACGGCCATGCGCACGGCGCTCAATCTCGATCGCCCCTATCTGTTGTTTGTCGGCACGGTCGAGCCGCGCAAGAACATTCCGTTCCTGATTGAGGTCTTTGAGCAGCTCAAGGGGTTCGACGGGGACTTGGTCATCGCCGGCATGCGTGGCTGGAAATATGCCCCCATACTGGAACGGTGGCAGCAGTCGCCACAACGCGACCGCATTCGCTATTTGGACTACGTACCCGAGGAACACCTCCCCGCACTGTACACCGGCGCGGAAGCCTTTGTGTTTCCGTCCTTGTACGAGGGATTCGGGTTCCCGCCCCTGGAAGCCATGTGCTGCGGCACCCCGGTGGTCGCGTCACGCGCGGGCTCTTTGCCAGAGGTACTCGGCGACGCGGCCGCCTACGCGGACATCGCCGCTATCGACGACTGGCTGGCCACGCTGGACGACGTGCTCCACAATACCGAGCGTCGGGCGACCCTGCGTGCCGCCGGTCATCAGCAAACCGCCCGCTACACCTGGGAAGCGGCCGCGCGCGAGACCTGGGCCTGCTACCGTCGGGTGGCCTCGTGAAAATCGTCCTCGACGCCCGCTGGATTTTTCCGGAAATCACCGGTATTGGCTCGTACACCCGTGAATTAATCCAGCAACTTGCCCGGCTGGATCGCCATAACGACTATGTCCTGTTGTTTGCCAGCGAAGAGCTACGCACGCGCACGGCCGCCGAAACCGATTGGGACGCCGCGCCGAATTTTAGCGCACAGGTCCTGCCCTACGGTCTCTTTTCCGTAACGAACCAGTGGCAACTGCCCCGTTGGCTGCGCACCCAGAAGGCGGACCTTTATCACAGTCCTAATTTCATGATTCCGCTGACGGCATTCCCGCGACACCGGCGCGGGCGAACCGCCGCCGTAGTCACGATTCACGATCTCATCCCGCTACGCTTCCCCGAATGGACTCCGCGCGCCTTGAAATCCCGGTTTCACCCGCTCTATCGCGGCATCATGCGGGAAGTTGCGGCGCGCGCGGACCACATCATCACGGTCAGCCAAACCTCGCGTAACGATATCCTGGAATGCCTCCTGCCCACCACCGCCGCCGCATCGCGGGTCACGGCGATCTACAACGGGGTCAATGCCAACTTTGCCCCACCCGCAGCCCCACCGGCCACCGCCACGCCGCCCACCATTCTCTATGTCGGACGCATGGACCCCTACAAAAACGTGCCGGACTTGATCCGCATTTTCAGTGAGCTGGTAAACCAAGACGGGCTCGACGCCCGGTTGCGCTTGATCGGCCCCCGCGATCCCCGCTACCCACAGGTCGAAGCCACCATTGCGGCGACCGGCATCGGTGACCGCGTCGACTGGCCCGGTTACGTCTCCGGCGACGAGCTGCGCCAGGCGTATCAGCAGGCCACTGTCTTCGTTATGCCTTCCTTATATGAGGGTTTCGGGCTGCCGGTACTGGAGGCTATGGCCTGCGGGACACCGGTCGTCTGTAGCAATCGCGCATCACTGCCTGAGGTGGCGGGCAACGCCGCCTGGTTACTGGATCCGACCGACCACACCGGTTGGCGCCAAGCCTTGAAGACCCTCTGCACCCAACCGGATCAGGCCGCACAATGGCGTGCCAAAGGCCTGGCCCGCGCGGCGGAATTCACTTGGACACGCACAGCGGAACAAACCATACAGGTCTATCACGAACTAGGTTAAACCGCCAAAAAATTAGCCAACATGCGTTTGCCGTCCTGGGTCAGAATGGATTCCGGATGGAATTGCACGCCGAAAACGGGTTCGCTGCGGTGTTGCAACCCCATGATTTCGCCCTCAGCGGTTTCGGCGGTGATCTTCAGTATGTCCGGCAGACTCTCCCGCTCCACCAGCAGCGAATGGTAACGCGTGGCCTCAAACGGGTTCGGCATCCCCTTGAAAATACCCTCCCCGGTGTGCTGGATGGGCGAGGTCTTGCCATGCATTAAGCGGTCGGCCCGTACCACCTTGCCCCCGTACACCTGACCCAGGCATTGATGACCCAGGCAGACGCCGAAAACCGGTATGCGCCCGGCAAAGGCCTCGATCGCCGCACAGGAGATGCCGGCCTCTTTCGGCGAACACGGCCCCGGACTGATCAGCAACCGCTCGGGCGCCAGCGCCTCAATGTCCGGCACCGTAATCGTGTCGTTCCGTTCCACGCGCACTTCCGCCCCGAGTTCGCCCAGGTATTGCACCAGGTTGTACGTGAACGAATCGTAGTTATCGATGACCAGGATCATTGGGTGTCCCCCTCGCGCACGGCCTTGTACCGACGGGCTAAGCCCAGGGCCTTGATCATCCCACGCGCTTTGTTTTGCGTTTCTTCGAATTCCTTAACTGGATCCGAATCGGCCACAATCCCCGCTCCCGCCTGCACGTACGCCCGGCCCGGCTCCATTAACACGGTCCGAATGGTGATGCAGGAGTCCAAGTTGCCTGAAAATCCGATGTACGCCACCGCACCGGCGTACGCGCCGCGCCGCGCCGATTCCAGCTCGGCAATGATCTCCATCGCCCGCACTTTCGGCGCGCCGCTTACCGTGCCCGCCGGGAAAGTGGCGCGCAAAACGTCATAGGCGTCCTTGTCCGCAGCCAGTTCCCCTTTCACGTCCGACACAATGTGCATGACGTGACTGTAACGCTCAATGACCATCAATTCCGGAACCTGCACGCTGCCGTACGTGCACACACGCCCCAGGTCGTTGCGCCCAAGATCCACCAACATGATATGCTCTGCCCGCTCCTTGGGGTCCGCCAACAACTCAGTCTCCAAGGCTTTATCCTGTGCAGGATCCTTGGCCCGCGGGCGTGTCCCGGCGATCGGGCGCACTTCCACCTGGCCCTCTTCGCAGCGCACATGAATTTCCGGTGACGAGCCCACCACCGCCCGGTCGGCAAAATCGAGGCAGAACATGTAGGGCGAGGGGTTGACCGAGCGCAGGGCGCGATAGACATCCAAGGGGGCCGCGTCCAGATCGGCCTCGAACCGTTGCGACAAAACCACCTGGATCACATCGCCGGCCCGGATATACTCCTTGGCCTGTTCCACCGCCGCCGTGAAATGGGCGGGCGTCGTGTTCGACCGATGCTCCAAAGCGGCCGGCGCCTCATGGGCGTCCAGTACGTAGAGCGGTACCGCCGTGGCCAACTGCGCGCATAGCGCATCAATCCGTGCGACGGCGTCGTCGTAGGCGGCGGCCGGATCGTCCTCAATGAAGGCGTTGGCCACCACCTTCATGCTATGCCGCACATGATCAAAAATAATGATGGTGTCCGTGATGCTGAAGATCATGTCCGGCCAGTCCAGCCCGGGCTGATCGCACAAAGGGACGCGCTCAAATTGCGCCACGGCATCGTACCCGATATACCCTACCGCCCCGCCATAAAATCGCGGCAAGGCCGGGTCGGGCACCGGGGTATAACGGGCCATGTGCGTTTGCAAGGCGGCCAGCGGCTCCACGTCCTCCTGCACCTCGCGCCGTCCATCGGCATACGTGATCTCCACCCGGCGCCCATACGCCCGCAGCAACGCCCGCGGGGCACCGCCCAGAAAGGAGTAACGGGCAATATGTTCGCCCCCCTCCACGCTTTCCAGTAGAAACGCGCCCGCCGCCCGGCCTTCGCGTTCCAAGGCGGTGCGCACGCGTTCATACGCCAGTACCGGCGTTTCCTGGTCCGCCAGAAATTCGCGCCAGACCGGGATCAGATTCCCGCTGGCCGCGCGTTCACAAAAGGTGGCTTTGTCCGGAGCATACATCCGCGTATATCCTCAAGGCTCCTCGTTCACCAATTGGCCGGTGGCCCAGTCCAGGCGTCGATAATAACAGCCGTGCCGCGCTTTGCCGGCCTGATTGCGCGTGTGACACATGCCCCCGCCCTTGGGGCGGACGATGAACAAGAGGGAGTTCTGCTCACAATTCACGCGCACCTCCAGCAACTCAAACGTGTTGCCCGACTCCATCCCCTTGTGCCAAAGCGTATTGCGCGAGGTGCTCCAAAAGACCGCTTCCCGGATGTCCAACGACCGCTGAAACGCCTGTTCATTAACGTACGCCACCAAAATCACCGCGCGCGAATCCGCGTCCTGCCCCGCCACGGGAATAATGTCCGACGAGGACGCGACCGCCTTCGCCAACTTCTTGAAATCCAGTGTTAGTTCGTTTCCTTCTTCGAGTGCCTGTCCCATCGTACTTCAACTCCTTTTTCCTGTAGATACTCTTTGGTCTGCGGAATAGTGAACGTGCCGAAATGGAAGATCGAGGCCGCCAGTACCGCATCGGCTTTACCCTCCGTCACGGCGGCCACCAGGTGGTCCAGCGTCCCGGCCCCGCCCGAAGCAATCACCGGCACGGGCACCGCTTCCGATACAGCCCGCGTCAATTCCAAGTCGTAGCCGTCCTGCGTACCGTCTGCGTCCATACTGGTCAACAAGATTTCGCCCGCCCCGCGCGCCACGCCCTCGCGCGCCCAGGCCACGGCGTCCAACATCGTCGGCTGGCGTCCACCATGCGTATACACCGTCCAACCGCCGCGCCCGTTCCGGCGGGCATCGATCGCCAGCACCACGCATTGGCTGCCAAAACGATTGGCCGCTTCACCAAGCAGGTCCGGGTTAAGGATCGCCGCCGTGTTCAGCGACACCTTATCCGCGCCCGCCTGCAACAGTCGGCGCACATCCGCACACGTGCGAATACCGCCGCCCACCGTGAGCGGCATGAATACACAGGCCGCCACTTGTTTCACCACTTCCAGAATCGTGTCTCGCTCCTCGTGCGAAGCGGTGATATCCAAAAACGTCAACTCATCGGCCCCTTGCGCTTCATAGGCCTGTGCTTGCTGGACCGGATCACCCGCATCGCGCAGTTCCAAAAACTTAACCCCCTTCACCACGCGACCATTGGCTATATCCAGACACGGTATAATTCGTTTTGCCGTCATACAATCGTTCTCCCCTGCAACAGAGCGGGCATGTAATCACAAATTCGGGGCGGTGACCAGCCCGCGCTGAGCCGATTGCGCAGTTGGAAAGGTGCGTGAATAGGAGCTGAAAAGAGGGTGCGGAATTTCAATCCCCTAGCCCGTTAAAATATGGGCACGATAACGGACCTGTTCATGTCACAGACCCTGAAACAGGGACACCGAAACAGTGTCGCCGTAGCCTTGCAGTGCTGGTAACACCGGCCCTCCTGCGCTTCCCTCGCAAGGCTCCGGCGGGCAGCCTTCGCTTTCCGCTGCGCTGCAAGCGAAGGCTGGTGGGCGGTACAGGACTCGAACCTGTAACATTCACGGTGTAAACGTGACGCTCTGCCAATTGAGCTAACCGCCCGTGCGAATGCGCATGTTGCTTGTGCCGGAACAAGGGGGCACTTGTCAAGCTGCCCTGCTGGACTGGCCCGACTCACCAACCAGGCGAAGGGTACGTACACGCCGAGCTATCCCACGCGGGAGGGTTCAGAAGAGAAAGCCAAGTCCTGCCGCTGCGAGCCAATCGTCATCCCCACTGCTGACCCGGCGGTATCCGCCAAGGTTCAAAAGCAGTTTTCTAATGCTGTATTCGACCTCAAGGCCGACAAAAGATTGTGCGGTATCGACTTCAATCGGCGCGATCCAGGTTTGCAGGAAAGCGGCCTTGAGGGCATAGCCCATGCGCGCTTCCCCCGTGTTGTCCCAGCCAAAGGCCAGCTTGCCACCGCCGATACCTGCTTCCGCCTGGATGGCGGGTCGCAGATGTCCGGTGGGCTGGCTGAAGCGCAAGCCAGCCGCCCCGCTGACGATCAGGGGCGTGGACGCCCTCATAACGAGAAAAGGGTCGGCCGCTTGCGCGGCCATCCCTAAGCCACAGATGACAATAAGTAGTAGGATAGCCGTTCTTTTCATGTGAACTCCCTTTATTATGGTCTGACATTCAGGCGCAAATTATATTCGCCGCGCTCGGGTATATCAATAGCACACTAATCCAGGCTCTTGCAAAACCTCCTGTTCATAAGGGCAGG
>PWVE01000108.1 GCA_003562335.1 PVC group bacterium
ACATTTCCGACGGCAACGTGCGCTACCACGCCGATCTCAACCCTTCCTGGCAGCTATGGCCCGACCAACCGTGGCGCGTGGGGGCGCGCTATAGTTATGCCTCGTCCGACCAGGATAGCCCGTCGTATTGGACTCCCTATCAGACACAATCGGTCCACGCCGAGGTGTCCGTGCAGCAAGGACGGGCAGGGTTGTACTATGCGTTCGGGGCCCGCATCGGGTTGTCGGAAGAAGCGTTGCGTCCGGAGGCGCGACGGGCCTTTCGCGAGCTGGAACAACAAGCGGCCGCCAGCGGATTCGACCCGGGCAATCCGCCGGAAGCACAGGATTGGGAAGTCGTTTTCGGTGTCAGTGCCGCCCTGTCCTACGAATGGACACCCCAATGGTCCATTAGCGGCTACGCCCACTACTTTGAGTCCGGTAGCTATAACCAGACCGATATCCACCTGGCCTTGGAGCATCGATTTTGATGACGCGCAGCCATTTACTTCCATACGTCGTCCAGTGGGCATTGGTGGTCGGGCTGGCGGCCACCGCGCCCGCCGCGGAGCCTGCCAATCGCCTGGCCAACGCCCGGACCCTGTTGGCTAACGGTATCTTGCTGGAAGGCATCTATGAACTCGAACAGTATTTGGAGGTGCACCCCGACGATCTCACGGCGCGCATGCAGGCGGCTGCGGCCTGTTATACCGTTGGTCGTTACCAAATGGCCGCCGACCATGCGGGCCATGTCTACGCCGCGGACCGCACCCACGCCGAGGCCCGCCGTCTACTGGTACGGATTCGATCGCAGCTCAGCCGCGAGTTAATGACTACCACGCCCGAACCGGATGATCTCCTATTTTTTGCGCGCTTGGCTCGCTTGATGCACAACATAGACCGCGCGGCACGTTACTATGACCGTTATCTTGCACATGGCCCTGATGTAGATCCCCAAGTACGTCTAGAGTGGGCACGCATGTACCGCTGGCACGACCGTGGTGCAGCGGCCATCCCGCTCTACCAAGACTACCTTGAGGACCACCCCGCCGCTGTCGCCGTCCGCCATGAACTCGGGCGCCTTTATAACGAGCTGGGACGGCATGTGGATGCCGCCCGCGTGCTCGGGGACGCCGTCATGGCCCAGCCGGGCAACCCGGCCATTAAACTGGACTGGGCCCAAGCTCTGCTGTGGCAGGGCGACGAAGAAGCGGCGGAAACAATCCTGCTGAATCTGCTGGACAAGAATCCCGACAAGGTGGCGGCACGCGTGATACTCGCGCGCCTTTACCATGCGCGCCAAAGTTACCTGGACGCCTATCCGCAATACCGACGAATCATAGAAACCATGCCGGATCATCAGGAAGCCCGCATGCAACTGGAATCCTATCGTCGTAACCGGATATTGGATAAGGCCCGCTACCGGCAGGCCTTACAAGCCGATCCATACGATTCGGAGGTACGCACCCGGCTTATCCGGTTGCTGCACGCGCGGGACGAGCGCGCAGCCGCCCTGCAGGAATTGGACATCCACCTGGCCCTTCATCCCGACGATCAAGAAATGCAGGCGCTGCGCCGGGAATTACGGGCATCACAACATGCGGCCATTGACCGCCAGCTGGCCCCGTTCCGAGCCGCCCGGACCGCCCGGCTGAGCGCCCGTATCCGGGACGCGCAACGCTGGCTCGCCTACCATCCGCACGACCACTTGACTCGTCACCAGTTGGCTGACTGGTGGGCTGCCAGCGGGCAGTATTGGGAGGCGTGGCAGGAATACGAACGTCTGCTGCAAGCGGTCCCCCCATCGCCGACACTCATCGCGGCACGCGACCAATGGCGACGAAAGGCGCAGGGGCCCTGATGGCGCGTAAGATCACGCTATTCTTATTGATCGCAGTGGTGTTGGGCTTTGCCTTCATCTCGTACGTCACCGTGTTGCGCACGGACTACCGGGTCACCGCCACCTTCGTAAACGTCTCAATGGTGCTGCTGTTGTTTTTCCTACTGGTTCTGATCGTCCGCTACTTCGTCCTGGTGTTTCTCTCGTTCCTGCACCAGCAAAACCGATTACATGTGCCCGACCGCGTGCTGGACTATTTCCAGACGCATGACAAGGCACATTTCCCCACCGTCTCCATCATCGTGCCCTGCTTTAATGAAGGCGTGGTCATTGAGCGCTCGCTGACATCCTTGTTGCAGCTCCATTATCCCGCGCTGGAGATCATCGTCGTGGACGACGGTTCCTTGGACGACACGGCCGCCCGGGCCCGGCGGCTGGCAGGGCGGCAAGGCAACCATACGGTGCGCGTACTGCAGCAACCCAACGGGGGCAAAGCCGTGGCGTTGAACAATGGCATCGGCCACGCGCAGGGCGAGCTGATCATGGCGGTAGACGCCGATTCACGGCTCGATCCGGCTTCCTTGCTGTACGCGGTACCGCACTTCGAGGATCCGACCGTCGGCGCGGTGGCCGGGAATGTGAAAATCGTGAACCGCCGGAACTTGATCACCAAACTGCAGGCCCTGGAATACATTGAAGGGCTGAATATGGTACGCCGCAGCCAGGGCTATTTGCGTGCGGTCAACGTAATCCCCGGCCCGCTGGGTGTCTTCCGTCGTTCGGTGTTGGAGCAGGTGGGCGGCTATGACAACGATACCTTTGCCGAGGATTGCGACGTGACCATCAAGATTCTAGCGCAGCGCTGGAAAATCGAGTATGAACCCTATGCGATCACTTGGACAGAGGCGCCAGAGACGGTCAATGCGTTCTTCCGGCAACGGTATCGCTGGACCCGCGGCATCCTGCAATCTCTGCGCAAACATGCGGCCCAGTTATTTGGCGGATCCGGGCGGCTCAATACCTTCGTGCTGTGGTACATGGGTTTCGAGGCCTTGTTATGGCCGATTATGAACATCTTTGCGCAAATCTATTTTCTTTATGTGGTATTTGTGTTTGATATGAGCGTATTCGTGGTCTTCTGGTGGGGCCAGCTCACCATCCTCGATATTGTGGTGGCCATGTTTTGCATTGGTATGGAACGTGAAGACATGCGCCTAACCCCCTACTCCATTCTCTACCGCCTCTATTTCGTCGTCATGACCGATGTCTGCAAGGTAATTGCCACTATTGAGGAATTCTTACAGGTTAGAATGGACTGGGGAAAATTGGAACGAGCGGGCAGACTGTAACCACGCCAAGTGCTTATTTAATCAAGGAAAACGTATAATGGGAAATATCGTCGGCATTATGTCCACCGTGATTTTGGTTAGTACGCTGGTGACGCTGGTCTTTGCGGTCATCGCCTACATTGGCGCGCGCCGCCCCCAGGCCAAAAGCAAGGCCACCAAACATGCAGGTGACTACCAAGTGCCCGCGCGCAACCTGACGCCCGCCCTACCGGAGGAGTTCGTACTGCGCATGCACGATGTGCATAACATCACCACCAGCGAGGCCCCGGGCACCAAAACGCCGAAGCCCGCGCCGCGTGCCGACCGGCCAACATTTGCCACGCTGGCGCCCCCAACCGACAAGCCGCCCTCGATCTTCAAATCGGCCAAGCCTATGCCGGCCAAAATTTCTCCGCTCGCGCCACGCCCAACGCAGACCAAGCCACCCCCTTCGCAAGGTTCCACTTGAAAACCGCCCCGTCATCGCAGCGTCGACGCGCAGGCCTGATCGCGTTTCTGGTCGTCTCCTCCTTATTAGCCATCGGTGCCATCTGGAGCCATCAGCGCCTGTTGGGCGGGGTCTATGAAACCGTCGTGGTAAGTTGGGTTGATCGTGCGCAGGACGCCCCCCCAACGCCCGTCCGGCACGCAGGCGCGGTGCGGGCATTGATTTTCTACTCCACCGCCACCGCCCGGTTTACCGGTAACGAAGCGCATCAACGGGCCCTGGCCCGACAGTGGCAAGAGCTGCTAACTACCGAACGGGTTACGGCGGAGATCATCGCCGACTGGCCCGCCGATCACACGCGTTATGACTTGCTGATCTTGCCAGCCGTAGCCTGCATGAGCGATGCCGACATGGAATGGGTAAAGGCTTTCTTGCGCAACGGCGGTGGAGTCATCATGTCCTGGGCCACCGGCGTTCGTGATGCGGACGGCGAATGGCGAGCACAATCACTGTTGGCCCACGTGGGAGGAATAACCACCGGCCCCTCCCCGGCCCTGACCGGTTCGCCCGTGCACGCCACGATGGCGCTGTCCGCACAGACGCCGTTGACCAGTGGCTTGCCGCCGGGGTTGCCGCTACAAGTCAAGGCCTACGGCGAACCACTGTCGGGCTCGGTCCTTGAGCCGCGGGCACAACTGTCCGCCCACTGGCTGCCCATGGCCGGTGCGACCCCGGTCCGGCGGGGGCGTCCCGCCACCCATGCGCCGGGAGCCATTGTCCACGGGACCTACCACCGCGGTCGCTTTGTGTGGCTCGGATTCGCCGACTTGGCGGCGGTTACGCATCCCGATTATCCGCAGGCTATCACCCGTATTGCCCGAAACGCGCTGCACTGGGTCAGCCGTCGGCCCCGCGCCAGCAAACCGCTTTGGCCGCAGCGAGCCGATAGCGCATTTTCCCTATCCATCGCAGTCCGGGACGTCGCCGATCTGGAATCGCCCCTCTGGGAACTGGTCCGGTTGCACCGCCTCCCCGTGACCTTGTTTGTCACGGCTGAATACGGGGGCACCGATCCGCAATGGGTGGATTCACTGCCGCACCAAGTCGAACGGGGTCTCTTAGACGATCAACCGGCCAAGCGCGCCGAGCCTTACGTATTGCGTGCTGAAACGCGTCGTCTCCGAAACAAACGTCGATTGGTCGGCGCGGCCTTTGACGACAGCACCATCCGCCCGGGCTACCGAGCCGCTGACGGCCAGCATACCGAGGAGCTGCTCAATGCACTGGTGCGGGCACACTTCGATTATGCCGTGACCCGAACCACCGCCGCCATTCACCCGCAAGTGGTCCGCAGCTTCCGGCCCGTTCCTCTCGTTACCCGCGCCCGTGAACTATGGCAATTACCGGAAATCCCCTTGCGCGACTTGCTCAGCGCCGATCAGGCGGCGGGAACGAGCTTGCGGTCGGCGTTCGACGCCATTCATGAAGCGGGCGGCTACTTCAACCTATGGGTCGACGGCGATCAGCTGGATGCGGCGCAATTGTCGCAGCTGGACCTTTTTTTTTACCAGCTTAGACAGCAGAATACGTGGATCGCCCCGGTGGGTGCGGTTTATGCCTTTTGGCGGGATTGGGGGCATATTGATATTGCCACCACCCATGATGCCATCGGCCAGACGTCACTGCATATTTCAAATAGCGGATTGGCATCCGTTCATGACGCTGCATTCCATATCGACATCGACACCGAAGTAGAACAAATGGTGCTGCACCCCCTGACCTTGGGGTCACCTGCGATACGCGCAACCGCCGTTGAGCCGCAGCGCTGGGAAATTCACTTCGGCCAAATTCCGCCGGGCAAAAATTTCAGCTACCAACTGGAACTACGCTGACCCGCATCGTGAGGGGGTAATCAATCCCAGCGGTATTCCCGTCCCTTGCCGGCTGGCGACGGCGCCACAGGGGGATCTCTCGGGGGATCCTTGCGCGCACCCAGTCGTTCGAACAGGGGCGACCCCGTCTGGCCTGTCGAAAAAACTGATCGCGTCCAAAGCGGATTGACCTCCTCTGCGACGGCTGGACCGGTGTTGTTTGACGGTTTTACAGGGGGCAGACGAGACGGCGTAGCATCATCCGCAGGTGTCGTCGATGCCGCTCTTTTGGGGGCCGGGTCCGGGCGATCAATCTGTTTCGTGGGCTCGGGATTCGGCGAGGTAGCACCATCGACAGCGGCCTGCGCCCGACGCCGATTTGACACGTACAGGGCCGCCACCCCAAAGAAAACCGCCACCACCGTAGCAATCAGTCCAGTCGTCGTTAATGTCGCACCAAGTTCACTCATACGCCCACCTCTTCCCTCTGTTCATCCGGTGATAAGGCGGAATAGACCTCCTCACTTGCCTGCTTGATCTGCTCCAGTCCAATTTTTTCCGCATTCGAAGAATACCCCAGCAGCAAGGCAATATCACAAATATTGTTCACTTGGCGGGGCACCCCGCCCGACATCCGGTACACCTCATCCAAGGCCGCTTCCTCGAAAACCCATAAATCTCCACCGGCCGCCCGCATCCGGTGCTGAATGTACTCCACCGTCTGATTGGCATCCAGTGGCTCCAATTCCCACGCTAACTGCATGCGTTGGCAGAATGATGCTTCACTGCGAACCCGGGCCAGCAGGTCTGAATGTCCGGATAAAATCAACGTAATGGCGGCCCCGTTGGCGGCCTCACGACGACGAGGATGGCGCAGGTTGGTCAGTAGATGAAAGAATTCGAAGGCCGACTCCTCCCGCAGAAATTGGGCCTCATCAATGGCGAGCACCAAATGGGTATCACGCTCCTCGTCCGCATTCAGAACCGTCTGCAGTGCTACCATCGCATTGGAAATATCACTAATCGCCTCACGCTTCCCTAGAAAATTAAGGATTTGCTGGGCCACGCCCAGCGTACCGGCCGGCGTCGCGTCGATGTGTACAAACCGGGAAGTCCCCTGCTCCTGTACTTTCTCTGCGATCAATTCCAGGATCATCGATTTGCCAACCCCATACGGGCCCACCAGCACGCCACCCAATTTCCGGCCGTCCACCAAATAAAGCAGGCGTGCCAATCCCTCGCGGTGCTGGTTGGACAGATACGCGTAGCGCGTATCCGCCACATTTTGGAATGGGCTTTCCCTTAAATTCCAGTAGGTCACATACATGGTCAACGTCCCTTGGCGACATCTCTGAAGTTAATTCGCGGCGGATTCGGGCCTTGCCCGCCAGGGGCGGGCTTTCCCTTCCCCTTTAACAAAGCGTCGGCAAAGTTTCCGGCTCTGGCACCCGCAGGGGCGTTTTTGCTGGCCGCGCCACTGGCGGCGCGCTTCGCCGCCGTTGCGGGGTCCACCAACCCGATTTCCGGCTCGATCACAAACGGCATGGGTTCCGACCGCCGGGTGGCCCCGAGATATTTATCCACGTTCAGCGTGCGCTCGTTGCGGTCCGGATTATGCTCCAGGGCAACCGACACCGGCACTACGTCCTGGATTAACCGCCGCAATTTTTGCGCCGGTGGCGAAGCGGGTTTAGGCATGGTGAGCATCGTTGTCACCCCAATACGTTGAAATACGCGGATAAACGAAAAAATATGCTCGGCCAAATGCGCCTCATCGTCCAATGCCACCCACGGCAACACCGTGTCCAGCACGAGGCGCTGTACCTGCTGGTCTTCGATAATATGCTTAAGCTGCAGAAAACTGTCCTTCGGCAACTTCAGTTCGTCTTCGCGATCCCGACCCGGCACATATTCCTTGTACTCCAAGATAATGAGTTCCCCGGCCTCAATGGCCTCGGAGACCGGAACACCGAAGGCACCCGCCGTCAAAGCGACATCCTCAGCCGGGCGGGCAGACAGCAACAAACAACGTTCCTTCTGTTGCAACCCCTGTCCGAGGAACTGGATCCCCATCACCGTCTTGCCCCCGCCATGGCGCGCCGTCACCAACATGCTGCGGCCGGCATAGGTGCCCCCGTAGTCCTCATCAAAAAAATTTATCCCCGTCGGAATTTTCTTTATCATTGTACGCTCTCCTCCCCGGAGCCTGATCTGCATCATCCCCCGATATCAATCCCTATTGCAAATCTCCCGCGCACGCACACCACAACACTGGGGGGCCACCAGTTGGTGACAAATGGCACGCGTTAAAATCACTGCTTGCATTTATGGTGCGATGCACGCTATAGTGGAAAAACTTAGATGTCAATAGGACTTTCTTGAAACGCCATCAGTTTGTAAAACGTTCACCACGCATCTATTGTTCATTTTGTATTGCGACTTACAGATTAGCAAGGTAAATTATGAGCCGTTACGAGTCAATAGCAAAGGTATGCGGGGGGCATGCCCGCGTGGGCTTTCCGAGGCCCCTCCGACCAGGAATCAGGGCGAGGCAGTAAATGGAATCTATAATCGACCAACCCACAAATAGTCAGGATGTGGCGGAGGTGCCGGAATCGCTGTTCACGATGCCAACGGAAGTGCCCCGGCCCGTCACGGGTACCGAGTGTCATTGTGCGGCGTGCCGCCTGACGATTCGCGTGGCCGCCTCGGCGGCCCCGCCGGTGTGTCCGTTCTGCCAGGCCCGGCTAACAACCAAGACCATCGATTTTGAACCGGATACCCGCCATGCGCTGGATGATGACCAGGATTCCCGGGCCGCCGTGCCCAATTATAATCGACGTCATCCGCTATTACTTAATATTTTCGGCATTTTGGGTATCGTACTGCTATCCGTGGCGATTTACCTGAAACTCAGCAACATCGAGTATTATTGGTACCAACCTTTCGTCAACACCTACAGCCTGGCCGTGGGTGCCTTTATTCTTTCCCGTTTTCTGCTGGCCGCACTCTATACACCACCGGCCGACACAGGATTTGAACCGACCGTGTCGGTGGTGGTGGCCTGTCGCAACGAGGAGGACTCGATCTTCAAAACCGTCTCGCGTATTTACGCTGAGGGTTATCCGCACAACAAGCTGGAAGTCGTCATCGTCAATGATGGATCCACCGACCAAACGCTGGCGGAAATGATCCGGGCGCAAAGCCGGTTCCCCGATTTGGTGATTGTGGACTTTGAGGAAAACAAAGGCAAACGCCACGGCATGGCCGTTGGGGCCCTGTTGGCGCGTAGCGAGATGCTGATCTACGTCGACTCGGACAGCTTCCTGATGCCGGGGGCCGTGCGCAAAATTCTGCAGGGCCTGGCCGATCCGACGGTGGCCGCCGTAGCCGGCCACACCGATGTGGAAAATGTACGTGTGAACATGCTGACCAAGATGCAGGATGTCCGCTACTACGTTTCCTACCGCGTAATGAAAGCCGCTGAAAGCTTGTTTGGTGCGGTCAGTTGCTGCCCCGGCTGCTTCTCAGCCTACCGTAAAAGCTCGGTATTGAACGTGCTGGACCGCTGGCTGTACCAGCGCTATCTGGGACGGTACGCGACCTATGGCGATGACCGGAGCTTGACCAACTTCCTGCTGCGCCATTACCGGGTGCTCTACGATGACGAAGCCCTGGCCACCACCATTGTCCCGGAGCGCTGGAAAAAGTATGCGGTCCAGCAATGCCGTTGGAAACGGTCCTGGATTCGTGAAATGTTCGTCGCCGGACGCTTTATGTTCCGCAAACACCCGATCGCCGCCATCTCATGGTACGGTATGATGGTGTTGCCCATGCTGGCACCGCTCGTGATGTTTTCCGCCCTGTTTCTTGGCCCCGTGCTGCTCGGCCAGCCGTCCTATTTCTATATCGGCGGTATCGTGGTGGTGACCTTGCTATGGTCACTCTACTACCTTAAGAAAACGGGACGCCCCCACTGGTGGGCGGGCTTTCTGTTTATGATCACCTACATTGGATTCTTTAGTTGGCAAGGCTATTATGCCATTGCCACTGTTCGTAAAACGACTTGGGGAACACGCTAATGACTACATCTTTTGACTTCGAACCTAAACGGAACAAACCCGCCTCCCCCCCGACTCGCCCGGTGCAAGCCGTGCCGGTATCCTACCTGTCGTCCTGGCTCTACTTCCTGTTGATCCTTTGCCTGCTGGTGGCGTGGTACTTCCCGGTCAAGATACTGGTTTCCTATTTAATGTGGCCGCCGACGGAGGAACATGAAGTGCGGGATTCCTATGCCTTCGTGGCACTCGCCTACGAGGGGGTGTCGCGCCGGGACCACGAAATTCAGCCCGCACAGTTCCGTGAACATATCGACACGCTCAAGGAACACGGCTATGTCCCCATTACGCTGGAGGATGTGCGCGGTCTGATGTTACGGAATGAACCGTTGCCGCCACGGGCGGTACTGACCACTTTCGACCATGGACGCCGCACCTCCTATTTCCTGACCAAGGCCCACATGCGCCGGACCGGCTGGCGGGGTGTCATGTTCTTGTGGACCCGCCCCATTGAAGAGCGCGATACGGCCAGCTTGCTTTGGCCCTATGTACGGAGCATGATCCGGCTACCAACCTGGGAAATCGGGGCACAAAGTCATCATGGTTTTGACCCGGTCACCGCTCACGCCAGCGGACGTACGGGACGGTTTATGACCACGCCCCGCTGGTTACCGGCGGAAGATCGTTTTGAGCAGCCCGATGAATTCATTGCGCGTGTGGAAGCGGATCACACCTTTCAACAGAAATTGATCGAGCGCCGGACCGGGACGCGCCCGATCGCTTACGCCTATCCCTATGGTGATTTTGGCCAATTTCGGACGCGCGCGGAGTTCATCCGCCATATCAACCTGGCACAGGTGGAACATTTCTATGATCTGGGTTTCGTGTCCGGCAATCTACCCGTGAACACCCGCTACAGCGACCCGCGCCGCCTCAACCGTCTGCGGGTCCGTCCCGAATGGAGCGGAGAGGAGCTGGTCGCTTACCTGGAACGCTCCTGGCCCCAGGAAGCGTTGGCGGTCGACCTGCGCGAAGGGCAATCCCCGGCCGCCTGGATCGTGGATTGGGGCAGCATGCAAATGGATGACAACCGCGTGTCCTTGCGGGCAGCGGAAGGCACCACCGGCGCTAAGATGTGGTTGGCAGGCAGCGACCTGGGGCGCGACTTTTACAGCCGTATCGACTTCCGTATATGGCACGGACAGATGGGTCTTTACCTGCGCGCCAGTCCGGATGAGGAATCCTATGTGTACCTCGGCATCGACGCTCGTGGCGAAGCCTGGGTGCGGGAAAAACAACACGGGCGCGAAGCAGAACGCTGGGATGACGAACGCGAGGGGGATCTAAGTGTCTGGCTGCGCCAAAAGCAACCCGCCCGGCAACGGTTCACCCTGGCCTCAGCCCAAACCCGTATGGAACCGCGTGATGTGCACACGGTCGAAGTGTTTGTGCGTGATCGCATGTTATACGCCCTCCTCAATGGCCGCCCCCTGTTCGAAGGCCACATCAACATTCGCGGGGACGTCCGCCCCGGCATGTTCGGTATCAGCGTCTGGTCCCCGGAACAAGGGCGTGCCCGCGTCGATGTAACCGGCCTGACCTTGCGTAGCCAGCAACCGACGCTGGCATTGTGGGGTGAACAGCGCGGCTACTCGCCGCATACGGTGCGTTGGCTTCACGATAACGCCTATAATATCACTCAGATCAGTCCGCCTTGGATCAGTTTCTCGCCGGTGGGCCAACAAATCCGCCATCACTGGGATCAGACCATCCTCGACCGGATTGCGCGCATATACGGCTTGGACGTGGTGCCCCGTGTACGGATTGAACAACAGCAGTGGCTGTCATACTTGCCGCCCACCATGCTGGCGGACATGGCTGAAGACCGGGGCTTTAATCAGGTTTTCGTCAATATGGAACGTATGGCGGATGCCACCCCGACCCAAGTTACGCCCTGGTTGCAGCAAAGCGTGAGTGCCCTGCGGGAGCGTGGCATCGAAATGCTGGTCCAACTCCCGGAAGCACTGGAGCAGGCCGCTACGATAAATTCGATACTGGCCGTGATACCCGGCTTACCGATCGCCGTGGCCGAGGGTTCGCCCCGGCGCGAGCAAGCCACCGTCCAAGTGGCCCGGATGCCGACGAATACGGCGGATGACGGAGAGGTACCCCTCTTCTATCAGATCATGGACCTGCAGGAAGACACTGCCCGACAGACCCGGCAGGGACGTATACGAAGTCTGGAAGATTTGGGTATGGCCGCTTTCCGTGAAGGCGATTACCCACAAGCCATCGATCGTTGGTCCGAATGGAAGGGCATGGATCCCGGTAACCCGCGCCCCTTGATGCTGCTGGGAGATGCCTATCTGCGGATACAAGATGCGCCGCAGGCGATTGAATTCTATAATCGCAGCCTGGAAAAAGATCCAGGCCAAGTTTCGTTGGCACTGCGACGGGCACGCATTATGCAACAACACGGCATGACCGCAGAAGCCATCGAAACGCTGAACCTTTACGCCCGTCTGTTTCCCGACAACCCGAACATTGTGCTGGCCCAAGCTGAGCTCGTCCATGCGGAAGCCGGCCCCGATAAAGCACGCGAGCTGGCGGAACGTGTGCTGGCCCGCCACCCCGGCAACCTGGATGCGCTGACGATGCTGGTCCGCTGGTCTGATACCCCGGATGAGCGTATGCGTTACTTGAGCCGTATGGCGCAAGCCTCGCTGACCTCCGCTCAAGCCCATGCCTTGGGGGACATGATCTGGCGTCATGATTTGCTGAGCGTGCCGGAAGCCTATGCGTTGCGCAGGCGAGTGGAACAGGTCTACCAGGAAACAACCGACGACCGTGTACGGCAGCTCTACGCCAAGCTGCGCCTGCCGGAGCCAACGGTTACGGAAGACTTCTCCGCCGGGGACTTATCCGGTCACTGGTGGCTGCAGGGCGGCAGGGCTACAGCGGCGGACGATCATCTACAGTTGCAACCTGACACCGGCCGGACCGAGGTCAGTCTGCGCCTGCTGGGATCGGAGCGGTTACGCGATGCCTTTGTAGAAACAACGCTGGACGACTGGAACGGGTCGTTCTGGCTATATGCCCGCCGCACCGCTGACCAAATGGTACGGTTTGGCTTCGAAGACACGCCGGACCAAATCTACCTGCAAGTTTGGCGTGACGGCCGCACCGTGGTCAACGAATCCCGGTGGGTGGACGTACCCAACAACGAACCACTTGCTTTGCGACTCGAGTTGCGGGGCGACGGCATGATGGGCTACGTCAATGGCCAACCCCTATTTGACTCCGCCATTCCTTTGCCGTCCGGCCTATGGCTGGGCTGGGTGGGCTTGTCGGCCTTCGACCAGGAACGCGGTCAGGCGCGGGCGAATCTCAGTCGGTTGTCCGCTGGAACCTTGCCGCTACGCGTAGCCATGCTGCCGCAGCAATCCACCGCCCACGACTTGGACGAGCTCCTGGAAGCGCTGCGCCCGCACACCCGGCAGCTGACCGACTTGGCTCCACGCTTCTTCACCATTCGTTCCAATGGCGACTGGGTCGCCCATCAAGAGGAACAACATCGTTTGGTGCGGCTTTTCGCTCGTTTTAACCGTCTCCGGATCGTGCCCGCGATTGCGGTGCAATCCACCGATGCCACAGCGCTAAATGGCTTACGAAGCCGATTGTTGGAGCAACGCTTCGACGGGGCCATCCTAGTGATGGACGAGCTGCCCGCGGAAGACTGGCTGGAGGCCCTGCGCGAAGAAATTAACTTGGCTCCGCTGGATGTGCACCTCCTCGTCAGGGACGAGAGCGGACAGGCGCTGGATAGTTACCCGCTCGGGGCGGCCGTGGACCTGTACCACGGTGATCCCGATACGTGGTCACTGCCCCGGCTCTCTGGATCATTGCGCGACCCGGGTTTCCGGCGTTCCGTTGAGGAGTGGCCCCGCCATGACCCGCTGGTGCTGGAGCTCTAGAGGCTCTTGCAAAACCCCCGAGGTCGACACGGAGGTCGACCCTCCGGCAAATAAACAAATCTATTTCGTAGGGTACCGGAGGGGCAGGCTCCCGCCTACGCCAAGGCAGCTACGGCGGGGCACGCCGTCCTGCCCTTATGAATGGGAGGTTTTGCAAGAGCCTGTCTAGTTTTAGCTTATAGACCCCAAATTCGCTTGAGCATTTCGGTCACCAGGAGATCCGCACCCGCGCGGTTCAGGTGAATGCCGTCGCGGTCGCGAACGTTCAGCGGCATGCCGTTGGCTTGAATGACGTAGGCGGTGAATTCTCCCTGGGTGCGACTTAGCAAGGACCGCGTTTCCTGGAAGGTGACTTGCGGACGGGCAGCCGCCTCAGCGCGGATCACCTCATTAATGACTTGCACGTCCTGCTGCAGATCGGAATCCCGCATGTCGGGTAACTCGATCCAGTGCACTTGGGCAGCACCGGCTTCCAACATGATGTCCATGGCCCGCCCTACCCGGCGCGCGTACTCCTGCTCCCATTCCGTAGTCCTCACTTGCACTTGTGCACCAGCGGCGGTGCGCATCGGCTGATTATCATTCGCCCCCATCATAACCAGTACCAACCCAGGCCGGCGCTCTGCCATCAGCCGCTCAATCCGTTCATGCCAGTCAAACACATCCAAACGCGCCAGTCCCGAACCAATGCGTGTGAACGACGCCGCCTGAAACCCTGAGCGGCGTCCTAGCTGACGTTCGAACGAGCGCGAGACGGCCTGCATGATGGAATCCCCCAAAATCAGCACGTCCTGCGGCGCATCCTGTCCGTATACAGCCGGTTGGCCAACGGCCCATATCCCCAACAAGACTCCGCACAGTCCGCCCCGCATCCATCTTATCTTTCCACTATTCATCTTACTCACGCTCCATTAAAACCGATAGGCCACTCCGGCATTCATGTGCCATTCGTTGTAGTCCGGCAGGCGGTTATGCGCAATCTCCCCGGTCACGGTCCAATGATGCCTAAACCGGATGCGCGTTGAGGCATACAACCCCAATATCGGCTCCCAGCCGTCGCTAGCGGGCTCCTCGCCCGGATCAAATTGCAGCCGTCGCGCCCGCTCCACCGATTCCGCAAAGGCGGCGCGCGCTTCCGGTCGACGTGATTGCCGCCCCACCCCTACCCGTATGCCTGCATTGTAATACGTGCGCAGGTAATGCTCGCGCAGCACGGCCTCCACATAGTACCGATGCAACTGGTACGGGGTCCAATAATCAAGTCGCTCCTCCTCCGAGGTGGCATAGCTGTAGCGCAGCCCCAAGTGCAAGCCGACGCGCTCCCACACCAACCACTGACTGGCCAACGTATAGTGCGTCCGGTCGTTACCATCGGAGAAATCGAACCAAACGCCTGCCAGCCACAAATCCCACCAATCCCGGATTTTCAGGATTCCGTTGGCGGCCAACATTTCATGATAGATTTCTTCCGTCACCGAAAAGGCTGATTCCACCGCATCACGTTCATAGCGAATGAAAGTATCCAGAATGACAAAAGGCTTGAAAAATCCCTCGAAAGCGTAGGCGAACAGATCCCAATCGGCATCTTTGGAAAAGGAGCGCTCGGTTCCTTCCGCCGCCAGCAACGCGCGATCATGGAGCACGTAGGCGCCACGCAGGCCCAGATGCCGCTCATCTACCCGTAGATTTAAGCGGGGCTGCGGGATTCCGTTAACGGCGGGCTGACGCGTGTCCTGCTTGAGCCGCCCCCGCCCTCCCCGCGCCTCGACCGTCAACCGCGGCGTGATATTCAGTCCCCCCTGTAGCTGCTGAAACCAATTGCGCCGCCCAAGATTGTCGCGGAAGTAACGCATATTCGCCCCCACATAGGGATCACGCAGTTCAATTTCGAAGGATCCCCGCCGAGCCTCCTCCGCTGCGGTAGGTGCCGCAAAACGACGCGCCATGCGCTCCTTTACATAGGTCTCAGCGGCCTCTTGCGACGGCTCAGGATAACCGGCCTCCTCCAAATTGCGCAGGGCACGCCGTGCGCCATACACCTTACCCGCCAATGCGGAAAATTCTGCACGCATGCGCTCGGCTAACAACACCGGGTGATTCTCCAGCACCTGCGCCAAGGCCTCCTCCCCTTCTGCCGAACGATGCAATTCGTGGCGTTGGTAGAGATGCGGGTTGTCGCCGGTAACCGCGTAACCGAAGGGGGACTGAATATAGCCCGTATCAAAATGAGCCGCCGCCGTAGCCAGGTTTAACCTTATGGCGTTGGGCATATTGCTTTCGTTTTCCTGTCCGATTTCACCAAAGGGATAGGCTATCGCTGTCCCCACACCTTCATCGCCACCCAAATAGCGCCGTAACAGCGTCTGGCTATGGGGATAGTCAAACGTCAGGCGTTCGGCAAACTCTTCCGGCGTCTCCAAGCGATTCTGTTCCGGCAACCACAACCGGTTTGCCAACGGTCGCCCGAGATAGCCATCTTCCGTCAAGGGACGCCGATCCTCGCTCAAATAGAGCTGACTGTGGAACGACCAGCGGCCGGTCCGCTGCCAGTCTTGCAGTTCATCCCAAGAGCTGACAAACGGATCTCCGCGCTCGGTAAATCCGGTAATAACAAACTGCGTAAAACGTAAATCCAATTCCTCGGCCACCGCCGTGCCGTGTTTCATGCTGCTGCGCAAGGCGTCGTCGAAGGTCACCATCGCCACCCGCGGAATCGATTCGAAGTCACCTTCCTCCAACGGCTCGGCCGCCGCTTGCGCTAGATAAGCAGGCAACTCTTCCGGTGTGATGAATTGGAAACCGGCTGCTTGCAGCGCGGCGATCTGTTCGCGCACGCGCCGGACCGACGGCGTGGAGGTCCAATCACTGGGCGAAATCGCATGATAAAGCAAGACCGCCACCGCGCCCTGCCGCCCCCGGCGTTCCAACTCATCCAAGGCTTGAAAGGCATTATAAAAGTGCCCGCGCCCTGCCTCGTAGCGTGCCAATCGGTAATAGAGATAGGGATCATCCGGATTGAACGCCTGGATCGCCTCAAATTGTTCCCAGGCCTTCTTATGTTCACGCCATCCTACGTACACTTCGAACAGTCCGCGGTGAGCACGTTGATTCTGCGGATTCATATGCTCAAGCACGTACAGCAGATGCTCCTCCGCTTCGGCAAACTGGCGGTTCATCGAATAGAGTTCCCCCAGCAACATGCGGGTATCCGCATTGCGGGGATCGGCTTCGACCATCTCTTCAGTGATACGAATAGCGTCGTCCAACGGATTTTCCCTTGGATCCTGCCGGTGCAGTCGCACGTACAATCGTACCAATCGCGTGCGACGTGCGTGCAGCTCTTGGGGGTCTTCCGTGACGTCGATTAGCCGGCGCAACACCGGTATGGCACCGGCCGGCCTGTCCCCGTACTCCCGCTTATCAGCCACCAAGGAAAGAGCCTGTTCG
>PWVE01000175.1 GCA_003562335.1 PVC group bacterium
CACGCTCCTTGCTCCCTTGCGTCCAACCTCCGCCGTGAATGATAAGGACCAGCGGGGTGGGCTGGTCAGAGCGGGCCTGCCAGAAGTCGAGCACGTTGCGCCCATGCGGGCCGTAGCTGACTTCGGAAAAGGTTGGGATCGGGACATCGCCTTGGTAGGTGGTGGCCCCAGACGCGGCATTTGGGACCTGGAGGCCGACGAGGATGGTGAGGATGTGGATGAGTGGATTTTTCATAGTGTCAAAACTCGATCGCTGCGGCTTCCGCCATACGCTGTTCCAGTAGCGTCCGCATTTTCTCGATGTGCTGTGCATGGGCGTCCTCCCCGGCTACGTTAATCGTCTCGTGCGGATCCGCTTCCAAGTCGTACAGCATTTCGGCACCACTACCGAAGCGGGTGTAGCTGAAGCGCTCGGTAATCGCCGTGTCGGCGTCGCGAAAACGGCTATAAACGACTTCGCGAAAGGGCTGGTCCGGCTGCTCGAATAGCGCCTCGAAACTCTTTCCCTGGACCGTTTCCGGTATGGGAATACCAGCGAGCTTGCACAAGGTCGGAAAAATATCACTCGTTTCGACCAAGGCATCGGTGACGCCCGTCTGACTATTAGGGACACGGATAATCAGCGGCACCCGTAGTGATAGGCGCATGTTGTTATTGCCTCAGAAGCAGGCGCGCGGCCTCGGCGACCATCCAAATTTCCAACGCCATCGAGGCGGTGCCGATACCGACGAGTAACCAATCCCCGCTGGCCCACCAGCTACTGCTTTCGGCGGTGCCGATAAAGGTTTGCAGGAACATAGCCCAAAAAGGCACTACGAGCATGAAGGCGCCGGGCAGGACGACAAACCACAATGGTTTGCCGGTGCGCCGTAGATAGAAAAAGATGACGATAAACGCGAGGCCGCCCAGCAATTGATTGGAGGCCCCGAATAGCGGCCATAGCAGCAGACCGCCCATACCGGCGGATTGCCAGGTAAAGGGTTGTCCGGAAGGCGGCAGCGCGGCGACGAAAGCGGCCAGCACGACGGCAAACGCGGTGGCCCCGTGCTTGTTCCGCAGAAACGCGCTGATCGAACCCACCATAGAGAAGGAGGTCGTAGGCCGCTGTAGGTGCGTGCCGAGTTCCTGGATCACGTAGCGTTGCAAGCGGCAGGCTGTGTCGAGGGTCGTGGCGGCAAACGAAGCCACCAACACGCCCATCAAGGCTACCGCGATTCCGCGGGCGATACCGATGGAGGCCATGAAATTGGCGGCACCGTTCACAAAGGCCCCGACTTTGGGGGCCAACCCGCCCATGTCGGCCCAGGAACCGTACAGCGATTGCCAGGCCTCTTCCCCGACGGTCAGAACACCTTGCGCATTGAGCAGGCCCAGCCCCACGCCTGCGCCACAGGCGAGGATGACCAGTGTGGCCAGAAAGCCCTCCAGCAGCATGCTGCCGTAACCCACAAACCGGGCATCTGTTTCGCGCGCGAGCTGCTTGCTGCTGGTGCCGCTGCTCACCAAACAGTGAAAGCCGCTGATGGCGCCGCAGGCGATGGTAATGAACAGAAACGGGAATATGGCCGGTGCGCCCTCCGGGGCCCATTGCACGAACGGCGCGACCATCGTGAGCGGCACGCGAACACCGTCGGGGTCGGCCGCGCCCCCCAGGACGGCGGCAGCCACCAAACCGACCAGCATCAGCGCCAAGGCCGAGATCAGCTGTAGCGAGTTAATGTAGTCGCGAGGCTGCAACAAGAGCCAGACGGGGAGGATGGAAGCGGCGTAGGAGTAGACCAGCAGGACGATCACCCAAGCCATAGTCGGCCAAGCGGCCAGTGCCAGGTTAAACGTTTGCAACGCGCCCCGGTCCCCGTAAATGACGGTCACGTACATGGTCGCCAGCGCTATAATCGATGGGATCAGCAGCCCTTTACCTTGCCGGTGCAGCCAAAATCCAATGACAATCGCGATGGGGATTTGTATGAGGCAGGGGAAAATGGCGGCGGGAAACTGCCGGAATACGGCGGCGATAACGAGGCCGAATATGGCCAAAATGATATTGAGCGCCATGAACAGAATAAGCAGGAAAAGTATGCGGACCCGCGGGTTTAACAGGCGTCCGGCAATATCGCCCACCGTTTGCCCTCGATTGCGCAGGCTCACCACCAACGCGCCCAGGTCGTGTACGGCCCCGATAAAAATCGAGCCTAGGAATATCCAAGCCAGCGCCGGGCCCCAACCCCACATGATTGCAATGGCCGGCCCGACAATAGGGCCGGTACCGGCGATGGAGGTGAAGTGATGGCCGAAAACCACGGATTTCGGTGTGGGCACGAAGTCGCGATCGTCCCGCAGGGCAACGGACGGACAGATGGCCTGGGCGGAAAGGTTGAAAATTTTTCCGCCCAACCAGCGGCCATAGGTGAAATAGGCCAGCAGGAATCCGCCGCCCGTTAACAGGGCTATCCATAGCACATGCATGTCAATTCCTTCATTCGTGCGTTATGACAGACTTAAACGTGCTCCATCCCCACTGTTCCTTCCCAGAGATCGTCCAAGCCGTACGGACTTTCGGGGCCGGTGAAAAAGGTGCCATCGATAAACCGGTATTGCTTGGGCATGGATAGTAATTGATCCATATCCGCCGGCTCGAGTTGCAATTCCGCCGCTTGCAGATTTTGGGCAATGCGGTCCCGGTTCACGGACTTGGGCACGACTGCGATATTTCTGTTGATATGGAATGCAATCAGGATTTGTGCGGGGCTGACCGCATATTTTTCAGATAACTCTTTGACGAGTGGATCCTCGAACAATGAAGGCTCTTGTTCCTTGTGAAACAAGGCCGGGCGATCCCCTGAGCCCAATGGCGAATAGGCGGTCATGTGCATACCTTTCGCGTGGCAATGCTTCACCAGCTTATCTTGTCGCAGATAGGGGTGCAGCTCCACTTGATTCATTTCCGGTCCCTGCCCGCCCACGGCGAATAGTTCCTCGAGCTTGGCGATGTTGAAATTAGAAACGCCGATATGTCTGGCGAGGCCTGCGGATTGGACCTGTTGCATGCCTTGCCAGGTTTCGGCTAACGGGACCTCTTCGTAGCTGTAAAACTCCTCCCGCGTTTTAGCGATGCCGATGCCGAGCTTGACGCTAATGGGCCAATGAACCAGATATAAGTCCAAATAGGCCAATTGCAGGTCTTGCAAGGTTTGTTCGAGGCCGTCTTTCACATCCGACAAGCGGTGCCGGTCATTCCAGAGCTTGGAGGTGATGAATATTTCCTCGCGTTTCACCAAGCCGTCCGAGAACGCTTTGGTTAGTGCCTGCCCGACCTCTTTCTCATTGAGGTACAAAGGCGCGCAATCAATGTGCCGATACCCGGCTTCAATCGCCCAAAGCACCGCTTGATATACTTCGCCCGGTTCAGATTTCCAGGTGCCAAGTCCACACATGGGGATGGCGTCACCATTTGAGAATACGAGTTTCTTCATTTTGTACATCCTTTCTTTATTTATCTACCGTATGCGGTTACCCGCCAAGACCGAATCATGAAATACCCAAACACCCACTCGCTCACCTACGCCGTCGCAGCACTATGGGCCAATGCCCAGCGCGCGGTCCCGGCGTTGGCCGCAGTGACGGCTTTAACAAATTCTTCGTTGATCACCTGTTCGCGCTCGTCACGGAAACCGGCTTGGCGCGTACGGTTGCGCAGATAGGCACCGCAGTAGTGCCAGCCCACACAAAAGGGCAGCTCACGCAGCGTCTTGAGCATACCGGGATAGCGGCATTGGTCGCGGGACCGGCCCTCGTCGCGACCAGGCACACAGGCGTCGGCAAGCAGAATCGGCTTGCCGGTCAGCCCATGCCAGTGCGTAAAGGACTCGACGATCTCCTCTGGCTCGGCAAAAAACTGAAAGCTGAGCACATCGACGTAAGGCACCGCGGCCCGGAGAATCTCATCCGGCAACGGTGCCTTGGCTTCATACCGATCCCCGAGAATCAGATGGTGGGGATCATAGCGCCGGATCGCGTCGTGGGTCACCTGGTAGTAACGTTCGGCCATGCGTTGTAGCTCCCGCCGTCCGGCGGATGATTCGAGTTTCGCTGGATCGAACCATGGTTCCTTAAGCGTCGGGTTTTGCGTATGCACCCAGGTCGGGCAGTCGCAGTAGAAGTATCCGATCAGCTTCGGATCATCCGCCAGGCGTCCGCAATGCTCGCGGGCAACACGATCGCACCACGCGCTGAAATCATCACTGAAAACATCGGGCAGGCGCGTCTCCTTGTCCCATTGATGCGCTTCGGTGAACGGGAGCAGGTGGCAGTAAGGCATGTCCAGCCAGTCGTATTCTTCGCGGATGAAATTACGCGAGTGGCGGTGGATCGTTGCGCTTCTGATGATTACCTCCTGGCACCACCCCAGCGTATTGAAACCCCAGGCGCGCAAGTCCGGTCCGACCGCTTCCCTCAGCCACCGCTCCTGGCTGTTGGCATATTTCTGCTGCCAGATATCGCAGTTTTCGGGATAACGGAGCGATGCTGAATCGAGGTGGTTCATGCCGGTGGAGAAGAACAAGCGCCCGTTGGGGTCGATAAAAAAATAATGACCTTTGCGTTTACCTACCTTAAAGAAATTCATGGGGATACCTTCAAACGCGAAACATAGGGAAAACGATGACGCGTAGCAACAGGAAAACGGCCGGACAGCGGGGGTATAGGGCTGGTGCGCGTAAACGTATTAAGCATTGGAATAAATAACGAAGGAGCCACTTGCAAAACCCCGTTTCACAAGTGGAGTATACAGGTTTCAGGTTTCGGGTGTCAGTGATAGGGGCAGGTGGCGAGTGAATAGTAAGCAGTGATCAGTAGGCAGTGGTCGTTATCCGTAGTCGTCGCCGTAGTCGTCCACCGAAATGAACAGGAAAGCGGGGAGCGGGCGGGAGGGAAAATGGTTTTGGGGTTTCGTGATCGCACTCGTACTTGTAATCGTAATCGGCTGATTATGGGAAGGATGATGACTGCTAACTATCTGTGACATCCGTGTAATCCGTGGTTTCTTTCTTGGGTTGACCAACGTGGACTGGAACACGGAGGGCGGCCAAAGATGGGTTAACGATAGCGGTTTACGATTGGGACTAAGAAAGAGGGACTAAGTGTATAAGGACGACGTGTGAAACCCGAACACTGAAACCGGTGCTTGCAGGGGTTTTGCAAGCGCCTCGAAGTACAGCGATCAGCCCTTGGGTCGGACTTCAGTCCGCCAGCCAGTTGGTACGGTAGAAGTGTAACTCGGCAATCGAGGCCAGAATGTCGTAAAAGGCGTCGTGCCGCTGGCCTGCGGGATCCAGGTGGGCAAAAGGCAGCCAGCGTTTCACGAGTTCGACGTCTTCTTTGTCAAATTCCGGTTTTCCCAGCCAGCCGGTCCATTGCTGTTTCAGCGTGCTGATGTCGAGTAACCGGTAATGCACGCGTTTAATCAGCGCAGGATAATATACGCTGGCGAGGCGCCAGTCGTTATGCACGCTGTTGCCGGCCAGTACCGGGCGGGCGGTGATATCGTCGGCTGGCGGGCCGCTATAGCGGTCAAGATAGCGTGTGCACAGCAGCTCCACCGCGCCGGCCGGCGTCGCCTGCGGGGAGCGACAGCGGGTGACCAAGCCTTTGAGGTTTTCATGGACCCACGGCGATACGTCGGCTTCGGGCGGTAACTGCACCACGATATTAAGGCCGGTATCCGCTGGATCCAGTGGCTGTAAATGCACGTCGGTCAACCACATGGCCACTTGCATGATGCGCGCCTGGCACGGATCCAGATCCGTGAATTCCAAATCAAACCAAAGATATCCCACCGGGCTATTTCCTTTATTCATGCGCCAAGGCTAACGATCCGACCGCCGCCTGTCGAGTTCGAGTCTTGGCGCAGGACCGAGCCCTAACGTATACTGCCGCCATGAAGGGTTCATGGGTATCCGTTGATGGGAAGGCGCTGACCGCCAATATTCGCGCATTGCGTGCGGCACTGCAGTCCTCCACCGAAATTATGTTTGTCATTAAGGCCGATGCCTATGGGCACGGCCTCATCCCCACCGCCCAGCTGGCTGCGGCCGCCGGAGTCCGCTGGTTTGGCGTGGCCCATCTACAGGAGGCGATGCGGCTGCGAGAAGCACTGGCGGACGTGAACGTGCTGGTCATGGGGGTGGTGGAACCGGCCGACGCCACCGTTATCGGACGCCAGCAACTGGCTTGCATGGTGGTGGACGTTGAACACGGCCGTGCCCTGGCGGCGGCCGCCCGCGCCGCTGATGTGACTGTGCGGGCCCATTTGAAAATCGATACCGGGATGGGCCGGCTGGGGGTGCCGTGGGACGACGCGACGGAAACGTTTCGCGCCCTGCGTGAGGAAACAGGCTTGGTGTGGGAAGGTCTGTGCAGTCATTTTGCAACGGTGGAACCGAAACAACCGCAGCACGCCGAAGCCCAGGCGGAACGTTTTTTTCAGGTGGCAACGGCAGCGGAAACGCTGCACGGCCAACCGTTGCGCAAGCATATTTCCAGTAGCCGCGCGATCTTATATCATCCGGAATGGGACCTGGATATGGTCCGGCCCGGTATCGCGCTCTACGGGTACGGAGCCAGCGATTCCCGCCTGCGCTTTCGAACCCAACCGGCACTGCAATGGAAATGCCAGGTGATGCAGGTTAAATCCGTGCCGGCGGGCACCCCCATTGGTTACTACGGCACGCACGTCACCCCGCAGCCCACCCGCATCGCCATTCTCTCGGCGGGCTACGCCGACGGGTACCACCGGGTGCTGAGTAATCGCGGGCAGGTCCTGATTCGGGGCCAGCGTTGCCGGGTAATCGGCCGTGTCAGCATGAATTGGATCTGTGCCGATGTCGGCCCGACCGGCATGGCGGCACCGGGCGACGAGGCGGTCTTGATTGGGCACCAAGGAAAAGCGGAGGTATGGGCAGGCGAGCTGGCCCGTCTGTGCCGTACCATTCCCTACGAAATACTGGTGGGTATTGATCGGCAAGCGGAACGCGTATATCTCTAGCCCGTATATAAATACGGGTTAAATACGCCTGTGCGGGCTAGTGACGAAACCACCAGCTGGCTGTCATGCTGACGATACAAATCGCGGCAACCGTAACCGAAATACCTATCGTTAACACGATCTGCGCTTCCGCATCCGGGTTGAACTCCTGCTCGGAAATCAAGTAGACCACACCAGCACCAATGGCCAGGCTCAGCAAGGCCATCCATACAAGAAAAAGTTTCGGCCGTGGTGTTTTCATGTGTCTTCTGCTCATTTTTTGCCCCTCCACATTGCTGTGAATTGGCGATTATCCGGGGTAAAATTCCAAAGCAAGCCCAGGCCCATCGTGGGCGAAGCACTATCTTACGGTCTCGCCCGCCGCCTGCCGGACCCATCCTTCCTTTTGGTCCAACCGTATGCGGTACCAACCATTTGCAACATCCACTATACGCACGACCGACCCTGCTGGCAAGGTGAAATGTGCCGTTGCACTATCCAAGGGCGCAAATAAGGCTTCCTGGCCGACGGAGGTGATCACATACTCCGGCCGCCGCTCCAAGTCGATCTGCTGTCCGATACCGATCAAGGCCAACACGCCTACCGCCAGCCACACGATGATTAACGGTCCTTTAAAGATCGGCTGGCCACGCCAAACACGCCGTGCGCACTGTAACATCAGCATCCACCAAGCCACCACCACCAGCACCACCCACTCGCCCCAACGCAAGCGGCGTAGCAACCGGCCCCAGCCTGTACCGGTCGGCTGCACGGCGTCCGCCGCCCGCAACACAAATTCTAAGTTATGTCGTGCCTGCGCATCGCGCGGTGCCAACTGCAATGCTCGCTTGTAGTGCAAAATAGCCAAGCCCAATTCGCCTTGGCGGTAGTAGGCATTCCCTAAATTATAATCGAGCTCGGGGGCCTGCCAACCAGCGGCTAACAGTGTTTCGTAGCGCGCAATGGCGTCATCATAGTCGCCCGCATCATAGGCCGCCGCTGCAGCACCAAATTCAGCATCAGGGGTATCCGCTTGTGCCGCCTGAACGGACATACCCGCCATGTAAACCGCTGCCAAGACGCATGCTGCCCAAAGGTCCAGGTTCTTCCCGCTCATCGTGGCCCCCTTTCGCAGGCCCGCAGCAAGTTGCGGAAATCCGCTAGCAACGCCCGCATCCGCTCGGGTTCCACCGCTCTCGCTCCAGCAAACCGCCATTGTTCGCAGGCGGTAAACAATGCTTCTGCCGCGTCTATGAGGGCAGCATCGGCACCGGTCGCCTGTAGACGTTGTTGGACCTGGTCGGCTGTAACCGCGCCCGACGGCATATTGAACCGGTCCCCAAAATACGACACCAAGCCGGTCCACAACCCGTCATAAAACGCGGCGGCATTTTGCGTGCGCAACGCCTGTTCGGCGGCGCGCAAGCCGGCCCGCGCGGCTTTCGGCGCGCGTTCACGGCGGGCCTTGGCCACGTCGGTCGCCAGCGCACGCCGGCGGCGCGCCCAACCATACACGCCCACCAGCGCCAGCAACGGAACCAGCTGCAATCCCCAAAACCAGGGTTGCCGGTACCACACCGGATCGTCACGGCGACGCCATTGTGCGGGTGTCGGTTGCAGGTAGGCGATGTCCTGGCCCAGAATACGCGCCTGCCCATTCGCGGTCTCGTCAGCCCGCACCAGCCGTTGGGCCGCTTCCTCGCCCACCTCCAGCTCCAACGGGAAAGGTCCGCGCGTAACCGACTGATACGTTTCCGCTTGCGGATCAAAATAATAAAGGGACAGCGCGGGCACGACGTCCGCCTTGGCTGTGCGCGGGATGATGACCTGCTCGAATGTTTTACGTCCACGTTGCCCGCCGCGCGCGATGTCCGTGTGCGACACGCGCGGGGCAAACACCCGGAATTCGTCGCTTTCGGCCACGGCGGGCGGGCCGATGGTGTCGATATTGCCTTCCCCTTCAATACGCAGCGTTACCGTGAGCGGGTCGCCCACGCTCACGGCCGTGGGATGTACGTTCACCTCGAAGTCGAATTGTCCCACACCCCCGGTAAACCCTTCCGGCCGATCTTCCGTGGGCAGCCCTTGCACCACCACCTCGACCGGGTCCAAAGTCAACATGTGCGGATGGGTTTCGGTATCCGCAAAGATACCGCGGAAGAACGGGTCGTCAAAAAACCCGCGCCGTTCGCGTTGCCGCGGCACCAGTACCTGCACCCGCAGGGTGGGTGCCAAGCGGATCGTGCCGGCGGTTAACGGGCGGATCGTGGTGCGGTAGCGCCGCACGTCGTAGATTTCGTTGTCCACCACTTCCCTGATGCGTTGCAGTTCCTGAAACGGCTGCATTTGCAGGCCGGACTCCGGCATATCCAACAGGTTGATTTCGCGACCAATATTTAGTTCCCGCGAGTAGATCGCGATTTCCAAGCTCAAGTCCTGGTTCACAAACACGCGCTCACGGTCAACAGTCAAGCGCCCGAACACAAAATCATCCACCGTTTGTTCCTCGCCTGCGCGGCCCGTAGTGCCGCTCGGAGCGACCACCTGCAATTCCTGCGCGGCCAACTCCTTCGACTGGCCCTCGTGCGTATACGTGAGCGGGCCAATCGTAAAGTTGCCCGATTGCTCCGGGATGACGGTGTAGCGATAGGTGATGGAACGGGTCTGTTGCATGCGGCCGTTGACCGTCGACACCTGCATACTGCTTTCCACGGCCGGTCCGGTTATACGCAAGCCGTGCACTTCTGGTAGCTCCGGCTCTTTGCCCCGCCGCACGCCTTCCACCACAATCCGCAGCTCCGCCGACTCGCCGATCCGGACCACTTGCGGGTCGATCTCCATACGGGCGTGGAACGCCGCTGCCGGCCAGGTGATGGTCCCCCACAGCAATAAAGTCACGGTATATAAGCAACGCGTTCGCATGGTCCAGCCACTTACCAGTCTTTCTCCACTTCTTCCGGTTCACCCAATTGCATTTGCATTTGGTCGCGGGTTTCCTGTTCTTCGTCCCGCAACGCGTCCAACAGTAACATAGCTTCCTCTTCCGTCATTTCATCAAATTGGTCCGGTGCCGGTTCCTCGGGATCAGGCGTCTCCTCGGGTGTGGGGTCAGGCTCGGCATCCGGTGGCGCGGGTTCTTCCTCCCCCTCTTCATCATCCGGCTGCGGGTCGGGATCAGCGTCATCTTCCGGATCGTCCGGGTCCCGGTCCGGTTGTTCGTCCGGTGCCGGTTCCGGTTGTGGCGGTTGCTGGGCAATCAGTTCCTCGATCTCCTCCAACAAGTCCGCTGCCCATTCGTGGTTGCGTTTGGCGTCCACATCGCGCGGATCAAGCGTCAACGCTTGTTCGTACTGGTCCAGTGCCTGCTCCACGAACCGCCGGGCTGCGTCCAATTCCCCCCCGGCCTTGGTCGATTCCGCCGACGCGTGCCAGGCGATGCCGCGATTAAAGTAGGCGGATTGTTGCAGGGCCAAATCCCCGGTGCGCAGCGCCTGCTCGTACGCGTCGGCTGCCGCTTCATAGGTGCCCTGCTGAAACAACGCGTTCCCGCGGTTAAACCAGGCGCGCGCTGGATCGAGGCGTGTGGGTTCAGCGGCTTCCGCCGCTTCCTGAAAATAGCGGGCGGCTGTCTCGAATTCTCCGGCTTCATAGGCCAACCGGCCTTGCTCCATTAATCCGCGCGGGTCAGCCGCTTGTGTTCTGCCCACCCCGGGCCCGAAGGCCCAAAACAGGACGGCCACCCAGCCAGCCATTGCGGCGGCTTTGGAGTCGCGCCTCCGCTGGCGCGGACGCGGGGGTGCCGTGCGATCCTGATATGCTTCCCATATCAACAGCAACAACGCCGCCCCCAGAAACCAAACAAAGCGGTCCTCGTATTCCCGGATCATTTCCGAATCCAGTTCGGCGCGCTGCAGGGGCGCGATGCCTTCCCGATAGATTTCCTCCAATCCGAACCGGCCCGGTGTAGCCCGCACGTACATACCGCCGGTACGGGTCGCCAGGCGTTCCAACAACTCCTCGTGTAACCGGGTCCGCACAATGTTGCCCTCACGATCGCGCAGAAACGTCAACCGGCCCTGCTCGTCGGTCATGGGAATCAAATCGCCTTCCGGCGTGCCGACGCCGACCGCAAACAACCGGATGTTGCGGTGCCGCATTTCATCGATCAAGCGCAAGGGATCGCCCTCGTGATCTTCGCCGTCGGTGATCAGCAGGATTACGCGGTCCGCCAGCAGATGGTCGTCAAAGGCGTTAATCGCGCGCCGCAGTGCTTGTTCGATCGCGGTGCCGCCTCGCGGGATGATGCCGGGATAGACATCGTCCAGCATCATCAGAAACGCGCTGTAATCGGATGTGAACGGACAGTAAATATAGCTGGCACCCGCGAACGGGATGAGCCCGATACGGTCGCCGCGCAGCTGCTCGGTCAAATCGCGCAACCCCAGCTTGGCCCGTTCCAGCCGGGTGGGCCGGATATCCTCGGCCCGCATACTGTTGGAGGTGTCGAGCACCACCATGATGTCGAGCCCCATATGTTCCACTTCCACCCAGCGCTCGCCCCATTGTGGCTGGGCCAAGGCCAGGATAGACAACGCCAGCGCGCCCAGACCGCACCACGCGCGCCGCCGTCCACGACGCGCCTGATCCGTCGGCCACTGGTCCGCCAACACCGCCGGGTCCAACAGTTGCGCCAGTTGGCGTTGCCGCCGTCGCGCCAGGACATAGCACAGCCCCCCGATGATGGGCACGGCCCACAGCGCGTGCAGCCATTCCGGTTGTGCCCACTGGATCATGGCCACCTCCCCAACCGGCCCAACGACAACACGCGTTCCAGGGTCAACAAGCCAATGGCCCACCAAAGAAACGCCATGAAGCGTTCCTCGTAGCGGGTATATTCGTGGACCTCGATTTCCGTGCGTTCCAACTCATCGATGGCCTCATAGATTTGGCGTAACGCCTCGGTATCGTCGGCATGAAAATACTGGCCACCGGTGATGTCCGCGATACGCTTCAACTGTTCTTCATCAAAGACGGCCCGCCGCTGGACGTAGTGCTGACGGCCAAACGGGTCGCGCGCGGGAAAAGGCGCGTAGTCCTGGGTACCGGCCCCGATCGCGTGCACGCGCACTCCCAACGCGGCGGCGGCGCGCGCGGCATTTTCGGGCGAAATGTTGCCGGCATTGTTCACGCCGTCCGTTAACAGAACGATGACCTTGCTTTCCGCCTCGCTGTCGCGTAGCCGGTTCAAGCCCGACGCGATGGCCGAACCGATAGCGGTACCGTCCTGCACCATGGCGATCTCGATGCGGCCCACTTGCTGCTGCAACCAACCATGATCAAACGTTAGCGGCGCCATCACGAACGGCACGCCTGCAAACGCGATGACGGAAATGCGGTCGTTGCGGCGGCGGCGAATAAATTCCTGGGCGGTATGCACGCATACCTCCATGCGGTTAACGCGTCGCCCATCCAAATGAAAGTCCTCGGCCAGCATCGAGGAGGAAACGTCGATCAGTAGTACCATATCGATCGCTTCGCGATTGATGCGCCGCTCGTCAATGCCGTGTTGGGGCTGGGCCAGGGCGGCAATCAGCGCCAGCAAGCCTGCGCAATACAGTACGGGCGGCACAAACCGCGCCCGGACGGCCCACGACCGAGGCAGGCGGCGCAACGCCCGGCCATCGCTGAAACGCAGGGGCGCGCGACGGCGCGGTGCAAAACGCCAGTAACACAGGACCGGCACGCACAACACCAAAGCCGCCATCCATGGCCATGCCCAAATCATGTGGTCGCCTCCTGCGGATCAGTCGACTTGGGTTGCACGCGGGTAATGGTAATCAATCGTTCAGCCGCCTCGTAGGCTGCGTGCATCGTCGCCGCGTCCGGCTGGAAACGGGCAAACTTGACCAAATCGCTTTGGGTCAGGAAATCCGTGACCAACGCCTGCGCCGCCACGTCCAACACCTTGGTCGTGGTGGCTTCACGAATAAATTCTTCCGTCGTCAATTCCGGTGCCCGCAAGCCGAACCGGCCTTCCAGGTACTGGCGCACAATGGCCGACAGTTCCGTGAAATAGGGATTCACTTCGCCGCGCTCGATGTAGCCCTTGTCCCGCAGACGCCGCAAGGCGGCCAACGCCATTTCGTGCGGCAGCGGCGGTGGGGTGGCCGGTGGTGGACGGCGCGACCAAGTCATCAGTCCGGCGGCCAATAGCCCCAACAATGCCGCCAGCAGGGCGATACCGCCGAGCACCCAAACCCAGTGCGGCACGCGGCCGGGCCAGTCCCACAGGCCACGGGGCGGTGCCACGTCGGCCTCGCTTTCACGGACCGACACGACGGTCAGTTTATAGGACGGAAATTCCTGCTCAACGGGTTCCAGTTCCCCCTGCACAAAGCGGACCGTCCCGGTTCCCAACGGATGAGCGCCACGCCGGAACGCGGTCAAGGTGTAGTCGTGCACCGACTGCGTACGCGCGTCGTCCAGCGGTTGCTGCCACACGCGCCGCTCGCGCACGGTCAGCGTTTCGACATCCGCCAGATCCGGCAGCTCCACCTGCGCGCCCGCCGGATGCGTCGCCACCACGCGTACCCGCACCGGATCGCCAACCGTGATCTGGTTGGTTTCAATCAGCACCTGCACATCATGCGTGGTGCCCGGATCAGGCAGCTTGGGCGGCGGGTCCGCGCGTTGACAGCCGACGGTCAACAAACCTAAAACCGCCGCCACCCCTATCAACAGGGCTGCGGCACACCGTTCAATTGGATCGAACCGTTGCATCACATTCGTAACCGTTGCTCGCGCATGCGGAAGAACCGCAGTAATTCCCGTTCGTATTCCTCGCCGGCATACACTTCAATATGATCAATGCCGCTTCGTCGCAGCTCTTCCAGCGTCGCCCGGCGTCGTGCCAGCTGCATCCCGGCCAGCTGCCGCCGGGTCCGGCGGTTGGAAGTGTCTACCCAATAGCGTTCGCCGGTTTCCGCGTCGACCCACTCCACCAGCCCGGCCCGTGGCCAGGCTTGTTCGCGTTTATCGCCCACCAGCACGCCAATCAGGTCATGGCGCCGCGCTGTAATCGCCAGCGGTTTGCGCAACTCCTCGTTGAACAAGAAATCGCTGATCAGAAACGTCACTGCGCGGCGCGGCATCACGTGATTCAAAAAATCAAGCGCTGGCCGCAACGCTGTGCCCGGTCGGCGCGGCGTGAACGAAAGCACGTCGCGCACCAGCCGCAACACGTGGCCGGACCCTTTGCGCGGCGGCAGATAATGCTCCACCTCATCGGAAAACAGCAGCAGACCCACGCGGTCGTTATTGATGGTGGCCGAAAAGGCCAGCAACGCCGCCAATTCCGCCGCCAGATCCTGTTTGCGTTGCGGCGTACTGCCAAAGGCGTGCGAAGCGCTGATATCCACCGCCAACAACACGGTCAGCTCCCGTTCCTCCACGAACTTCTTCACATACGGATGGCCCATCCGCGCTGTGACGTTCCAATCAATCGACCGGATATCGTCGCCCGGCACGTACTCGCGCACCTCGTGGAACTCCATGCCCTGGCCCTTGAACACGCTGTGGTAGTGTCCCGAAAAGTGGTCGGACACGCGGTGCCGGGTCCGTATTTGGATGCGCCGGACCTTCTTTATGAGCTCCTTGGAGATCATCAGGGAACCGGTAGTTCGTTCAATATCCGTTCGATCAGATGGTCCGAGGTCAGTTCCTCCGCCTCTGCCTCGTAGGACACGATCAGGCGATGCCGCAGGATATCCGGGGCCACCGATTTAACGTCCTGGGGCGTCACATACCCGCGCCCGTTCAGGAAGGCGTGTGCCCGCGCACCGATAGTTAAATAGATCGTGGCCCGCGGCGAAGCGCCGTACCGCAGATAATCGCGGATGTCCAAGCCGTACCGGTCCGGCTCGCGCGTGGCGAAGACGATGTCGAGGATGTAGTTCTTGATCTTGTCATCGATATAGATTTGATCCACCACTGCGCGGGCGCGCAACAGGGCATCGGCCGTGATAACCGGCTGCACATCGAACGTCTTGTTCGTGCACGACATCGCCTCCAAAATGGCGCGCTCCTCCTCCAGCGACGGGTACGTGATGCGACACTTGAGCATGAACCGGTCCACCTGCGCTTCGGGCAACGGGTAGGTACCCTCCTGTTCAATGGGGTTTTCCGTCGCCATCACCAGAAACGGTTCCGGCAATTTAAAGGTTTCACCGCCGATTGTTACCTGACGTTCCTGCATTGCTTCCAGCAGGGCGCTCTGCACCTTGGCCGGTGCACGGTTAATTTCGTCCGCCAAAATGATATTGGCGAATACCGGGCCTCGCTTGATCGAGAACGCGCCTTCCCGCGGATTATAGATTTGGGTACCGATCAAGTCCGCCGGCAACAGGTCCGGCGTGAACTGGATGCGCTGAAAGTCCGTGTTGAAGCAGGCGGCCAGGGTCTTGACCGACAGCGTCTTGGCCAGTCCCGGTACGCCTTCCAGCAGCAGGTGCCCGTTGGCCAGCAGGCCGATGATCAGGCGGTCCACCAGGTATTGCTGGCCCACAATCACCTTTTGCATCTCGGCTTGCAGTTGGGGAATAAAAGCGCCCGCCTCGCGCACACGGGCATTGCGTTCGTCGATAGGAAGTGTTTCTATATCCATAGCTATTATCCTCAATTTATAGGTGCACCCAGTCCGGCTAACGCATCGCGTGCCGGAATCGATAACATAGACCATCCAGCCATTCAACAGGTTCAAATTTTACCGCAGTCCGGCAGGTAACCGGTCTCGTGCAGGGTAATACCGGTGGCATCCGGTGGCGCCCCCAAGGGCAAATACTAAATGCCCACCCTGGGAAAAGGCTGGTCACAGGCACCGACGTCTGCCCGCGTTGTGGCAGGATAAGACACAAGTAAGACGGCATAGACAATATAGTCCCGTCAAGAGAATCTAAAATCAGCAGCCTTGTTATTGACGCAAGACCCCGATGTTATACACTATCAGGCTCTTGCAAAACCTCCCATTCATGAGGGCAGGACGGCCTGCCACGCCGTAGCAGCCTTGGCGTAGGCGGGAGCCTGCCCCTCCGGGAACCTGCGAAATACGGCTGTTTTTTTGCCGGAGGGTCGACCTCCGTGTCGACCTTGGAGGTTTTGCAAGAGCCTCTATAGTATATCAACAGGAGATCACCATGATAATGAAGGTATTCGCAAAAGGACAGGTCGTCATCCCGGCTGAAATCCGGCGCGCGCTGGGCATTGCCATCGGCGAAAAACTGGATGTGCAAATAGACCAGAGCCGGGGCGTTATCGAGTTAAGCGTCGCACCTGCCTCTGTCAACCGTGAATTGGCGGGTTCGCTGGCGGAATACCGGCGCGAAAAGTCGTTTCCTGACCGGAAAACGATGCACAGGGCCTTGGCCGGAGGTCTTGGCCGTGACCGGTAGCCCAATCGACACCAATGTGATCATTCGGTTTTTGGTCGAGTTCGATACTGACCTCAAGAAGTCGGGGCTGGAGTTGCTTCCCGTTGAATAGCTGGACCATTCGCCTGTGTAACCCGTTGATGCCCCGGAAAAACCTGCGGTCCGACCGAGGCTCGCACCTGTCTCTTTTTGAAGAAAGCGTCCACAAGGACAAGGAGCAAAGTGCCATTCCACAGACGATACTACCGTTTCGGTCAGGCCCAGGACCGGTAGGGCGAAGCCTCTGGCTGAGCCGGGAACACGGGCAGGACTGCGTTCCGTGCGTGCACGGATCATAGACCAATCACGCTCGGCGGCTCACCGGGCCGCCTCCGCCAGGCTACGGCGGGCCAAGGACGGTTCGCCCTACCGTCTGCCGCTTTGGTCAGTCCCTGCAAGGGTAGGGCGAAGCCTCTGGCTGAG
>PWVE01000073.1 GCA_003562335.1 PVC group bacterium
GTGGCATATCGAACCCGCTGGAGGTGATCGAGCAGATCACGTACCTGCTTTTCCTGCGGCGGCTGGATGATATGCATACGCTGGAGGAGAACAAGGCGAACCGGCTCAAGAAGCCGATGGAACGGCGCGTGTTTCCCGAAGGCAAGGACGCCAAAGGCCGGTCCTGCGAGGATTACCGTTGGTCGCGCTTCAAACATTTTGCGCCGGCCGAGATGTTTACGGTGGTGGGCGAACACGTTTTCCCGTATCTGCGGACCGACCTCGCCCGTCAACTGGGCGGTGCGGAATCCACCTATGCGCATCACATGAAAGACGCCCGCTTCACTATACCGACGGCGGGTTTGCTAGGGCGGGTAGTGGACCTGCTCGACAAAGTGCCTATGGAGGAGCGCGACACCAAGGGCGACATCTACGAATACATGCTGGCCAAGATCGCCTCCGCCGGACAAAACGGCCAGTTCCGCACCCCGCGCCATGTGATCCAGTTGATGGTTGAACTGACGTCGCCGCAACCGGGCGACGTGATTTGCGATCCGGCCTGTGGTACGGCCGGTTTTCTGGTTGCGGCGGGCGAGTACCTGCGTGAGCACTATCCAAAACTGCTGCACGACGCCAAACAAAGGGACCATTTCCATCACCGCACATTCCATGGCTTCGACTTCGACAACACCATGCTCCGGATCGGCAGCATGAACATGCTCCTGCACGGCGTGGAAAACCCGGACATTCGCTACCGCGACTCGCTGGCTCAGGAACACGGCAGCGAGGAGGAAAAGTACACGTTGGTACTCGCCAATCCGCCGTTTGCCGGTAGTCTCGACTACGAGAACACGGCCAAGGACCTGCTCCAGATCGTCAAGACGAAGAAGACCGAACTGCTCTTTTTGGCGCTGTTCCTGCGCCTGCTCAAACCGGGCGGTCGCGCAGCGGTGATCGTGCCCGACGGCGTGTTGTTCGGATCGAGCAAGGCGCACAAGGAATTACGCCGCATTCTCGTTGAAGACCAGAAACTGGACGGTGTCATCTCCTTGCCCGGTGGCGCGTTCAAGCCCTATGCGGGGGTCTCGACCGCGATTCTGATCTTCACCAAGACCAACTCCGGCGGCACCGACCATGTCTGGTTCTATGACGTGGACGCCGATGGCTGGAGCCTCGACGACAAGCGCACAGCTTTGCTGCCCGAAGACAAGCTCGGGCCAGTCCCGCGCGCGGCACTCCAGGCGGAGGACCACGCGAAGAACAACCTGCCGGATGTGCTTGCTCGCTGGACCGACCGCGAAAACGGAGAGCGCGAACGACCCCGGACAGCACAGAGCTTTTGTGTGCCGAAGGCGGATATTGCGGCTCAAGGCTACGACCTCTCACTCAATCGCTACAAGGAAGTGGTCCACGAGGAAATCGAGCACCGCCCTCCCAAGGAAATCCTGGCGGATCTGGCCAAGCTGGAGGACGAGATTCAGCAGGGGATGAAGGAATTGGAGGGGATGCTGTGAAAGTGAAAAGAGTGGCGCTAGGAAGTGTTGCGGCGATTGAAAGAGTCGGTGTGGCCCCGGAGCACATGGAGGATGGGTCTTACGTCAGTCTTGAGGACATAGACTCTGCTACGGGCGATGTCCGATTAGGTGCCAGAGAATCATCTCGAAGCACTAAATTCCGATACAATCCAAGCCATGTTCTATACGGTAAACTACGGCCTTATCTGAAAAAGGTGGGGCGACCTTTAAGTGCCGGATTATGCAGTACGGACATTCTGCCTATCTGTCCAAGTGACCGGCTAGATAAAGATTATTTATTCCATTTTCTGCGCACTCCCGAATTCACGGCCCGAGCCGCACGGGCTGCAGTTGGTGTAAACCTTCCGCGACTTAGCCCCTCCGTCCTTTCGACATTCGATATACCACTTCCCCCATTGCCCGAGCAGCGGCGGATCGCGGCAATCCTCGACAAGGCCGACGATCTTCGGGCCAAACGCCGCGCCGCGCTCGCCCAGCTCGACACCCTCACTCAATCCATCTTCCTCGACATGTTCGGCGATCCGGCGACGAATCCGAAGGGGTGGCCATGCGAGCCCATTGGTACGCTAGCTGTGAAGTTTTCAGACGGGCCATTCGGTTCTAATCTAAAGACGGAACATTATAAAGATAATGGTGTGCGCGTTGTTCGACTGCAGAACATTGGTATTGGTGTTTTTGTTAACCAAGATGCCGCTTACATTTCAGAGCAGCATTTTGCGCAGCTCAAGAAGCACGAATGCAAGCCGGGCGATGTGCTGATAGGGACGCTAGGTGATCCAAATCTCCGGGCCTGTGTCCAGCCCGATTGGCTGCAGGTAGCTATTAATAAAGCCGATTGCGTCCAGCTTCGTCCCGATGAGCGCCTGGCTAATGCCGCTTTCCTTTGCGCACTCTTAAACCAACCAGCAACAGAGCGCATGGCCCAGGACTTAATGCATGGTCAGACGCGCGTACGTATCAGCATGGGGCGTTTGCGCGGGCTTCATGTTCCCGTTCCTCCGATCGAGCTTCAGCGCATTTTTGCTCTAAAGTTGCATGAGGTGGACAAACTCAAGGCAATTATTCAGAAATCGCTCGCCGATCTCGATACCCTCTTCGCCTCCCTCCAGCATCGCGCCTTCCGGGGGGAATTATGAGCGTGTCGTACGCATTTGATAAAGTTGCGCCCCTGGATTTCCCGGCTTTGCTGTCGCGGTTCACGGGTAAATCTTTACGATCGCCGTTTCGTTCAACTGTGCCGTTGCTGAGCCTGATCGAGCATTGTCCAACGGATTGGCGAGGGTTGCTGCAATCTTGGGGTGTGCCGGAGAATGTGACGGTTCATCTGGAGTATGGGGTGGCGTCACCGAAACCCCGTGCAAACCCGTCACAGACGGATGCGTTACTGATTGCCAAGCACGCGCCGACCGTGTGGGCGGTTGAGGCGAAATGGACTGAGCCGCGTTATGAGACGGTGGCTCAGCGCATAAGCAGGCCGGAAGGCGACGGGGCCGATCCGTGCGCGACGGTAGGTGTTTGGCTGGACTACTTGCGGCCGTACGCGGAGCAATCGCTTGATCTTATGGAATTCAGCGAAGTCGTATATCAGGTCATGCACCGGGCGGCTTCTGCTTGTGCGGTAGCGGCGGCGTATGGGCGTCGGCCTGAGTTGGTGTACCTGCACTTTCATCCCTCGCCCGATTCGCGTTCGGCGGATACCGCGCAGTACGTCGCGGACTTGAATCAGTTGCGCGCGCGGCTCGGGAATGCGGCGGGCTTTCCCTTTCGGGTTGTGGAGATGCCGTTGTCGTACACCGCGAGATTCGAGGCCATTCAAGGTTTGGATAAACGTGATCCAGCTAGTGCGCACAAGGTGAAAGCGGCCTTGGCAGAGGGACCCCTGTTCATTTTCGAGACCCCAACGATCACACTGATTTAGAGATCGTTCAGCATGATGGTTTTAGGAAACAAAAGTATAGACCTATTTAGGGCCATAGAGTATATTGAATCAGGTTTATGGACTCATTGAGGGCTATTAATGGCTGATCAACGGAACATATCGGAGTGGCAGGCGGAGTTGGGGCGGCATTTACGTGACCTGCGTTTGCGGCAGAATATTGACCAGCGGCAGTTGGCTGACCAGGCGGGTGTGGCGCTGAATGTCGTGAAAGGTTTGGAAGGTGGCAAGGGCGCGACGGTCACTTCGTTAATAAAGGTGCTGCGGGCGCTGGGCCGCGAGGAGTGGCTGGGTACACTGGCACCGCCGGTGTCGGTGAGCCCGTTGCAGATGTTGAAGGCGAAGAAGCCCACGCGCCAACGGGCCTCGCCATCGAGGGGAGCCACGCGTGTATAAGCCGGTTGAAGTGGTTGAGGTGCGCGTGTGGGGTCGGCGGGTCGGCGCGGTGGCGCTGGATCCGAATCTTGGCTATTACGCGTTCGAATATGACCCCGCCTTCGTGAAGGAGGGTATCGAGTTGGCACCGTTGACCATGCCGCTGGTGCGGGCTGCGGAGCCGTTCGTCTTCACGGATTTGCCGGAACAGACCTATAAACGGCTGCCGGCGTTGTTGGCGGATGCGTTGCCGGATGATTTCGGGAATGCACTGATTGATGCCTGGATGGCGAAGCAAGGTGTGGACCGCGAGCGGATCACGGCGCTGGATCGATTGGCCTATATGAATAAACGAGGGACGGGGGCGTTGGAGTTCAAACCGCCCCGCGGACCGCGGGCGCGCAGCAGCACGGCAATTGAGTTGGCGGGACTGGTTGAAGAGGCGCGCCGGGCTGTTCATGGCGAGTTGGGTGAAGATGACCTGGCGGAAGCGGCATTGGCGCAACTGATCAAAGTCGGCACCTCGGCCGGTGGTGCGCGGGCGAAGGCGGTTGTGGCATGGAATCCTAAGACGAATGAGATCCGGGCCGGGCAATTTGATGTTGATGAGGGGTTTGAACACTGGCTGCTGAAATTCGATGGCATGGGTAAGGACAACGAGCTGGGCGGTTCGCGGGACTTTGGACGCATCGAATATGCCTACTACAAAATGGCGGGCGCGGCGGGTATAGCGATGTCGCCGTGTCGTTTGCTGGAGGAGGGCGGTCGCGCCCATTTCATGACGAAGCGCTTCGACCGGGACGGTAATCGCAAGCATCACATGCTGACCTTGTGCGCGATGGCGCATCTGGATTATCGGCAGAAGGCGACCCACGATTACAGTCAGCTCTTTCAGACGATCA
>PWVE01000156.1 GCA_003562335.1 PVC group bacterium
ACATCAGGTACCGGCGTGAACGAACCCATCCCGCCCGTGTTCGGCCCGGCATCGCCGTCATAAGCCCGTTTGTAGTCGCGGGCCGTGGCCAGTTGCAAGGCCTGCGCGCCGTCCAACAGCAGAAAGATGCTCAATTCCGGGCCGGACAGAAATTCCTCGATCAAGGCCGTTTGCGGTTGGCCAAACAACGAGCCGTCCACGATGCCGGACACAAATTCGCGGGCCGACGCCGCGTCATCGCACAGCGCCACACCTTTACCAGCGGCCAAGCCGTCCGCCTTGATCACGTAAGGCGGCTCAAAGCTGAGGGCAAAACGGTCAAAGTCGGTTACCTGCTTGATCCGTTCCGCTGCACCGGTCGGCACCGCGTGCCGCAACATGAATTCTTTGGCCCACCACTTGCTTGATTCCAATTGAGCCGCGTATTGGTTCGGTCCCAACACGCGCGCTGCGGACTGGTGCTGCCGGATCTGATCCACCCAACCCGCCGCCATGGGTTGTTCGGGGCCGAACACGATGACCGCCTCGGGATGCGCGCACAACGCGGCAACGCCCTCGTCCGACAGGGTACCGCTTAAATTGATGTTCAGCCCCTCATCCATGGCCGGGGCCACACGACGAATGGCATCCGACCCGCCAAATGAAGCCACCTTGGCGTGGCGCGCCAACAAGCTGGCCAGGGCATGTTCACGCCCCCCTTTACCGACTACAATAAAATCCATCAGGAACTCCCTTGCTTATCCAGTGCTCTGTTCAACGCATGCCAAGCGAGCGTAGCACATTTGACTCGCAAAGGAAATTTTTTAACCCCTTGTAGCGCCAGCCACTCATCCGGCCACGCGGAATCGAACTCCCGCTCATCGCGCATGGCGGCAATAAAGTCGCCCAACAACGCCCGCACTTCCGCCACGGGCTTGCCTGTCAAGGTCTCGCTCATCATCGAGGCCGACGCCTGGCTGATGGCACAGCCTTTGCCGTCATGGCGGATGGACCGCACGCAATTGCCGTCCACCTCCACCGCCAGCCGCAACTGGTCGCCGCACAACGGGTTTTCGGCTTCGGCGCTCACGTCCTTATCCGCCAACGCCTGCCGGTGGCGGGGTTGTTTGTAGTGGTCGAGGATCAGGTCCTGATACAATTGATCCAAGTCATCCATGGCCAAAAAAGTGCTGTGCCTTACCGATCGCGGCAACCAAGGCGTCGATTTCACCGGTCGTGTTGTAGTAGGCCAAACTGGCACGGCTGACCGCCGGCACGCCCAAGCGCCGCATCAACGGTTGCGCACAGAGATGACCCGCGCGGATGGCAATGCCTTGCTGATCCACGTACTGCGAGAGGTCGTGCGGATGCAAACCCGCCACATCAAACGAGACCGCCCCACCCCGTTCCGGGGCCTTCCCGAAAACGCGCACACCGGGCAAACGCGCCAAGGCACCGATGGCGTAGGCGGTCAGCTTTTGCTCGTAAGCATGAATGGCCTCCATCCCGATGCCTTCCAGATACTCAAGCGCGGCGCCCAAGGCAATGACATCGGCGATACTGGGCGTGCCCGCCTCAAACTTATACGGCACTTCAGCCCACGTGGCGTGGTCGTCATGGACCCGTTCAATCATTTCACCGCCACCCATAAACGGCGGCATGGCTTCCGCCAACTCGCGACGCGCCCAGCACACGCCGGCCCCGGTAGGGCCGCCGCACTTGTGTCCGGAAAAGACGAAGAAGTCTGCTTCCAAGTCCGCCACGTTCACCGGCATATAGGGCACGCTTTGTGCCGCGTCGACCAGTACCCGGGCACCGACCGCGTGGGCCCGCTGCGCCATTTCGCGCACGGGATTAACGGTCCCCAGCACATTGGACACATGCGTCACCGCGACCAATCGGGTGCGATCGGTCAAATACTCCGTGTAGGCGGTCAAATCCAGTGTCCCGTCATCGTTGACGGGCACCAATTTCAGTTTCGCCCCCCGTTCCTGGCAGAGCATCTGCCAGGGGACCAGGTTGCTGTGATGCTCCATCCCGGTCGCAATGATCGTGTCGCCGGCCTGCACTTGGTCGGGACCCCACGTCCGCGCCACCAAGTTGATACTCTCGGTGGTGCCGCGCGTAAAAATGACCACCCCGTCTTCCGGAGCGCCGATGAAGCGGGCTATGATCCCCCGTACCGCTTCGTAGCCCGCTGTGGCGCGTTCGCCCAGATAATGCAGGGCGCGATGCACGTTTGCGTTATACTCCGTGTAGTACGTCGTCAGCGCATCAATGACGGCTTGCGGTTTTTGTGAAGTGGCGGCGTTGTCCAGATAGACCAGCGGCCGGTCGCCATGCACCCGCTGCCGCAAGATGGGAAAATCCGCCCGTATCCGCTGTACGTCCAGCGGCTGTCCGGACGTTTGGGGTTTGGGGGTGGGCGCCATGGGTTACACCTTGATATAGATGGTCCCGTCCTCCACCTTGACCGGGTAATGCGGCACGGGACGTACGGCGGGCAGGCTCAGATTCTTGCCGGTGCGCACGTCAAACCGCGCACCGTGCAGTGGACACATCAGCTCGTGACCTTCCAGGTCGCCGTGCACTATGGATGCCTTTTGATGACTGCACCACGCGCTGATGGCGTAGTAGCCGTCTTCCAGCTTGAACAAACCGATTTGCTTTTCGCCGCCGAAATCGACCAATTTGCGGTCGGTTTTCGCAAACTCCTCCTCCTTGCCGGCCTCCAGCCATTCCCCTTTTTTGAAAAGCGCCATGAATCACTGCTCCATTTTACGTTCGATATGCCGATGCACTTCCTCGCGGATAAACGCTTGCGGAATACGATCAATCACCTCTTCAAAGAATCCCATGATCAACGCGCGCCGCGCGGCCGCTTCGCTGAGACCGCGCGAGCGCAAATAAAACAACTGTTCCGGGTCCAAGTTGCCCGTAGTGGATCCGTGACTGCACTTCAAGTCGTCCGCATCAATCAGCAGCCCGGGGATTGAATCAGCCCGCGCGCCCTCATTCAATACCAGATTGTTGTTGGTTTGGTAGGCATCGACCCGAATGGCGCCGGGCCGGGCAATAATCAATCCTTGGTAGACCGAACGTCCCAAATCTTTTACGGCACCTTTGTAGAGTAGCCGGCTGTAGGTATCGGGCGACGAGTGGATTTGCAGCGTGCGCTGATCCATATGCTGCTCGCCAGCCGCAAAGAAAATACCGTCCATATCCGCCGCCGACCCGGGACCGGCCACATCGCTGCCAAACTTCATTTTGCTGCGCGCAGTACCGAAGTTGAGGGTAATCCAGTTGAGGTTGGCGTCGCGCTGGACCAACCCCCAGTCGTTAGCAATTTGGTAGCTGTTCAGGCCCCACTCCTGCAGGCTGACCAATTTGAAATTCGCGTGTTCATCCACGTACAACTCGCGTTGCGGAACCGCCACGAAGGAGCTATCGTCCGGCGACTGCATCCGCTCGGCCATCACCGCCCGACTGTGGTGCCCGGCCACTACCACCAAGCGCGGAATCAGCAGACTGGCGTCTGCATCCATTTCATAACGCAGCAGCAAGCCCCGTTTCCACTCCACTTCCGGCGGAATATGCACGAACAAACCGAAATTCCAGAAGGCGTCGTTGAAGGCCTCGAACTTGCCGTTCTTGGCCGGTAACGCCTCGCCCTGCAAATATTGTTCCACCCATTCCGGATGCTGCGCGGCTGCCGTCGCCAACGGTAGCACCGTCACACCCAGTTGGCGGGCGGTATCGTTTTGATGCATGATGGCAAACCCGTCGGGCCGCACTGCCACCACCACATCGAAATCCGCATCCCAAGGCTGCGCAGGCAAGGTGTCTTGTTCCGGAATCAACGGCAAGCGCGTTACGGTCTCCAACGGAAACAGGCTCGGATCCGTGCGGCGCCACTCCTCATCGCGCACCGTCGGCGACGGAATCTGCAGATAATCAGCAAAGGCCTCCGCTCGCTTTCGAGCCAGCACGTCCGCCGTCGTTTCCTGCCCGACTTGTTCAAAGGCCACCTCATCGAAACCCGGCAATGTATCTACCGGCGGCTGTTCTAAAATTGTTTGCGTCATTCCTTAAAACTCCTTTATCTTAACCAATGCTGCCTTCCAGCTTCATTTCCAGCAGCTTGATAGCCTCCACCGAAAACTCCAACGGCAACTGCTTAAACACTTCGCGCGCAAATCCGTTCACCACCATCGATACCGCATCCTCTTCACTCAACCCGCGGCTACGCAGATAGAAAATCTGGTCCTCGCTCACCCGCGAGGTGGTGGCTTCGTGTTCCACCACCGCCGTGTGGTTTTCCGATTCGATATACGGAAAGGTGTTGGCGCTGCAGGTGCCTCCGATCAACATCGAGTCGCAATTGGAATAGTTGCGGCAGTGATACGCGTCCGGTAACACTTGCACCAGTCCGCGATAGCTGTTGACCGATTCACCCGCCGAAATACCCTTGGAAATAATGGTGCTCTTGGTGTGGTTCCCGATGTGGATCATCTTGGTCCCCGTATCCGCCTGCATTTTGTTGGTCGTGACCGCCACGGAATAGAACGCCCCGGTGGAATGGTCTCCCTCCAAAATGACGCTGGGATACTTCCACGTGATCGCGGAACCGGCTTCCACCTGGGTCCAGGATATCTTCGAGCGCACGCCCCGGCAATGGCCGCGCTTGGTCACAAAGTTGTAGATGCCGCCCTTGCCCTGCTTGTCGCCCGCATACCAATTCTGCACGG
>PWVE01000056.1 GCA_003562335.1 PVC group bacterium
CAAAACCTCCCATTCATGAGGGCAGGACGGAGCCTGCCCCTCCGGCAACCTGCGAAATACGGCTGTTTTTTACCGGAGGGTCGACCTCCGTGTCGACCTTGGAGGTTTTGCAAGAGCCTCCACTATATACGCAATCCCGTTGGATGCAAGTGTGCACCGGACGGTATGCGGGCCCAAGTGTGGTTGATCGACGGGCAGAAATGGACGGAAGTTGGTCCTGGAAGCCACCAGTGGAACATGCGGCGCTGAACCGGGGCGCTATTCTGCACGATCTATTGCGAGGGGTTCTACCAGCGCCTTAAGCTCGTCCATGGCGGGGGCGGCTTGTTCGAATACTTCGGATGCCTTCATGAAGTCCAGCGCGCGGATATCGATGAGGCGCGGGCGCACGTAGACCGTGGGCGGCTGCGCTTCGAGCTTGGCTTGTGTAAGCTGGGTGACCATTAAATCGAGCGTGCCGAGGATGGTGTCCACCATGTTGGGCGCATCGGTGCAATCCTCGGTCGGCGTGGGGATGATATCGATGGCAATGGTCGCGTCGCACTCTTCGGCCAGCAAGTCATAGGGCAGGTTGTTGACCACGCCGCCGTCGATCAGTATCCGGCCTTCATGCTCGACCGGAACAAACACGCCGGGGATCGAAATGCTGGCCTGGATCGCCGGTGCCAGGGGACCTTTTTCGAACACCACGGCGGCCCCCGAATGAAAGTCCGTGGCCACCACTTTCAACGGGATGGCCAAATCTTCAAAGGTGTCGGCCTGAATCGACTCGATCAGGTATTTCAAGAGCCCGTCTACTTTCAACAAGCCCTGGCCCTTGAACGAGATACCAAACGCACTCAACCATTTGATTAATCCGCGACGTTTGGGATAGAGCGTTTTCCAGTTGTCGCCGCGCTCGATAATATGCTGCTCAATGAAGTCGCGAATCCTGGTGCCGGACCAACCGGAGGCGTAGAAGGCCCCGATGATGGCGCCCATGCTGGTGCCGGCCAAGGCGCTCGGGCGCACACCGCAGGCGTCCAGGGTTTCCAGGGCCGGGATATGGGCCAGGCCCCGTACACCGCCACCTGCGAGTGCCACGCCTGTCTTCATTCAGCCTCTTTCAAGGTAACCCCGCCCAACTCGGCTACGACCGCACGCAAGCCGCTGGTAATCTGTTCGTGCGGTTGGTCGCCAGTGCCGCGTTTGGCCAGCTCGGCGGCCTTAAGCGGTTTGCCGATGGTGACCGTGATCTGGCCCGGACGCGGCCATCTTTGTCCGGCTGGCCAGGCCTCGAAGGTCCCGTCAATGTGGACTGGGACCACCGGTACCTCTTCGTACACCTTCAGCAGCAGCCCAAGGCCGGGACGGAACGGTGCCAGCTGGCCGTCTTTCGAAATATGGCCTTCAGGGAACCAGACCATCGGGTCGCCGCGTTTCAGTGCCGCAGCGGCCAAGGCCAGACTGGTCATCGGTCCGCGGCGCGCATCGATCGGGATCACCTGGCCCAACCGGCTGAGCAAACGGACCAGCCCACTCCGATCCAGGATATTGGTCGTGGCTGCCCAGTAAAAACGGGCAATGGTTTTGAAGGGGAGCGTGTGCACGATGGTTGGCGCGTCGAGGAAGCTGACGTGGTTCGGGGTGAATACGTACGGCCCGGATGCGGGTAGATTTTCCTGACCCACCACACGTACCCGGTACATCGCCTTCATCCAGCACGCGTGGATGCCGTAGAGGAGCAGGCCGACGACCGTGTGGAACAAGGGCCGCGGGCGAATCCACCGGCGGTCCTGAGGCTGGAGCACCTTCTCCGGCTCCGCAATCGGATTGTCGGCGCGTTCGCCATCTTCGTCGGACGCCGACCACACGGCCTCAAACAGGTCACGCACGGTTTCCGCCTTTTCGAGTACGTCGTCCCCGAACGGCAGTCCGGTAGCGGCCTCCAAGGCGGTGGACAGCTCCACCCAGCCGAGTGAGTCGATGCCCAAATCGCCTTCCAGCCGCGAAGCGGGGGTCAACCGTTGTTCGGCATAGCGCTCGGCCAACAGGTCCCAGACCGCGCGGGCGGGGGGATGATCGAGCAAGCTTTGGTCGGAGCTGGACATCTCGTCGATCGCGATCGGCCCGCCTGATTGCCCGCCTTCGTCGGCCGAGGTGTCGTCGTACACTGCTTCCAGCTTGTGCCGCCGGATTTTGCCGAGACGGGTACGCGGCAGTTCGTCGCGCACCAGTTTGAAACCGGTTAACCGCTGGTAGGAGGGGATTTCGTCGCGTCGCTGGCGCAGGGCGTCTTTGATTCGCTTTTCGGCGTCCTCATCGGTGGCCCCGTCGCGGGTGACGATGACCGCCACCAGTTTTCCTTCTTTTTGCAGGATGCCGATTTCCTCGATTTCGTCGATCAGGGATTCGTAACGCGCCTCTAATTTGTCCGGCGACACGTTCTCGCCGCCTTCCAGGACCAGCATGGTCGAGACCCGTCCCTCCAGATGCAAGAACCCGTCATCGTCAAACCAGCCCACATCGCCAGTGCGGTACCAACCGTCTTTGAAGGCCTCCTTGGATGCCTCATCGAGGTTCAGGTAGCCGCCGAATACGCCGGGCCCCTTGGCTTGGACCTCGCCGGCTTGCGCGTGGCGTTGGGGGCCGTCCGTGTTGTCATCGTCGTCCCCGCCTTGCAGTGCGCTGGGGTCAATGCGCAGCTCGGTGCCGGGCACGGTGCGACCGACGGTGTCGAGGTGGCCTTCGCCGGGTTTGAGGATGGTCAGTAGCGGGGACGTTTCGGTCAGTCCGTACCCCACGGCCAGCTCCCAGCCGAACGCCTGGATTTGCGTGGCAATTTCCGGGTCAAGCGGTGAACCGCCGGACGCCATCAGGCGCAGCTTACCGCCCATTTTACGGTGGAGCGAGCCAAACAGCAGGCGGCCCGGCGAGCGGTTGAAGCGCTGCACGCAAAAGACGCTCAGCGCGAGCGCGCCCTTGAAAAAGCCGTGTACCAAGGCCGGGCCACGGGCGGCTTTGGCCTTGATGCCTTCGACCAGGGCGCGATGCAGACGCGGCACGCCCATCACCATGGAGACTTCGCCTTCCGCAATGGCCTGGGCTAACTGCGGGCCGGCCAGCGCAGCGGGGAGGATGATGGCCATGCCGAGTTTCATCGGGGCCAGCAAGCCGACGACAAAGGGATAGACATGATGCAGCGGCAATGGCAACAGCACCCGGTCTTCGGGCCGGATCAAACCGGTGTCCTGGGCGACTTCCATTTGATAAGCCAGGTTGGCGCGGGTCAGCGGCACACCCTTGGGTGCGCCGGTGGTGCCTGAGGTGTAGAAGATGACGGCGCGCTGATCGGCCGCGCCGGTCTCCGGCTCGATGGATTCATCGGCCCAGAGGGCGCGCCAACTCGTCTCACCTTCTTGTTCGTCCACCCGGTACAGGGTCGGACTTGACTCCACGTCCAGCTTCTTCAAGCGGCCTGCGCCGCGCGCGTCGGTGAATAGCCATTTGGGCTTAGCGTCGTTCAAGACGTGTTCCAATGATTCGTCGTCGAACTGTGCATCGATGGGAACGACCACGGCCTCCGCGCGCAGCACGGCCAGGATCGCGATCATCAGGGCCGGGGTCGGCATGGCCCACATCATGACCGTGTCGCCGGGTTTCACCCCGGCCTTGTCGCGCAGGCCGGCGGCCAGTCGGCCGATGGCATCATTCAGATCGTGGTAGGACCAGCGCTCTACATCGTCGCGCTTGAACGCCAACAGGGCGGATTGTTCGCCGGTGGCGCCCAGCCGCGAAAAGTCGTATTGGCTTTTGGAGAGGGTGGGGGCGGTTGCATTCATCGGTTTGTCTCCTTTCTTTAACGCATGCGTATTAAGGATACCAGGCCGACCACCAAGAAGATCGTGTTGGGTAGCCAGACCGCTAGCCAAGGGGCCAAGGTTTGGTTTTTACCTAAAGCCATTCCGAAATTAATGAGTACATAGAACGAGAAGAAGAGGCCCAACGCCAACGCCACGCCGCGAAAGGCCCCTTTACGGCCTGCATGGGCGCCGATGGGCAGTCCCAGCAGTGTCACAATCAAGCAGGCCCACGGCATGGCCAGGCGATAATGCAGGTCCACCTCGTGCCGGGCCAGCGTGTCGCGCGAAACATGTTGGTGGGCTTCGATGAACGCCAGCAGCTCGCGCGATGAAAGAAATTCGGGTTCTTTCGTCACATTAACAAAATCACGCGGGGTTTCGGTAAAGTCCGGCATGGCCCGGCGCGAATGCGTGCGGGGCGGGCCGAGCGGATACCCCTGCTCATCCAGTTCCTGGATCGAAACCTCGCTGAACCACCAGTTACCGTCCAGCCAGTTGGCGGCCTTGGCACGGATACGGGCCGAGTCGGTTCCGTCTTCACGTTGCTCGATTACCTCGATGCGCTGCATCTCGTAGGTTTCGCGATGAAATGTTCCGATCATCCATACGCGGTTAGCCTGCGGGTTGCGATAGGGCAGGTCGGTGCTGACCAAGAAGTCGATCTCGTCGTCATGGGTTTCTGCATTAATAAACTGATCGGTCCAGTAAGCGGACCATGGGGCGACCGTTTCGTTGATCGTGGCCACGGCGAGACTGGCCACAACGCCGAGCGCCAGAATGGGTACCATCAGGCGATACAGGCTCACGCCGCTGGCGCGCATCGCGGTCAGCTCGTTGTTGCGGGTTAGCTGCGAAAGCCCGTACAGAATGGCCAGCAGCAGTGAGATCGGCACGATAAAGATTACGGCCGAGGGCAACAGGTAGAGGTAGAAGCGCACGATGGCGGGCAATGGTGTACCGGCGTCAATGAAATCCGACAGGTGACTGAACAGGTCGAAAATCACGAAGACCATCAAGAACGCCGCTAAGCAATACCATAGCGGCACCAGTACATTGGCCAGCACGTATTTATCGATCAGTTTCATTACGTATTACCGTATGGCCAATCGCGGACAATAACAATGCTGAATGAGCATAATCCACGCTTGACGCCGACGATAAAGTCGGGCAAGCTCCGCCCCTTTGTAAGCCATTTGTAATCATAACCCAAGGAGTAAACTATGGCACGGATCGATTTTGGTGGTACCAAAGAGGAAGTCGTCATGCGCAAAGAGTTCCCGCTTGCGAAAGCAAAGCGCGCACTGAAGAACGAGACCATTGCCGTCATCGGCTATGGCGTGCAAGGTCCTGCGCAGGCCCTGAATCTGAAGGATAACGGTTTCAACGTGATTATCGGGCAAAGCAAGGCGTTCAAGAGCGATTGGAACCGTGCCCGTAAAGACGGCTGGGTGCCGGGCAAGACGCTGTTTGACATTGAAGAGGCGGCCCAGCGCGGCACGATTGTTAAATTGTTGGTGTCGGACGCCGCACAGCGCGCCATTTGGCCGGTCATCAAGCGCAACTTGAATCCCGGTGACGCTCTCTATTTTTCACACGGTTTTTCCATTGTTTACAAGGACCAGACCAAGGTCATTCCGCCGCCCGATGTGGACGTGATCATGGTGGCGCCGAAAGGTTCGGGCACCTCCGTGCGCCGCAACTTCCTGGCCGGCAGCGGGATTAACTCCAGCTACGCCGTTTTCCAGGATGCGACCGGCCGGGCCGAAGAACGGTGTTTGGCCCTGGGTATCGGGGTGGGGTCCGGCTATCTGTTCCCGACCACGTTTGAGCAGGAAGTGTATAGCGATTTGACCGGTGAGCGCGGCGTGTTGATGGGGGCGCTGGCGGGATTAATGGAAGCGCAGTATGACGTATTGCGCCGGAACGGGCATTCCCCAAGCGAAGCATTTAACGAGACCGTCGAGGAACTGACGCAGAGCCTGATCCGCTTGGTGGACGAAAACGGCATGGACTGGATGTACGCCAATTGTTCCATGACCGCCCAGCGCGGTGCGCTGGACTGGAAGCCCAAGTTCAAGAAAGCCACGCTGCCGGTCTTTAAGGAGTTGTACCAGTCCGTCAAGAGCGGTAAAGAAACCAAGCGCGTGCTGAACGTGGCCAAGAAGAAGAATTACCGCGAACTGTTGACCAAGGAATTGGAAACGATTGGAAATTCCGAGATGTGGCAGGCGGGTAAGGCTGTACGCCAGTTGCGGCCCAAGCAAAAAGCGCGGACGGTAACCAAAGCGACCAAGGGCGTGGCCGGCCGCGCCAAGAATTGAGGCCGTAAAAAAATAAAATTGAGGCATTGACAGCCAGGGGCGGGCTTGGGTAATGTCCCCCGCCTTACCCCTGTGTATTTAAATAAATCGAGTTTTGCACATGAAAACCACACTGGTTAAAGAAAACGAAATTGAACGGCAATGGTGGCTAGTGGATGCCGCCGGCAAGCCGTTGGGTCGGTTGGCAACGGAGATTGCGGCGTTGTTGCGCGGCAAGAACAAAGTCACCTACGCGCCACACATTGATCAAGGCGATTTTGTCGTGGTGGTCAACGCGGCGGAGGTGAAGTTGACCGGTAACAAGGAAGAGCAAAAGGTCTACAAGCATTACACGGGGTATCCCAGTGGATTGCGTACCTTCCCGGCGCGCCATATCCGGGCCAAACAGCCGACGCGGATGATTACCCAGGCGGTTTCCGGGATGTTGCCCAAGAACAAACAGAGTCGGCAGATGTTACGACGGTTACGCGTTTTTGCCGGGGGCGAGCATGCGCATGGGGCGCAGAAGCCTGAGCCGGCGGGTGTGTGATAGCGGTACGGGATGTTAGAGGATAAAAGATAATGGCTATACAAAAAGTTTCGGAATACAGAGCCACCGGACGCCGCAAGACGGCGGTCGCCCGGGTGCGGTTGGCGTTGGGTGTGGGCAAGATGCGTGTGAACGGCCGGGAGTTTAAGGAGTATTTCCCGACCGACTCCGTGCAGGGCTATATCCAGCAGCCGTTTCAGATTACCGATACGGTGAAGCGCTATGACGTGATGATCAACGTGGACGGTGGTGGTCCGGTGGGGCAGGCCGGTGCGGCCCGCCATGGCATTGCCCGGGCGTTGGTACAAGCCGATCCCGAACTCAAGGCGGCCCTCAAAGAGGCGGGTTGTTTGACCCGTGATGCGCGTGAGAAGGAACGGAAAAAACCGGGTCAGCCCGGCGCACGGAAGCGGTTCCAGTTCTCCAAGCGTTAATCCTTCTTTATCGCTCGTGTTTGCGAGGATGGTGTTTACCTGCTGAGCGGGTATGATCTGGTCTAATCGTTTGGTGGGGAGTCTGCCAATTCCGGGAAGGTCTGTTTGTATAGCGTTCGCCGCTTGGACATGGCGACCGGGCCTTCGAAGCGGTGGGTGATAAGCAGGTCCATGCGGCAGGCCGTCAGGGCATCATTTTCGTGGTAGTGCCCCCAGCCGCCGGAACCAAATCCTTCCTCGTCGACATCATCTGGTCGTTGCGCCAATGCCAATTCCGCTCCACGCCTGAAATCGTTGCGCGCCTGCATCCACCTGTCACGGATGTCCGGGTCCAGTTCTCCCCGGTCGGCTTCCGCCATGCGTGCTTCACGTAGGCGTATAATCCCGCGGGAAACGTAAAGCTCGAACGCATCCGGATTATGTTCCAGGCCTTCCGATACAAAAGCGATGGCCTGTTCCCGGTCTTCCTGTGCCAGCCAGAATGCGCCCGCCACATAGCCCCGGACATAACGGGGATCGGCCCGAGTCATAACCCGGAACCAAGGTAGCAGGTCACGACCGTCCGTGTGAATATGGGCCCGCGACGGGTCGCGCCACGGACGAACAGCACGGTGTAAGTCCCCAATCCATCCGCGAAAATCACGGTTAGGCGGTGGAACAACGGTGGGAACTCCTGAATGTTTATGTGCGTGGTCGTCCGGTATGCCCAGTTCGCTTTGGTGTTCCTCCACTTCGTCCGCCATATCTTCAGCGGTTGGTGCGGATGCGCTGTGGTGGGGACGATAGGCCACCCCGCCGTGAAGGTAGCGTTCCGTTTTCATAAACATGATGTCGCTAATCGAGGTGCGAAACTCACCCAGCATGGCCGCCAGTGCGCTGCTATTACGGCGTATACGCTCTGTTTCGTCGCGTTCCCGCCCGCCGGTATAGGCGTGGGGATCGATGCGGGCGGCCCATAAGCTGGCCATGGCCCACAACAAAGGAACCATGCACCGTAGTGCCCATGAGTGCCCCCGGCGGCGGTTCACAGTGGTCTCCTTTCGAAACGCAAGATGGACTGGATGAGTAAAGCGGTGGTCCATAAGAGCGCGGCCAGGGCCAGCGTGATGAAGTCACCAGCCGGTAGTGGACCGATCCCGTCGGTGTAGCGCAATACCAAGTTCAGGCGTAGCGGGTTGGGCAGCAAATAGAGTAGCGGAAAACGTTCTGCCCAGCGGGCCATAAAATCGGCACCGAAAACCAGCACCAAGGCCACTGAGACGGCCAAGGCACGCTGGAGGTATAGTGTGCACAAGATGGGAATGGCTGCCGTGCACATCAGGGCCAGTGGTTGCAGCGTGATGAGTTGGGCAAGCGTGCGCGGGTCATAAAACTCAAGCTGCGGAACCAATGCCCATACGGGCACCAATAGACCGATGAAAATCCCGCAGCCCATTACGGTCGCACCAGCCCATTTGCCCAGCACCACTGTGCCGCGCGCAACCGGCCGTGCCAATAGCGGATAAAGGGTACGGTTCTCCCATTCCTCCGGTAGTTGGCGCGCACTTACGAGCAGGGCAATCATATGGGCACTGAACGTTACCAGCGTCAGCGACAGGTTAAGCAGGAAGGTACCCGTGGTCGGTTGTTCCAAGCCCACCATGCGGGCGGCCACCAGCAGTATCAGCAGTGCCCACATCAGAATGGCAACCACCCCCAAGTCGCGGCGCCGCAGGGCGTCTATCAGGGTGGAACGCACTATGGGGAGCAGTGCCTGATTCATAGCGGCCTCCGTCTAAACAAGGCGTAGGCACCCACCCCGTAGAGCAGGCTGTAGATAAGCGCGTACGCGGTTAGGGCCCCCATCACACTTAAGGAAAGTGGATCCCATATTTCACTGTGCAACACCTTTCCGGATAGGTCGAATAAGACGAATTGCGGTAAGGCATAGGTCAGCAAATGCAAGAAGGCGCGACCGGCGGTGTGGGTTAATTCATACAAAGACAGCGCCATATGGCCCATAACGTTGGAGGCGAAATAAAGCAGCAGGGCCAGTGTCGCAGCGGCATCCGGCGAGACCAGCAGTGACAGCAGAAATGCGCCGCTGGTCAGCAACCCCATTTGTAAAAACTGCAAGTAGACATGCTGCCATAGCAGTCCCCAGGCCAGCTCACCATCAAGATAGTGCATGCCGATGATATAGATGGTAACGAACAGGGCGTAGCTGGCCAGCGCCACGAGCAGGACACCGACCGCTTTGCCGAGGATGAATACGCTGCGGGGCACGGGCCGTGCGAGTAGCGGGTAGATGGTGCGTTGCTCGAACTCCCGCGGTAATTGGCGCACCGCAAGCAAACTCACGGCAACCGCCGTAAACGTGCCCATCAGTCGCAGCGTGATCTCGCGATAAAATTTGACCAATCCGCCCAAATCAAAGATGTTGAGCGAAAAGGCTAGGCCCGTTAGCAGCAGGCAGGCGGCAATCAGGACATAAATCTCCTTGCGCCGGATGGCTTCCAGCGTAACGCTGCGCGCAATAGCCACAATGGCACGGGCGTGTTTCAATCCGTTTCCTCGCGAACCGTGTTGATAAAGAAAGATTCCAGGCTCTGCTGCTGGCCGATGGCTTGGAGCTCACGCTGCGTGACCTCCTTGCAGATGCGGCCCTGATCGATCATGATGACCCGGTCACAAAGCGATTCCACCTCGCTCAACTCGTGCGAGCTGAAAAATATTGTACGGCCTTCTTCGCGTAGTTTTATCAGTAATTGGCGCAGATCGTAGCGGCCCAGCGGGTCCAGGCCGGAGGAAATTTCGTCCAGAATCAACAGGGCGGGTTGGGCGATCAAGGCTTGCGCGATTCCGAGTCGCTGTTGCATTCCCTTTGAGAATGTGCGCAATAGATCCTTTTCACGTCCGCCGAGCCCGACCTGTTCCAGTGCGGCGGGGATGCGTTGCCGTAAATCGGCCGTTTTCAGGCCGGACAACGTGCCATACAGTGTGAGCAACTCACGGGCTCGCATATAAGGATAATAAAGGGCTACTTCCGGCAAGTACCCCACTTGTTGTCGCCCTTTCGGGTCCTTTGCGGGGCGGCCGAAAAGGCGGGCCTCGCCTTGGTCGGCAAACAGAAACCCCATCAATGCCTTGATGGTTGTCGACTTGCCCGCGCCATTCGCACCAATGAACCCCACACACTCGCCTTCCGCAACCGTGAATGAAGCATCCTGAACGGCCGTTACACGTTTGGTGCCACGGGCATAGGATACACTCAACTGCTCAACCTCAATAGGTGCATTCATGAAATCCCAATATCATTAGCAATGGGTCATGTCAAGGAGGCGACGGCGTGATACGATAACTTGATTTTTCTCGTGACGGTAGTACGGGAATAGGGTAGGCGTTGGTATGACAATGAGAAAACTACGGATATTCATGGTATGGGCGCTGTTGACGGGGCCTAGTGCGTTGGCTTTGGACGATGGGCTTTACGCGGTGTTCCACACGTCGATGGGCAGTTTCACTTCCCGGCTACACTATGCGGAGGCACCGCTTACGGTCGCTAATTTCGTGGGGCTGGCCGAGGGTTCGCAGACGTGGCTCGATAAGGAAACCGGGGCGGTTCGGGAAGAGCCTTTTTACGACGATACGGTATTCCATCGCGTCATCGAGGGTTTCGTCATTCAAGGTGGGTCGCGAAACCAACAGGGGACAGACGGTCCCGGCTACCGTTTCCCGGATGAAATCCCGAACGGATGGTTGCATGATGGCGCGGGTGTTCTTTCCATGGCCAATGCGGGCTACGACTCTAACGGGAGCCAGTTCTTTATCACGGTTGACGCCACCCCATGGCTGGACGGGAATCATACCGTCTTCGGCCAGGTGATCAGCGGCCTGAGTGTGGTCGAAGCGATTAACAGTGTCGCTGTTGACGCTGACGATAAACCGGTTGAGGATGTGACTATTTACTCGATCGATATCCTGCGTATTGGGGCGGACGCTGTAGCATTTGATAGCACCGGTCGCTTGCCGGTCATCACGGAAGGGCGGACCACGGGTATATCCAAGGTTCCGGACGGGTTGCAGGTGACGTTCGAGCCGTCTGCCTTCCATGGTTACTATCTCCGCTCATCTACGGACCTGGCCATTTGGTCCATTGAATTTCTCGGTACGTATGCGGATCACGCGCCCGCGCACGATTTTATCGAAGTGGATGATGCTGACCTGAAAGATTTAGAATTCTATTCCCTGATCGACTTGGACTATCCGGGAAACGAATACGCGTCGGCATCGATTGACGAGCGGATTATCGAATTCGAATTCCATGCGCCTGAAAACCTGCAAGGGACGCGTATCCGCTACGCTTTTGGCGACGAAAACGATAACGCCGTCCACATTAATGACGAGCCCAGCGGGGAAATCAGTGATCACCTCTACGTAGTGAGGCCCTATCCGAACCGGGCACTTTTGCTGGTGGTTGGTACAGGAATCATCCGAATTGATTATCGATTGGACTTTTCCTCGGCGACCACCGGCGTCTTCAGCGGTGTCGTGCAATTCGAACCGCCCGAAAGCCAAGCTGCGGGCTCATTCGCCATACTCAATTAAACGGTGGGCTATTTTTTAGACATTTAATTGCTTTACATCGCTTGGAGACCGGTCTATAGTCCGCTCCGAAATTGGACAGTAAGTAAAAAAACAAGCACTATAGAGGTCGATAAGGAAAACATGGATCAGGCAACCAAAACCGCTGTTAAGGAAGAATACCGGCAACATGAACAGGACACGGGTTCCGTGGAGGTTCAAGTGGCCTTGTTGTCGAGTCGAATCAATGAGCTGACGGAACACCTGAAGCAGCATAAGAAGGACCATAGCTCGCGACGCGGGTTGATCATTATGGTAAGTAAGCGGCGGCGGTTACTGGATTATGTTCGTCGGCGGGACAAGAAGCGCTATCACGATCTGGTACAGCGCCTCGGTCTGCGGCGCTAAACGCGCGTCGGCGCGTGCCTGGTGCCCATGCGTGCCGAGCGTCAAAATGTTCATGTGGTGGCCTGTTCCGGAGAGAACAGGTGTCCGGGTGGTATTCGCCGCCCGGTTTTTCCCCGTTACCCTTACAGGTCTCGTGTAATCGCGTGAGGCGTAGGTCGGGCTGATTGCTGATTGGCCCCGCCCCTCACAGTAGTAAAGAAGCAGAAGGAAGAAAAATGAGTAAAGCAACGACAGTAGCCGCTGAAGTAGGCGGCAAAGAGATACAAATTGAAGCGGGCCTGTTGGCCCAGCAAGCGAATGGTGCGGTCACCATCCGCATGGGCGAAACGGTGCTGATTTGCACCGTGACGGCAGCCAAAACCCCGCGGGAAGGGGTCGATTTCTTCCCGTTACAAGTCGAGTACCGCGAAAAATTCTATGCCGCCGGTCGGTTTCCAGGCGGATTTTTTAAGCGGGAAGCCCGCCCCTCCGAAAAGGAAATTCTGACGATGCGCGCTACGGACCGGCCCTTGCGGCCGCTGTTTCCGGCGGGCTATCGCAACGAGGTGCAAATCATCAGCTCATTGTTGAGCACCGATTGCATCGATGAGCCGGATATTCTGAGCATCAACGGTGCCAGTGCCGCACTGACCATATCGGATATCCCGTTTAACGGGCCGGTAGGCGCCGTGCGAGTGGGCCGTGTGGACGGAGAATTCGTGATCAATCCCACCCATCAACAGATTGAGGATGGCGATTTGAACCTGACCTATGTCGGCAATCGCGAGTTGCCCCTGATGATTGAGGGCGACGCGGCGGAGATTGCCGAGGACGACATGGTGGCGGCGATGAAGCTGGCCCATGAAGCCTGCGTGAAATTGATCGATAGCCAGCTCGCGCTGCGCGAACAAATGGGTCTGCCCGCTAAAGTGTTTGAGGAAGTGGAAGTCAATCCCGACTGGCTGCAAAAGGCGCGTGAGCTGCAGGGTGCCGAGCTGAGTGCGGCCTTGCAGGTGGCCGGCAAACTGGAACGGCATGAAAAGGTGCACGCGGTGCGTGACGCGTTGAAGGCGAGCCTTACGGAGCAGGTTCCGGAAATGACGGACGAGGAGTTCTTCCAACTCTTCGATGCGTTGGAGATCGAAACGGTGCGCAACAACGTGCTGGACAAGCAACGCCGGATTGACGGACGGCCGTTGGAAGGATTGCGCCAACTGGATGCGCAAGTCGGCCTGCTGCCGCGTACGCACGGTTCCTCCGTGTTCAGTCGTGGTGAGACCCAGGCCTTGGCCACGGTCACCCTGGGCACACTCAAGGATGCGCAGGCGATGGACGCGCTGTCCGGCGGGCCGGATGAGAAGCGGTTTATGTTGCATTACAACTTCCCGCCTTATTGTGTCGGTGAGCCGGGCCGTATTGGTATGACCAGTCGCCGTGAAATCGGTCATGGCAATTTGGCTGAACGTTCCTTGAAACCCGTGTTGCCGGCTGACTATCCCTACACCGTGCGGATTGTCTCGGAAATCATGGGCTCCAATGGTTCCAGCTCAATGGCCAGCGTGTGCGCGGGTACGCTCGCACTGATGGACGCCGGTGTCCCGATCACCAAGCCGGTGGCCGGTATATCGGTTGGTTTGTTCAGCCGGGGCGAAGAGGCGGCATTGGTCGTCGATATCCTGGGGGCGGAAGATCATTGCGGTGATATGGACTTCAAGGTGTCCGGTACCCGTGACGGGATCACAGGGTTCCAAGTGGACTTGAAGATTCGCGGGCTGCGCTGGGATTTGGTCGAAAGCGCCTTCAAATTAGCGCGGGAAGCGCGGGTACAGATTCTGGATTACATGGCCTCGGTCATTCCGGAATCCCGGGCCGAGCTATCCGCCCATGCGCCGCGTATCACGCAGCTGAAGATACCGGTCGATAAGATCGGTGCCTTGATCGGTCCCGGCGGGAAAAATATCCGCCGTATTACCGATACGTACAAAGTCCAGATTGACATCGAAGATGATGGCTCGGTACAGATCTTCAGTACGGATAAAGAAGCCATGGACGCCGCGATCCACGAAGTGGAAGGGCTGACGGCCGAGGCCGAAGAGGGCAAAATCTATCGTGGCAAAGTCACGGGGACCAAAGAATTCGGCGCGTTCGTTGAAATTCTGCCCGGCTTGGAAGGTTTGGTGCATATTAGTGAGCTGGCTGATTTCCGGGTCAAACAGACCGAGGACATCTGCAAGGTCGGCGACGAGATGTGGGTCAAATGCCTGAGCGTGGAAGAAAACGGGCGTATCCGGTTGAGCCGGAAGGCGGCGTTAGCCGAAAAAGGCGAAGAGTAACCGTCACGCCTCCTGCTTGGGAGGCTAATCAATCAAAAACCGGGAGCACGCCGCATGGTGGGCTCCCGGTTTTTTATGCTTTGCGGATCAGTCGTCCCGCAGCGCCATTTGGGGATAAATCGTTTGGATGAATTCGTCGATTTGATCGGCGTGGTCCCGGCTTCCCGCCTCGCGCAGCCCGGAAACTGAAATATAGGCCCAGCGATGGGCGACGTTATGAAAGATCCGGTCGTACGCCATCAAGCCCATGCGCATGTAGTGGGAATGCGTTTCGCGTCCCTGGCCTACAAACCAGTAAGCGTAATAGAAGCGATGTTCGTGTTGCTGTCCGTCAGCCCCGGTCCAGCGACGCAACATATCCAGTACGTTTACCCGCAGATCGTCGCGACCTTCCAAAGGTATCCGGTGAGTCCATTCGCGGACAATTTCCTGGCCTTGTCCCACTAGACAAACCTGTGGCCGATGGATACTGGACCGGTCCGCCCCGCTCAACACGATGGAGGACGTGACCCGGTCGCCGCTGGGATGGCTGTACTGCTTCTTTAAAATGACCGTGTCGGACGGCAATATGCGGCGCTCGTCAATACTCATCGAATATAATTCGGCGTCGCAATCGGGGCAAACGTCAGGGTCCTCCACTTCGTCTACGAAGTAGGATTGCCGGTGTTCCGGATTTTGGCAGTACCTGACCTCTCGTCCTACCCAGTCGCGCACTTGGCCCGGCAGATAGACCTGAATCCCGGCCTCATTGGACAGGTTCACATCTACCGTGTGGGCCAGCAGGAATGACGTGGCCACCATCAAGCCGATGACGACTAGAAACGGTTTCATCGTTTTAATTTTCATGTGGTTTTCCTCTGTTTCCTCTTGAATCTGACCAGAGCCTACACCCGAATGGCCGGTTTTTCAACATGGTGTGGTGCTTTGCGGAGTCTGCGCCGTGCCCAAAGGCCGTGGCGGGGTGCGCATACGACGGCCACCATGAAGATCAACCCCAAGGCCACGGCGATCATACCGGCGGTGGACGTGTCCCGGAAGCCGAACCAAGTGGGCACGGTAATGGCCATCACGTGCCCCAGTACCGCCCCCCACACGCCTACGCCCACACTCAGACCCAGCATCACGCCCAACCGGTCGGTCAGCAGATAGGCGGTGGCCGCCGGTACAATGAGCATGGCTATGACGATGATACTGCCTACGGCTTCGAAAGCCGCCACGGTGGTGACCGCCACCATGATCATCAGCAGGTAATGCATTGCGCCGGCATGGATGCCCAGGGCCGTGGCCAGTTGCGGGTCAAACGCGGTGACTTTGAATTCCTTGTAGAACAGGCCAATGCATAGGGCGTTGAATAGGGCCACGCCGGCCAACACCAGGGCGGCCCGCGGAATTTCGAGTATCGTTCCGCCCCAAGCTAAATCCCAGACCACGTCCAATGGCGTCAATTCGAGCGCCCCGTGCAGCACGCAATGCGGGTCAAGGTCCACGTAATCCGCCGCCTGTACGATCAACAGCAGTCCCAGCGCAAACAAGGTGGTGAACACGATGCCCAAGGACGCCCCCCGTTCCACGTGTCCCCAGCGATGTATCCATTGGGTTAGCAAAGCGGTCAGTACACCGGTGGCAGCGGCGCCGACAAACATCTCCACGCTGGCGCGGGAACCGGTGAAGATAAAGGCCAGGGCCAAGCCCGGCAGTACGGCATGACTGATGGCGTCGCCCATCAAACTCATCTGCCGCAAGACCAGGTAACAACCGGGCAGGGCACAGGCCATAGCGCACAAGGCCCCCACCACCACGATCCAGGTGTCTAACGGGTACCAGGTCATGCTGGCCGCTCCGGTACGAGGGGAGTATGCGGGCTGCGCGGCGTCGGCCACCGGCCCAGTTGTGCTTCCAGCTCACGCACCATTTCCACGCTCAGCACGTGTTCAACGGCGTCGGCATCACGGTCCACGTGGCTGGAGGCCAGATCGGCGTGGCGGATGAGAAAGATTTCCCATAGACGATGGTTGCGCGTGATCCGGGCGGCTTCGCCGTAACCCGCTTCCGTTAGTTGCACCTGATCCGTGCCTTCGCGCGTGAGGTGATCCTCTCTGAGCGCTTGGCGGATCATGCGTCGCACCCGGCGCACGGACCACGAGCGATGGCTGAGCAGTGCCGGAAATGCAACCGGCACGTTGCGTGGACCTTCCGGGGTGGTGTCGTGTGTTTCCAGAATCTCGTACAAGGCGCGTAGCAGATGTTGGCGGTCGATTTTACGCCGGAAACGGTACTGCAACCATGCCCGCCGCACCACGCCGTGCGCCGTCCCGGCGCATAGACTAAACAGGAACAGCGTG
>PWVE01000187.1 GCA_003562335.1 PVC group bacterium
CAAAACCTCCAAGGTCGACACGGAGGTCGACCCTCCGGTAAAAAAACAGCCGTATTTCGCAGGTTCCCGGAGGGGCAGGCTCCGTCCTGCCCTCATGAATGGGAGGTTTTGCAAGAGCCTGATCAGGATACGGCCATCTGCCTCATGCCAACGGTCACGTCCATTTGGTTGGCCTTCATTTAATGACCTGTTCCTGCTTAACAACAAGGCGATGGTGGGCCTGGGGCTGGAGCGTGTGGCTATGTCTGGCACCCCTCTTACAGGCCGCTACGCCGCTGGAATACCGGGTCCGTTTCCGTGGTATCGATGATCGCGCATTGGCACGCGAAATCAAAGCGGCATCCAACTTGGAGGCGCTGCGCAACCGGCCCCCGACCTCGCGGCGCCAATTGGAGCGCCGAATTGATAATGATAAACAACGGTTGCAAGACCTGCTCCGCACACACGGCTACTACCAAGCCACCCTCACCGCCCACATCAATCACGACCGCGACCCCATACGCGTCCGGCTACACGTGGACACCGGCCCGCAATATACACTGCGCACCATCGAAATTGAACCGGCCACGCCATTTGACGGGCCTTGGCCGAGCCCGGCCGATATCGGCCTCGAACCCGGTCAGCCCGCGCATGCCCGGCCTGTCACCCGCGGTACCGATCGCTTGCGCCGGTTCTGGGCGCATCATGGATACCCGTTTGCGCACGTACCGCCCCCGACCGTTCGCGTCGAACATGCCGCCCGGGCAATGGACCTGCATTGGGTGACGGATCCCGGTCCATTGGCGGCGTTCGGCCCTACCACTTTTCATGGCATCGAAACGGTGGCCGAGGATTTCCTGCGCAATAAATTACCGTGGGAGACAGGCGATCGGTATGACGGTGACGCCGTGCGCCGGGCACAACGACGCTTGATGGATGCCGACCTGTTTTCCGTGGCCCGTATACAGCCAGCCGAAGCCTTGGAATCCGACGATCAACTGCCCCTGCGCATCGAATTACAGGAACGCCGTCAGCGCTCCGTGACCTTGGGCGGTGGTTATCGTAGCGACGAAGGAGCCCGGGTCCGCTTGGGTTGGGAACATCGCAACGCGTTCAGTCGCGGCGAACGCGTTACCACCCAAGCCACGGTATCCGAAATCGGGTACGTCGGCCTGGGACGGTTTCGCAAGCCGGACTGGCGTCGCCTTGATCAGAATCTGACCCTCTCGCTGCGCGCCGCGCGTGACGAACCGGATGCCTTTCGCAGCCGTAACTTGACCACCCTACTTCAAGTCCATCGGCCGTTGCGGCCCGGATGGGTCGGTAGTCTGGGAATCGGGTATCGCTATACGGATGTCGAACAAATCGGCGAGAGCGAATATTTCGGCCTCATTTATAGTCCCGCGTCCCTGGAATGGGACCGGAGTGACGACGTGCTCGATCCCCGTTCCGGCTGGCGCTTTTCGCTCGGTACCGCCCCTTACCGCGATGTCCTTGACACGGAGGTGTTCTTTTTGAAGTCGCGGGCCACGCTGACCACCTATTTACCCATAACCCCGCAACGCGCGCTAACGCTGGCCAGTCGCCTGTCGGCGGCTTCGGTTATCGGCGCCGCGCGCGAGGCGATTCCGGCCGACGAACGCTACTACGCCGGGGGCGGCGGCTCTATTCGCGGATACGCCTATCAATCCGTGGGGCCGCTGGAAGGTAACCGGCCCGTCGGCGGAAAATCGATGGTACTGGTCTCCAACGAGCTACGGTGGCAATGGACCCGCACGCTGGGCATGGTCGCCTTCATCGATGGCGGTATGGCCTATGCCGACAGCGAATGGGGCAACGTGGACGACTTCCTGTGGGGCGCCGGGGGCGGCTTTCGATATTTCACCCCGGTCGGACCGCTACGCTTTGACGTCGCCTTTCCGCTCGACCGCCGCAGTGGTCTCGACGACGCCTACCAATTCTACATCAGCCTCGGCCAGGCATTTTAAACGGGGCCCTTGCCGCACGGCCAAGGGCGACACGGAGGTCGCCCCTCCGGAAATCAAACGCATTTTCCCCGGGCGGGAAGCGGCCATGGGTTCCGTTCACGCCCCCTTGGCTTCAATTTGTCCAATCGCCCAGGCGGCATGTGTCCGGACCCATTCCTCCTCATCCTGCGCGGCCGCCCGGCGCAACACGGGCAAGGCCGATCGGTCACCCGCGTTGCCCAACGCCACCGCCGCGTTCCGCAGGAGCCCCCGCCGCTTGGTACGTACCAACGGGGTATCCCGGTAGCGGGCGCGAAATCCGGCGGCGTCCAACGTCATCAATTCCAGCAAATCCGGTGCGAATCGCTGGGCATCAAAGGCCGTAAACCGGTCCGGCCGCGCCTGCGCAAACTGTCGCACCCACGGACAAATTTCCTGACAGGCGTCACAACCGAAGATCCAATTCCCCATAAGTGGACGCAAGTGTTCGGGGATCGCGCCCTTGTGTTCAATCGTCAAATAGGAAATGCACCGGTTACTATCGACCACGTACGGGGCCCGAATGGCCGCCGTCGGGCAAACATCGAGACAACGCCGGCAGCGGCCACAATTATGTGTACCCAAACGCGCGCCCTGGTCCGCCGCAGGCTCATCATAGTCCAGCTCCAAGTCGGTAATGATTCCACCCAGCACACAATATGAGCCGGCCCGGGGCGCGATTAACAGGCTGTGCCGACCAATAAATCCAAGACCCGCCTGGGCCGCCCATGGCCGTTCCAGCAGGGGTCCGGTATCGACATAGGCCCGGTGCCGCGTTCCGGGCACCAGCGTCTCCAGTTCCGTCGCCAGCGTGCGCAACAGCGGCAACAGCTGATCGTGATAATCCGGTCCCCACGCATAGCGCGCGACGCGCCCTCGCAGCGGGTCGTTCCACACCCGCGCGGGCGGATCCTCCACGAAGTAGTGAAAGCCCAACATAATCACCGATCGCGCGCCCGGCACCACCTGTCGCGGATCACGGCGGCGGTCCGCGTTCCGTCCCATCCACGTCATACCCGCCTGGTGACCGGCGGCCAACCACGCCGTTAACCCCGCCGCATGCGGCGCAGGCCCGGCTGGCGCAATGCCCACCCAATCAAACCCCAACTCCAATGCACGTTCACGAACATTCATGGGTTCCGCCGGGTCTTGCGCAAGTACACCGGTTTTCCGGCCGCACGATATACGGTTGGTATCCCGTCCACATCAAAAATACGGTCCCACGTCCGCTCAAAACAATGAGCGGCCAAGGGGGACTCGGCGCTGACGCGCAAGGCCCGTTGATAAAACGTGCGGGATCGGCGCCGCACCGTTTCCGCCGTCACCGCAAAATGCGCACTGGGATAAAACGTAACCTGCGGCGGGGCCGGTTCCCCCCATAACGCTTTCCAAAACGCGTCCAGCGGCAGCGCGGTTCCGCTCGGATTCTTGGTCCAGGACTGAAACAATCGCGCACCAGCGGCATCATCTTCATCAATGATGAATCCCAACCAGTCAAATCCTTTTACCGTTCGCTCGTTATCGGCCAGGGCCCGCAGAATTTTGTGGAAATCGGGCACGTGATCAAATGGTTTGCCCTGCGCAAACACAGTCACATCAGCCAGCGATTCATACCGCTCGCACAAATGCCACAAGTAGGTGTGCGCTTCCCGCCCCACGTTGACCAGTGGATGGCAGTGCAAATCGCGCCGGTACGGCAACGCCGGCCGTTGGGGTCCCTTATTGTAAACCGACACGCGAAACCAACGCGGTATACGCCGCAACCAGTTTAAATTTTCACGGTATCGCGCCACCACCAATTCCAATAACGGCTGGGCCGCATTCTTTTCTGACGTCATCACAACTCGATACACCCCATAGGCCGACGATGGAACCACAACCGCGCCCTTAAAACAATCTTGTTCCGTACTTGACAATGAGGACCATCTTCTATAGTTTTCAAACCAAGCATCACAAAAGGAGGTACAGCGTATGCAAAAAGTAATTGGAATGTTGGCGGTGATCGGTTTGGTATCGATGATGCCGTTGTCCAGTGAGGCCCAGCCGGGCGGCATTGGCAGCGCATTGGTGGGTTGCTGTTTTGGCGTGCGGACGGCAGGGGCCTTCAACGAGGGCAAACAACTGCACTTCCGTGACTGGGCACGCTTGATCCCATACGCGGGTGTGGTTTTTGCTGTTTGGGACGGCGTCGATGGTGCCCAAGGCATGACCTCGCAACAGTTGCAGCAAACCTATGGCGTAACCTACTACTGACCCATAAAACGAAAGGAAATCATCATGAAAAAAATATTAGTGACCAGCGTGGCCGTGTTATTACTGGTGGGCCTGATGCCCCAAGGCGAAGTTCAGGCCGCACGCGCGAATCCCGGGGGACCGGGCGGTTTGTTGGTGGGCTGCTGCTTTGGAGTGCGTACCGCCGGACAGTGGAACGAAGGCAAAGACCTGCATTTCCGGGATTGGGGACGGCTGATTCCCGTAGTCAATATTGTGTTGGCGGTATGGGACGGTATCCAAGCCTATGAAGGCATTACTACCACAGAACTCGCAGAGGAGTACGGGTCCAACTTCTTTTAATGGCCCGTTACAGGCAAAACGCTAAATCAAACCGGGCGCTGACACACGTGGTCAGCGCCCTGTTTTTGTTCGGAGCAGCCCTACCCCTGCAAGCCGTCACGCTGGCCGAGGAACTTTATGCCGAAGGCGACCGACGGGCCGCCCGCGTGGAAGC
>PWVE01000014.1 GCA_003562335.1 PVC group bacterium
GCATAGGTCCGGAACAAGCCGGTCTCCAGCGGGCCGTCGGGATGTGTACCCGTGATGCCGAAAACCGACACCCCCTCAGCAATATGTTCCGGCCGCAACGCCGGCTCAACGTCCGCGAGGTCAACTCCGGCGTAGTACCCGGCCTGAAGCACCGTTGTGGTCGAGGATACGAACCGGGGATCGGCCAATGCCGCTGCGCGATCATGCAGGTCGTCCGCCTGATTATACAATTGATCCAACGTCACCATGGTGGGCGACGGCGCGGCAGGTGGCGCAAGGGGCCCCTGTCCCAATGCAACCAGCGCGGCTGCAGAAACGATAACGCCTGCAAAAGTTTTCATGGAGATATTCATGGTTGCGCTTCCTTAGCTATTATTGTCCGCCCCGTACCGGCCAGACAAAGTACTGATGAGGGAATGTAAATGGGTTACCCGGATCATAAAGACTATCATCCACCAAGCTTTCGAACAGTTGCCTCGAGCCCGTTAGTATCATCATGCCGCCAAATGCGGTTGGGTACGGCGTGCTGGACCAGTAGGCGCCAGCAGGGTGCGGCGAAAGCCAAAAACTACCGGTGACGGTTCCCTGCCCTTCGGCTCCGTCAACGTAATCGAACATCACATTCTCGAAGGGATGATCGGGAGGCAAAACCTGATAGTTTGTGTCGAGCGGATGATCAAACGCTGTATTCCAGTCCACCAACGAGAGCAGTTCATTGATATTCGGAATCACCCAGTCGTCATAACCCGCATACGTTAAACCGCGCACTTGCGCATCGGCATCCTCCCATCGGCGAAGGCCGAACAAGTTGGCATTTTTCAGCCACATCAATCCGGTAAGCAAGTCCGTGACCGTGCCGTCGCCGTGATCAATAAAGCGCGGATCAGGAATCGGCAAACCGACTTGCAAGTCACCATCGTCACCGGGGACTATCGAGTTGGTTGCGCCGGTGGCGAAAATACGTCCCACCCGTTCGGGCGGCGGTCGCGTGCCTTCGACACCAAAGAGTGTTACTTCTTCGACGATGTTGGATGCCGCCAGGTTGAGCTCCACATCGGCCAAGTCCGCCGCCGGGTAGATGCCCGCCTGCACAACGGTGCTGGTGGCCGACCACGTGCGCGCCGGCGCAACGATGTCCATCATCGCCTCCTGCGCGGCCAACCGATCATCGATTTCTTCCAGCGTGCGCATGGAGGCACCGGGCGCGCCGGGCGGTGTCAGCGGTCCCTGCGCCTGAACCCATGGCGCGACGGCCATGGTTAGTACAAACAACGCTCTCATCACTCTCATAGGTCTGTCTCCTCTCTTCGTAGCCCTGAAGTTTGGCGGTGGATGCCACACACTAAGGCTGCAGCGCCATCCAGTTGAGCACGGACGGCGGTACCTGGCCGCTGCGGATGTATCGATCATCTAAAATCAGGGCGGGCTGTCCTGCCACATCCAATAGCACGGGCCTTGCACCGGACGCCCCCACATAGCGCTCCGGAGCATACGTCCAATCGTTACCCTGGGCGTCGGCGGAGCGCATGTATTCCCCATTGCCCGTGAGGATGTGCGCAGCGCCGCCACTGCCCGTCAAAGCCAGCCCCAAGGCCGATCCGCCAAACGCCGTCAGCGGTGTACCGCTCCATAGCGACCCGATGGCATTATCCGCGCGCCGATAACGGACTTCGGTGTTGGAACCGTCCAATAGCACCACCGCCGGATTTCCGTCTATGACAGCTACATTAAAAACCCCGAACGCATCGTCATCCACCAGCACGCTGCCCCCCCAGAATTCGCCATACAAATCCTGTGCACGCCGCAGATGAAGACCACCGCCCCTGGCGAAGACGATACTCGGCAATCCTCCAGCCATAAGTAATCGAGCGGGAACAATCCCGGTTCCCGAATCCACGAACACCGGCGTACCCCAGGTCGTGCCGACCGCGTCATTCGCGAAAACATGCCAAACCACATTCGAGCCCACCTCCGAAGTCGTATAGGTAATGCCCGGACGTCCATTGACATCCGCCAACGTGATGGGATGAAAGAATGGGAGGATCGAGGACGTTGGCACGACCAATTGCGGGGTAGGCCAAGAGGTGCCGGTATCATCCGCCGCACGCGCATAATAGATTCCCGGCGAAGTTCCTCCCGTCTCAAGAAAGACCAAGGCGGGATGGCCGCTGATGATCGCCATGGAAACGTTATTCAACGCACCCGTCGCCACCGTCGTTGGTGAACCGAACGCGCGCCCGTACGCGTCCAGTGAGCGGTTATACAAAACGCGCGCATTGCTGTCGCCCGTGCCCGCAACGGCCGGATGCCCCTGCACGATGGCTGCCGTCTGGCCTTCATCGATATGGGTGATGGCCGACACGATCACGGACTCGGGGATCTCGAAGCGGATCACCGCGCCCGTCGGGCTGTTCGACGCGATGGTGTCGTACGTGATCGAAATCAGATCCCGCTCCAAAATGCTCAACTGATGCACCAGCACCGGCACCGCAGAGAATGCGGGCGTGAAGGAAATCGGAATATCGATAGCCGCAAAGGAATTGTCGTCAATCTCCAGCAGTGGGCCGATCCCGTACGTTTCGTCAACTTCCACGAGTCCGGCCTGATACGGTTGCGCCAACTGCTCGAAGCCAACGCCCCCTGCCCCAATCGAACCCGCCGTCATCGCGTATGGCACCGATACCAAACGCTCGCGCGGCGTCAGCGGCGTGCCGTTAACGACCACTTCCAACCAGGCCTCGGGTGACTGCAGCGCCGCGGCCAAATTGCCAAAGGTTGTGTCATCACCGATGTAGGTGCGATAGAGCCCGTCGATCACGCTCACGGACGAGTTGAAGTCCGTGTACAACAACGTACCGGCGCTGGCGGCATCGTACAGGCTCAGCTCAAGTTGAACTGTGCCGTTGACGAGATTGGTCCCGTCCACCAGGCGACCTTGATAGTTAATCAACGCCGGCGGCTGCGCCGGACTGGCGGTGCCGAAAAGTAGAAGTGCCAAGCCAATCACGAAATGCATCCGTCGACTCTTACTCATGCGACCGTCCTCCTTGTATATCGCCCGTCAGTCTCTTTCCAATCGTTGGAAGAAAACAACGGTGGTTTTCCAATCGTTGGAAACTTTTTGGCCCGATTTTCCAGTCATTGGAAAAATTTCTCGCCGTTTTTCCAATCGTTGGAACTTTTTTTGACGATTTTTCCAATCGTTGGAAACCGCCCATTCAACGTGCCACCATAGTGTGGCGCGGGAGGGCACTTGTCCATAGGTGCATCAGGGGCTCCCTGTCACCACTTTGAGTGACAAGCGGTGATGGCCCCTATTCGGAGGTGGTCTTGCTGGGTGGTGAAACGCTTACCGTGCTGGGCGACATCAGGTTTAATTTCCACGCCGCCACGGCGGCGGTACGGTTTTCCACGCCGAGCTTGATGAAGCTGCGCTTGAGGTGGGTTTTGACGGTATTGAGACTGACCTTCAGAATCTCGGAAATTTCCTCGTTACTTTTGCCCGCAGCGACCCAGTCGATCACTTCGGCTTCGCGCAAACTGAGTTGAGGCCGCTTCCTGCTTTCGCAAGCGCGGCGAATGGACAAGATGTATGGGTCCTGACCGCTTTCATCCCGATGCAGCGTGAAGGTCCAGACGCTATCGGCCACTTTCAACATGTAGGGCTTAAGCTGCGTCTCCAAACGTCCCTGCTCCAAACGCGTGATCCGATCAGCCACCCAGCACTGCACCAGCTCAGGCAAATTGCGCCGCACATCGCCGAGTTGGGGAAGGAGAAACTGGTCGCCCCCTGTGACGCGCCCACGGGTATCAATCGGAATCATCCAACAATCGCTGGCGGGTTCGGTTACCAGTCCGGCACGCTCCAACATGTGCGTGTTCATGTAGGCTTGGGTGAAATGTGGATACAGGAGTGAGAGTAGCTCCATTTCGTCCGAGGTAAACGTGGGGCGGGTTCGCAGAATGTTCAGCGTGGTGAACTGGTCCGGGGTGCCAAAAACCTCCATCTTGAGGTGGCCTTCAATGCCGTCGGGCTTAAAGACCTCGCTATAGAACGGATTGCTGAGCCACTCTTTGCGAGCCATGACGTCTGTAACGCTCACCACGGGACGATCCTGATCAAAAATGGTGTCCCAAAACGGATGGGTCGAGGTCACGCCTGACTCGTTCAGTTCCGGCATCAGCGGCGCGGCTGTGAGCATGTGGCGCGCCACCATCGAGGTGAGAATGCGACGCTTGCCATCATGTTGACCAATCGCGACATTCTCACTCGCGACCAGTCCGGGCAATTGCTGGCAAATGTACCGGGAAAGCATTTCCGTGGTTTGGAAATGATAGAGTCCCAGCACAAAATCCAGCAGCTCACGCATGCTTGGTTTCACATGTCATGCCCCCCTCACCCGAACGTCCCTCCGACCGCGATACTTTACCGCTATACGGCCTGACGGGGCTAGTCCAAAAATCGGGGCACAAGGGGGAGAAACAGGGTCATTCAGTTCTCCGCAAGAAATTTCTAATGAACAATTTGGACCCCATGTGGAGGGCGGAGCTCTGCGACGCCGCGATAGGAATGGAAAATGGCTAAGCGCTGTGCGGCTTCCGGTCTCGCGGAGCTCGACCCTCCAACTTGTTGCCGCCGGCGCTCCGCGC
>PWVE01000165.1 GCA_003562335.1 PVC group bacterium
GAAACGTTCTTTCTTTTCTTGTATCATGTCCGTTCTCCTTTCATCATACCTTCACCACCCGCATCCGTTTCAGGTCCCGTAAAATCTCTTTTAGTTCCGCGTGGTTCGCGCCGAGGCGCAGACCTGCCGTGAGCGCGAGGTCCCATAGCCGCCCGTTCGGGGTCAGGATCCGGCGGGAATCGTCAGGTTCGCGATAGTTGGTGTTCCGGTAATGCCTCTTGATTTCGGCGCGTAAGGCCTCCTTTACGTTCCTGGGGATGAGGTCGAGATCGTCGAGCCGGTAGCAGAACGCCTCGGCGCTGACGCCGAAGCGATGCTTGATGCGCAACAGCAGCTCATAGGTCCATTGGTCCGGCTGAATACCCAACTGGTTGACCGTTGCCTGTACGGCCCGGGGCGGCATGAGAAACTGGGCGGCGAACTTGGCAGCGGCATGAGCCGGATCGAGCCGCTGCTTCTTGGGCGTCGCTGGATAGGCCCCGCGTCGGGTGGCCCACGTATGCAAGAGCAAACGGCCGAGTTGGGCGGCGAGCGTGAACAGTTGGCGTTCCGGTGTGTGGCGGTTGTTGATGATGAAGAAGGCGTTGTCGTTGCGGGGATCATAGAAGCAGGCTCCGGTGAAGTTGATACGCAAGGGCAAGACCAACACCCGCAGACCGAAACTCTCGAACAACTCGAAGTAATCAAAGACCACCCCGTCATAAATCCGTAAATGCTGTCGCACCCGATCGGCTAGAGTCGCCAGTCCGGAGTCGGACAATTCCAGCGGCACATAAAGCGGGGTCAGGGCGTGCCTGGGCGCGCCGGCCAAATCCTCCAGCGCCAGCACGCTCTCGATCAGACGGTCCACCACCACGGCCACCGACGGCGTGATACGGGCTGTATCCGCATCCACCTGCACCAACTCACCGTGAGGCGGTGGTGTCGGCGCACCGGCCGGATCAACGCCGAACAGTTGATTGGGGGTCAGCTGGAAGATTTCGAGCACGGACTCGATGATGCGCAGGGTGGGCTGGTTGCGACCTTGTTCAATCATGCTCAGGGCGGACGACCCCACGTGCAAACGATCCGCCAATTCCGCCTGGCTCATACCCGCCGCCCGCCGCAACTTCCGGATATGAACGCCAAGATTATGCCCCGGATTTACATTCATGCGCACATATGAACATTTAAAATGCAGTTTGTCAAATAATTAATGCTAAAAATTAATAGATTCCAATGATTACATTTTAGATGTCCTTCTGCAGGTCAGCAACCCCATAGTTCATTTCCAAGCCGCTTTCCGGCATACGCAGGAGCATCTCACGCGAGGACCAAGGAGTCACCCCCTGCCAGTCGCCACAAAAGAAAGGCCCGCCGCGGATGCGACGGGCCTTTCCCGGTGTGTGTGCAGGGATGATGGACTATTTGATGAACAGCATCTCCTGATAGGTCGGCAACGGCCAGAGGTCGTCGGCGACAAGCTCCTCCAAGGCGTCACTTGATTCCCGCACGGCCAGCGTGGCGGGGAAAACGGTATCGCAGAAGTAGTGCGCGTGCTTGAGGACGTTGCCCGCAGGCTCGTTCTCCAACGCCCCTTCCAGAGCTTCAATCCGATCCTCAAGCTCCGAGACCAACGCGGACACTTTATCCAGCGAGCGGGTATCACCCTTTTTGCCGGCCGCTTGCAGCGAAGCGCTGGTGGCCGCCAATTCACCCTGATAGCGATAGGCCGCCGGCAGGATCATGGTCTTTGCCAGTTCCAGGCAGCTATAGGCTTCGGTAGTGATATCGCTTACGTATTTTTCCGTGTAGATTTCGTTCCGGCTGGTAAACTCGCGCCGCGACAAGACCTTGTACTTGGCCAGCACATCCGCGTTCGCCTTGGCTCCCACCTCCGACATGACTTCAGCCGTGTTCTTCAAGTTCGGCAGCCCGCGCTTGGCCGCTTCCTTGTGCCAGGCCTCGGCGTAGTTGTCCCCGTTGAAGATGACTGCTTTGTGCTCCTTGATAACCTTTTGAATCAATTTTTGGACCGCCGCGTTCAGCTTCTTCTCATCGCCGCCGGTGGCTGCTTCCAGCTCCGAGGCCATGTAGTCCAAGCTTTCGGCCACAATCGTGTTGAGGATGACCAGCGGACCGGCAATCGATTGGCTTGAGCCCACAGCCCGGAACTCGAACTTGTTGCCGGTGAAGGCAAACGGACTGGTACGGTTCCGGTCCCCGGCATGCCGCGGCAAGGTCGGCAGGGTATCCACGCCCACTTTAAGGGTGCCGGGTTTCTTCGATGACTTGGCGCCGCCTTTTTCCAACTGCTCAAAGACGTCGGTCAATTGCTCGCCCAGGAAGATCGAAATAATCGCCGGCGGGGCCTCATTGGCACCCAAACGGTGATCGTTGCCAGCATGCGCAATCGCGGCCCGCAACAAGTTGCTGTAGAGGTGTACCGCCCGAATTACGGCCGCACAGAAGACAAGGAATTGTGCGTTTTCATGCGGGGTGTCTCCCGGTTCCAACAGATTGGCATCGGATGTTCCCAGCGACCAGTTCAAGTGCTTACCTGATCCGTTGACCCCGGCAAACGGTTTCTCGTGCATCAGACAGGCCATGCCGTATTTCTGGGCCACGCGTTGCAGCGTAATCATCACCAAGTGCTGGTGATCGGTCGCTACATTCGCGTTTTCGAAGACCGGGGCTACCTCAAACTGGCCCGGGGCCACTTCGTTGTGCCGCGTCTTCACGGGCACGCCCAACTTGTAGAGTTCCTGTTCGGCTTCCAGCATGAACGCCAGGACCCGTTCCGGGATGACGCCAAAGTAATTGGCCTCGGCCTCCTGCCCTTTCGGCATCGGTGCCCCAAACAAGGTGCGTCCGGTGACCACCAGATCCGGCCGTGAATAGAAAAAGTTCCGGTCAACCAGAAAGTACTCCTGTTCCGCACCGGCGGTGGGAATTACCACCCCGGGATTTTCCTGACCGAACAGCTTCAGCACGCGTTGCGCCTGCTTGTTCAACGCCTGCATCGACCGCAGCAGCGGCGTCTTTTTATCCAGCGCTTCGCCGGTCCAGGAGCAATAGGCGGTGGGGATACACAAGGTTGTGCCATTCGGGTTCTCCAGAATGTAGGCCGGGCTGGTCACATCCCAAGCCGTATAACCGCGGGCTTCAAACGTTGCGCGCAAGCCACCGGACGGGAAGCTCGACGCATCCGGTTCACCTTGAATCAGGAGTTCGCCACTGAATTCAGCAATCGCGCCACCATCGCCATCGGGCGAAAGAAAACTATCGTGTTTCTGCGCGGTCGCACCCGTTAACGGATAGAAAACATGCGCATAGTGCGTCGCACCTTTTTCAATCGCCCAATCCTTCATCGCCGTGGCCACGGCATCCGCCACAGTGGCGTCTAAGAGGTCCCCATTACGAATCGTCCGCTGAACCGACTTGTAAACGGCCTTCGGCAACCGCGCCTTCATCACGGCGTTGTTGAACACATTCTTGCCGAACAACTCCTTGGATGGCGTCTCTGTGAAATTGAGTGGTTTTTCAATTGGTTTGTACGACGTCACCGCCGACACTGCTGCATACCTTGCATTTAATACCGTCATCTAATCGTCTCCTACCGTTGGGGGTTAAAGCCAGCTACTCGGTAACCGGCCAAATTCCAGTACAGCCCTCTCACCTGAAAAGGCACGCCAAGTAAATAGCAGCAAGCGTGCCAACCACGCAACAGGCACATAAATATTTGCGATAAAATGCATCGAATCACCTACCCACAGCACAGCGACTACCCCCTAAATGGAGCGCGTTATCGCCAAATTTTCTTTATTTTAAGACAGTTGGGCCAACCACCCCCCCCTCACCCACCCCCGCGATATTTTCGATGCCCCACGCGTAAACCGAGCTACAAATAACGATACAATAACCACCAATATATACATTAATGAATACCAAGCAGTCACTCATTAACATTTTTGTAATTTACAAAGGTTCGTGCTTATTCAAACGTAACAGCTTCGCGCAAAACCTCCCGGGGCGACACGGAGGTCGCCCCTTCCAGAGAAGATACAGGCGGAAGCTCTTGCACCCCTCCTCTCCAACCATGGATCAAAAGAGACGCCGGGTACAGAGGCCCGGCCTACAACGGGGTTCGGGGCTGTAGGCCCGCCCGCTGCGGCGGGCGCGGGAGGTTTTGCAAGAGCCTCAGGCATACTTCGCTTTTGACTGTAAGGACATGCTGTTTTGATCGACGAAGTAGGGTGTATCAGCATTGAGGATTTTGTAAAACCTCCAGCGTGGAACGGGCATCCTGCCCGTGAATCATGGGCGGGACGACCATGCCACGGGAAGTTGTGCAAGGGCCTGTACTGTTAAACATTTTACTAATGGCAAATGGGTGGACGACTACGGATCACGAAAAGAGGTGCTTGAAACCGTCCAGCGTAGTCGTAAACCGAAATGAACACACGAGGATAAAAGGAAACCTGAACAAGGAGGTAACAAATGGCGAGGATTACGTTGAAGGGCAATGCGACGGAAACGGTGGGTGAATTGCCGACGGTGGGACAAGTAGCCCCGGATTTCACCTTGGTGAATAAAGAGTTGGCGGATGTGTCGCTGGCAGATTTTGAGGGGTCTTGGAAAATATTGAACATCACCCCAAGCTTGGATACCAGTGTGTGTGCCGCGTCAGCGGTTAAATTTGACAAGGAAGTGGCCACGCGGCCGCATGTCAAGTTGCTCAATATATCAGCCGATCTACCGCTGGCGGCGGCTCGTGTTTGCGGGGAGCAAAAGCTGGAGCATGTGGTGACCTTGTCGACCTTTCGTTCACCCGCCTTCGGGACCGATTACGGGGTACGTATTGTCGACGGACCGTTTGGCGGCTTGCTGGCGCGGTCGGTCTTGGTGTTGGACCCGCAAAACAAGGTGGTGCACGCCCAGCTGGTGCCGGAAATAGCTGACGAACCGGATTATGCCGCCGCGCTGGCGGTCCTGCCCGCCGCAGATTAATACAGGTCGTACTGCCCCAAAACGCCGGATAGCCCGCCACTGCTTAACTCGGTGGTGGCCTTCGGCTTAAGTCCGAGTTTCTTTAGCAGCGGGCGGTCTCCGGCGTAGACGTAGGCCGTGCACCCGGTGCAGCGCTGTTTAAGAAAGTCACCGAATTCTTTGATCCGTTGCTCGGCCGCCGCGCGGTCGCCCAGGCGAACCCCGTAGGGCGGGTTGGTGACGATGAAGGCATCTGCGATACGCGGGATAGCTCGGAAATCCCGCTGTTCCACTTGGATTGCCTGCCCGCCAGGCAACCGTAAACAGTTTTGCCGCGTAGCTGCGACGGCGTCCGCCGCGCAATCGCTGCCATGGATCAGCCCACGAGGCACGGGTTTGATTGATTGATCGGCGGACTTTTTGATCGTGGCCCACGCGGCGGGATCGAAACCGGGTAAATGGGCCAACGCGGGTGCGGGACGCAAGTACCCCGCCGGAATTCGCGCGAACCGCATGGCAGCTTCGCACAGCAGTGTGCCCGAGCCGCACATCGGGTCGATGAGCGGGCATTGCCCCTCCCACCCCATGATGTGGATGATCGTGGCCGCCAAGGTTTCCTGCAACGGGGCGTCTACCGTGTGCACGCGATAACCCCGCTTGTGCAGTGAGCCGCCGGACGCGTCGATGCTGATGGTGGCACGGTTATTCCGCACGAAGAGGTGTAACCCCACATCGGGCGCCACCGTATCCACCGACGGGCGCTGTCCGCATTGTGCCCGGAAATAATCGCACACGGCGTCTTTTAGTTTCAGCGCCGCGTACCGCGAATGCTTCAAACCCGGCGTGTTGGACGTGGAGGCGGTAACCGCCAGGGTGTCGTGCGGGTGCATAAGCCGCGTCCACTCCATTTTCTGCGCTGTCCGATAAAGATAGCGGTCGCTATGACAATCGAACGTGATGAGCGGTGCCAGGACGCGTGTAATGAGGCGCGCGGTATAGATGATGCGTGCACAACCCACGTAATCCACCTGGAAATGGACGCCGCGAAAGGCGGGCTGGACCCGGTCGGCGCCCAACGCGGTCAACTCAGCGGCCGCCCACGGCTCGACGCCCGGGGCCACTTGCGCGAAGTAGCGCTGTTGCTGCTCATATTGAAACATCAATTGGTTTTCCTTGCGGTTAACGTGACCCTGTATATCATGCCCCCATGATTGTGGAGGAAAATTATCATGGACGAACTACTTAAAATATTAAAGGGCAATGCGCTGGAAAGCGCGGAGAATATCGGCAAGATGCTGGGGCTTTCCACCGACGAAGTGCGCACCCGTATAGCCGAATACGAAAAGAACGGCGTCATCCGGGGCTACCAGGCCATCGTGAACGAAGATGTCCTGAAAATGGACCGGGTGACGGCCGTGATTGAGGTCCGGGTCAGCCCCGAACGCGAAGGCGGCTTTAACCGGATTGCGGACCGGATCAGCAAGTTTGACGAAGTCCAATCGGTTTACTTGATGTCGGGCGATTTTGACCTGTTGCTGTTTGTGGTGGGCCGCGACCTGAAAGAGGTGGCGTTTTTTGTCAGCGAGAAACTGGCCACGATCGAGGGCGTGCACGGCACCGCCACCCATTTCATGTTAAAGACCTATAAACATCACGGCGTATTCATGGAAACACCCGATGCATATGAACGACTCAAAGTTACGCCCTAATTTACTAGCCCAGCAACTGCAGGCGGTCCCCCGTTCCGGTATCCGCGATTTTTTTGAAATCGTGAGCACGATGCAGGACGTGATCAGTCTGGGCATTGGCGAACCCGATTTTGATGCGCCCTGGCATATCCGGGAAGCCTCGGTATTCGCCTTGGAACGCGGGGCCACGAGCTACACGTCCAACCTGGGCCTGCTTTCGTTGCGTCAGGATATTGCACGTTATTTGCAGGACACCATGGGGCTGTCGTATGCGCCGGATACGGAAATCCTGATTTCCGTCGGCGTCAGCGAGGCCTTGGACCTGGCCATACGCGCCATTTGCAATCCGGGCGATGAGATCATGTACCACGAGCCATGCTACGTGTCCTACGGTCCCCTGATTCAGTTCGCCCATGGCGTGCCGGTGCCGGTACCCACTTCCATGGAAAACGAGTTCCGGCTGACGCGCGAGGCGTTGGAGGCCCGGGTAACCCCGCGCACCAAGGCCTTGCTACTGAATTACCCCAACAACCCCACCGGCGCGGCGCTCGGCCCTGAAGAGGCCAAAGACCTGGCGGACTTTGTGCTGGCGCACGACCTGATCCTGATAACCGACGAGATTTATGCCGAGCTCACCTACGACCAATCGCACGTCAGTGTGGCGGCGTTTCCGGGGATGCATGAACGCACCATTTTTCTCCACGGATTTTCCAAGGCGTGGGCCATGACCGGATTCCGGCTCGGCTACGCGTGTGCCCCCCCGGAACTAACAGATGCGATGATGAAGATTCATCAATACACCATGCTCTGCGCCCCGATCCTGAGCCAGGAAGCGGCGCGCGAAGCGCTCCGGCGCGTGGATGAGGATGTGGAAGTCATGAAGTCGGAATACCGTAAACGACGCAATTTCCTGCTGAATTCCTTTGCGGAAATCGGTCTGCCCTGCTTTATGCCGCGCGGGGCTTTCTACGCGTTTCCCTGCATTGAGAAGACCGGCCTGACCGCCAAGGAATTTGCGTTCGGGCTGCTCGAACAGGAAAAAGTCGCCTGCGTGCCCGGCACCGCCTTTGGCCCTTCCGGCGAAGGGTTCGTGCGCTGCGCGTATGCCACCTCACTGGACGCCATCAAAGAAGCCATCCAGCGCATGGCCCGCTTCATTGGAGGCTGACCCACGGCCATGGCACGCTTCATCATCAACGGACAACAGCCCCTGCGGGGCACCTTCACGCCGTTAGGCAACAAGAACGCCGCGCTCCCGATGCTGGCCGCTACCCTGCTCACCGATGAGCCGGTGGTGCTGCGTAATCTGCCGCCCATCGAGGACGTCCACGTCATGTGCGAACTGCTCACGGCGCTGGGCGTGGACATTACGCTGCGCGGGCAAACCGCCACGCTCTGTGCGGCGGGCCTGCGCCATACCCGGCTCCACCCGGAACATTGTCGCCGTGTGCGGGGATCGATTCTGCTGGCCGGCCCGTTGGTGGCCCGCCACGGACAAGCGGTGCTGGCCCCGCCGGGAGGCGATGTGATTGGGCGGCGTCGCCTGGACACGCATTTTGCCGGCTTGAGCGAGTTGGGTATACGTATCCAGACCGGCACCCGCGATTTCCGGCTGCGTCGCGACGCGTTACACGGAGCACGCATTGTCCTGGATGAAGCCAGTGTCACCGCCACAGAGAACATCATGATGGCGGCCGTGCTGGCGTCGGGCGTCACGACCATTTACAACGCCGCGTGCGAACCGCATGTGCAGGATCTCGGACGCCTACTCATCAAGATGGGGGCGCGCATCGACGGTTTGGGCACCAACCGACTGCGGATCCGCGGCGTCAAGCGCCTGCACGGGGCCACGCACCGTATTCAACCGGACCACATCGAATGCGGCAGTTTCGCAGCCGCCGCGTGGGTTACCGGGGGCGATGTCACACTGCGTGTCAACGGCATGGACGCGGACACCTTACACGTTTGCGGCCGCGCTTTTGCCCGGCTGGGGGCGGCCTGGAATCCGCAGCGCGGCCGGTTACACGTGGCTCCCACCGCGCTCAAGATTCAACCTGACCTTGGCGACGCCATCCCGAAGATCGAGGATGGTCCCTGGCCGGCCTTTCCATCGGATCTCATGAGCGTGGCTATCGTCATGGCCACCCAGGCCACAGGCACCTGCCTGTTCTTCGAAAAGATGTTCGAAAGCCGCATGTTCTTTGTCGACGCCCTCATCTCGATGGGAGCGCGCATTGTGCAGTGCGACCCGCACCGTATCGTGGTTTCCGGTGCCACAGGCTTGCGCGGGGCCCACATGGCCACACCTGATATCCGCGCCGGCATGGCCTTGCTGGTAGCCGCGCTCGGCGCGCGCGGGCAAAGCGTGATTGAGAATGCCGGCATCATTGACCGGGGATACGCGCAAATCGAAACGCGCCTGCAACAGCTAGGCGCGGATATCGAGCGGGCAGAAAGCAGTGGGCAGTAAGCAGCGGTCAGTAAGCAGTATTATTCGTTTCCGTAGTCGTCGCCGTAGTCGTCCGCCGAAATGGACAGGAGAACGCGGGGATGAAGCATAGAGACGGCCAGATAGGGGGTTCACGATAGCGGGCGACGATAGCGGATTACGATATACGCGTAGTCCCCTCCCTTGCTTTAATGTAAACGCTGCATTAGAGTTAGGCATGCACGTGGGGATTTTCAGGATAAGCGGTTGGTGTCTGGCGCTGGCGGCCACTTTGTTGGTTGCGGGCTGCTGGGATGACAGCAGGTTTGACCACACGCCGGCGGCGGAACAGGGCAGCATCATTGTCGACAATCGTTCCAGCCGGGACCTTGATGTCTTTATTGCCGGCGAACCGGTGCAGCGGGTGTCAGCCCGCCGCTGGCGCGCCTTTGACCGGGAGCCCGGAGTGTATCGGGTTGTGCTCGATGAACGCCGGGGCGACCGTAACTTTCGCGGTGACATTGATGTGCTGCGCGGACGGTTAACGGTGCTGGAGGTTACCACCGATCCCGGTCACAGGAATCGATTCAGCGTCTTCACTTACTTTGATTGAGCCCGAACTGGCGCGGATGGCTATTTTTTGCCTGTTTAGCCTCAACCAACGCTTGATTTTTACAGGCCGTCAGCCTAGGCTACCTAACCTAGCGTGCAGTGAGGAATTTTTGTGCGTGAGGCGCGCGGTTCGGCGGCGACGTTGAGGCGGGCGGCGTATAGTTAAGGATACTAGCAGAACAGCGGATTTGGTCCGCTTTATGGAGGTCTAAATAAAATGGCAAAGATATTGGTTATCGATGACGAAGAGGGCGTACGGCACTATTTTAACAGCCTGCTATCACGTATGGGCTATGAAGTGGAGACGGCAGAGGATGGCGAACGCGGATTTGAACTGGCTAGCCAGCCGGGTATCGATCTGATTATAGCGGACTATCAGCTACCTGGCCCCCTGCAACGGGCGGCCCTGATCAAAGCGCTGCGCGAACAGAGTCCGGACACCCCCGTGGTGGTCATCTCCGGCCACGCGGATGCCCAAACCGTAAGCGAGTGCGAGGAAATGGGCGTGCAGGACGTGCTCACCAAGCCTTTTGAAATTCCATTTGTTTCGTCGATCGTCAAAAAACTCATTGGGGAGCCGGGCGGAGCCGATCAGTGATTGTCAAGACGCTCAGTGGATTGACCCTTCTTGACGAACCTCACGGAGGAGTGTTTGCCGGGCGCAATTTCTTGATTTGTGGTCGTAGCGGCACCGGTAAAACGGCTGCCGGCATGCATTTTATCCGGCAAGGCCTGCAACAGGAAGAGCGCTGTCTCTTGCTGTCGACGATGCAGGCGTCGGATATCGCCATATTGGCGGAGTCCTACGGCTTTTCGTTTGCGGCTGACATTGAACAGGGCAATCTGATCCTGCTGGAATACGAATTCTTTGCGCCGGGGCGGCAAACCTTTCGCGACGCGTTACCGGCTGAAGGGTTTGGTCAACTACAGGAACTGATCCAAGCCAACTCCATTACGCGCGTCGTCCTGGACACGGTCCTGCCTTGGGTTTCAGTACCGTCTACTGAAAAATTGTCGGAACACATCTTTTCTTTCGTGCGGTCATTCGATCGCATGAACGTAACCACCTTGATGACGCTACCCAAACCGGTCTCGCCGATGGCCTTTCGCCTAAAAAAGACAATTGAGGAAGTGACCCCCATTTCCGTTTTATTAAGCACCACCGAGGATCAGCAAGCCTTGCGCTGGCAAACCGTGAAGTATTTGGGCGTTAAACAGACCCCGGGCCCCGTCCTGTACCAACTATCGCCGACCACCGGGATTACCCCTGTTGAGGAGATGGAAGATGAACCGGTGGCTGCTCCCGAAGCCGTCTCCGCGCGACCGGAACCGGAGTCCGTTCAACCGGCCGCGTTACAAAAAGTGCGTTTCGCGAATAAAATCCAAGCAGCTCCCACGCGGTCGTCGTCCGTGGCGTCGCACCCGACCGGCCATCAGCCCCCCGTCCCCAAAGGGCCCGCCCGGCTTTCGTCTGTTTGGAAACCGACCCTGACCTCGTCGCCCCCACGCTGATACGCGAGGAGTGGCGCACCCCGCCGTGCGCGGGGCAAACCCCAACCGGGCACCAACCAATCCCGATGTGCACCGGTAATTTCATTAGAGATCAACTATGGCAAAAAAGAAACCCGTTCGCAAAGAAACAGCGGAAAGCATGGGCGCACGCCAGCGCGAGATTTCCGTCTCCGAATTTTTCCTGAAAAACCGGCACCTGCTTGGCTTTGACAGCCCGCGCAAGGCGCTATTGACCACCGTTAAAGAGGCTGTCGACAACGCCCTGGACGCGTGTGAGGAAGCCGGCATTCTCCCCTCCATCAGCGTGGAACTGCGCCAATTGGCGGAAAACCGGTTTGTGGTGCATGTGACCGATAATGGCCCCGGCGTAGTCCGCAAGCAGATCCCCAAGATTTTTGCCAAGTTGCTGTACGGCTCCAAATTTCATCGCCTGCGGATGTCACGTGGCCAACAAGGAATCGGTATCAGCGCTGCCGGGATGTATGGCCAATTGACCACTGGCCGAGCCACCCGTATCTGGTCTAAGACCCAACGTCAAGCATGCGCCCACCGGATCGCGGTCCAGATTGACACCAAAACCAATAAACCGGTCATCCTGGAAGACGAAGAAGTTGAATGGGCCCCTGCCTTTCATGCCGAGGACCCGCACGCCGAGCCGGTCACCGCCCACCACGGCACCTGCGTATCGATCGAAATGGAGGCGGCCTATATCCGGGGCCGTCTATCGGTGGACGAGTTCCTCAAGCAGTGTGCGATCGTAAATCCGCACCTGCAATTACACTACCGGGTGGTGTTGCTATCCAAGAAAGACCCCAAAGCCGACGCGGCCCAGTCCGATTTCATCGGTCAGGAACCGCCATGGACCGTCTTTGCCCGCGGGGTCGACTCTTTGCCTCCGCCCAGCGGCGAGATTAAGCCCCACCCGCACGGCGTGGAGCTGGGCGTGTTGATTCAAATGCTCAAGGATTCCAGTGCGCGCACGCTGAAAGTCGCACTGACGCAGGATTTTTCGCGGGTTAGCGACAAGGCGGCCCACTTCATCTGTGACACGGCTGGCTTAAGTCCCAAAGCCCATCCGCGCCGCATCGCCCATCAGGAGAGTGAGGCGCTCTACAAAGCCATTAACGAAGTGAAATTGATGCGCCCTCCCACCGATTGCCTGTCCCCAATCGGCGAGGAACAGATACTGGCCGGTCTGCAGAAAGAGATCAAAGCCGACTTCTATACGGCCGTGACCCGCAACCCCACCGTGTATCGCGGTAACCCGTTTCAGGTCGAGGTCGGGTTGGCCTATGCCCGGCCCGGCGAGAATGCGGATTTGGGCGGGGACGATCCGGTCCGGGTGCTGCGCTTTGCCAACCGCGTGCCCTTACTGTACATGGGTGGCGGTTGCGCGATTACCAAGTCCGTGAACAGTGTGAACTGGAAATCCTACGGTTTGGCTCAACCCAAGGGCTCGCCCCCGCTGGGTCCCATGGTCATCATGGCCCACATGGCCAGCGTCTGGGTCCCCTTCACCAGCGAATCGAAAGAGGCCGTTGCGCACTATGCTGAAATCATCCGCGAATTGACCTTTGCCTTGCAGGAATGCGGCCGTCGCCTGTCGGTTTACCTCAACAAGCGTAAACGCGCCGCCGAGGCCGAACGCAAACGGGGCTACATCGAAAAGTATATCCCGCACCTGGCCTTGGGTCTGCACGATATTCTAAAATTCAGCGACCAAGAGCAAACCAAGGTCGAAGCAGCCCTCAAGGAAATGCTCGAACGCACGCACCTACAAGTCTAACCCCACTCGCACCAAGGAATCACCATGCCACGCACCACACGCCCCAAAGGACCGCAAGTTGTTACCCGCCAGGAAGCCGCCCATAAGATCGAGGCGGTAGCCGAGCGGGTACACACCGATATCACGCAGCGCCGCAAAAAACCGGAAATGCGATTTCCAATTCGCTCGCTGGCCAACGTCAAATACGACCCCAAACGCGGTCATTTTGAAATTCTCGGTAAAGAATCCACCCGGACCCTCTCCTACAATACCGTTAAGGCTTTTGCTCAATCGATGCGATTACTGGCCACCACCAAAAATGATTTACTGGACCGGGACGACATTGCCGGCAAACGCGAGGTGTACTACAACAGCAAAAGTTGGGGCGAATGCCGCTTTGATGCCCAGCCGGAAAGCGACAGCTTGCTGGACGATATTGAGGCGATGCTGGCCATCAACCGCGAACAACTGGGCTACATCCCGGAAGAACGCGGCGGCGAGGTCTGTGGCCCCATAGTCGTCATCGACCGCGACCCGTCAACCGGCGAAGATATTCGTATCGACTGCACGAAACTCGGCACCGGTGCCTGGAGCGTCCCCTCGCGGGTGGAACACTTGCGGTTTCAGTCGAAGGCGAAATTCTTGCTGGCGGTGGAGACTTCTTCACTCTTTCAACGACTGGTTCATCATCGCTATTTTGAAAAGGCCAATTGCATTCTGGTTTCCATGAGCGGGGTCCCTACCCGCGCCTGCCGCCGCTTTATCCGGCGCGTGGCGGACGACCTGAAAATGCCGGTGCTCGCCTTTACCGACGGTGACCCGTACGGCTACTGCAATATCTACCGCACCTTGAAAGCTGGTTCTGGACAGGCCGCTCACATTAACCGCTATTTTTGCGTGCCGTCGGTGCAGTACCTCGGTGTCACCCCGCAGGACATCATCGACTATAAGCTGGAAGACACCACCCATCCGCTGGAAGAGGTGGACATCAAGCGCGCCAAGGACGCGCTCAAAAACGACCCGTTCATCCGGCATCATAAGGAATGGCAACAGGCCCTCAACCAAATGCTGAAAATGGGCGTGCGCATCGAACAGCAGGCCTTCGCCAAATACGGCTTAAACTTTGTACTCGACACCTACCTGCCGGAAAAACTGCGCAAGAAAAACTTTCTGCCTTAAAATGCTCTTGCAAAACCTCCGAGGGCGACACGGAGGTCGCCCCTCCGGGAAATAATAGGCCTATTCCACAAGCTCCCGGAGGGGCAGGCTCCCGCCTACGCCAAGGCTGCTACGGCGTGGCCAGCCGTCCTGCCCTCATGAACGGGAGGTTTTGCAAGAGCCTGAAGCGCGGCGGCCTACCACATCTCGCTTAACCAGCAGAACTGGTACCCGCCCAGCACGAGGGTATTGTTCACCAAATCGGGGCGGCGTCCGGTGTACAGGTCAACCAATCGCCCGTAACGATGACGACCCCAGTGGGCCAGCCCGTCAAGGTCAAGCGATTGCGGTTTGCCGTTGAAGTTGGCTACCACCAACACGGCATCCGTACGCGCGGTTACGTTGTACCGCTCAAACACGAACAGATTGGGGTTTTCGACCGCGATTAACTCGCGGTTATTGAAGTCAGCGAAGACCGTGATCTCGCTGCGCACCGCCAGCATCTGTTTCAGTCCCTGAAAAATGCGGTATTCCGCCGTACCCGGCGTGTGGCGGCGGTCGGCTTTTTCCCAATCGATGGTTGGCCGGTGGACCCAACGGGTGTCACCCGATTTGTGCGGATCTTCCATATAGCTCTCGTCGTTGAGCGTGCCGATTTCGTCGCCGTAATAGAGCAACGGCAATCCGCCAAAGGAACAGATGATACTGTGCAGCAACAGAATAGTGCGCACAGCGTGATCAATGGCTTGGGGATCCTCCGATTCCAACGCGTGTTGCAATCCGGTCAGCGACGCTAACGAACCGGAGATACGCGCGTCGCCTGTGCGTTCATTGCGGCCGAACGGCACGCCGCGCGCGTGGGTGCCCGGATGCTGGCCGGTCAGGTAATCCACCAGGTAGCGCCGGTGCGAGACCGGTTCATAGCCCGCTTGACGTATATCGTTATCATCGAAGCCCAATCCGATATCGTCATGGCAACGCACATAATTGAGCCAAGTGGCGCGCTCCAGTTTCAGCGGCACGCTGGTGACGCCCTCCCGTAACAGGCGCGCATTCTTCGTGGCCACCGCGTCCCAGAGCAGCGCCATCAGTGTGGCGTTGTAGGCGATCTCGCATTCCTTGGCGATGACGGCATCCTCCCCGAAGTACTTGGTCACTTCCACCGGGGCCACTATCGCTTCGGCGATAAACAGCACGCCGGGGGCTGTGACCTGGCTACAGTCCTTCAACAACTGCAGGATCAAATGGGCTTCGCGCTCGTTTTGGCAGGTGCTGCCAATCTTTTTCCACAGAAACGCCACGGCGTCCAAGCGCACAATATCGGCCCCCTGGTTGGCCCAAAACAGGATGACATCCAGCATTTCGATAAACACCGCCGGGTTGCTATAGTTCAAATCCCATTGATAGGAATTGAAGACCGTCATCACCCAGCGCTGCATTTCCTCGTTCCAGGTGAAGTTGCCGGGTGCCGTTTCCGGAAAAATCTCGGGCATGCTTTCCTCGAACATATCCGGTACGGCCCGGTTGGGATAGGTGTAATAGAAATCCTGATAGGCAGGATCCCCGGCCCGGGCTTTGATCGCCCATTCGTGTTCGTCGGAGGTGTGGTTCAACACCACGTCCAGCGCCAGCAAGATGCCGCGCTTACGCATATCGCGTGCCAGCTTTTGCATATCGGGCAAGGTCCCCACCCGCGGATCAATGGCACGAAAATCGCTCACCGCGTATCCCCCGTCACTGGCACCTTCCGGGCACTTCATGGCGGGCATGATGTGCACGAGATTAACGCCCAGCTCCTGAAAATATCCCAAACGCTCGCCGACGCCCTTCAGGTCGCCACCAAACCCGTTGCTGTACAACGCCATCCCGGCCCACTTTTGATGGAGAAACCAATCGAAATCCTTTTCACGCTCAAGGTCCACTTTCCGTAAAGCCGGTGGACGCCGAATGTACTGGCGGGCCATCGTTTCCACCAAGCGCTGCGCCTGCAGCTCAAAATCATCGCGCTCGCCGTAAAGATGCTTAAACAGCGAATGGATTCCGTAAAAATTGGCTCCCAACCGGGTGTAGAAATGGCGTAAATCCCGTGAACTGATTTCGGCTTTTAGCCGATTCAGAATATCGTTCAGCAACGAGTGGGACGCTTGTTCATACATGTCGACTCTCCCGGAATGACTTAGCGGTAGTCGGCATACAGGTCGCGGTCGCGCGGCGTGGCCCCGCGCATGCTGAGGATGCGGGTGGCAAACGCCTGGGCCTGCTCCACACAGGTGCGGACCGGCCAACCCGCCAGTTGCCCGTGCACATACACGGCACTAAAGGCGTCACCGGCCCCCACTGGATCCACGCGGCGTTCCAACGGCGCGGGCGGGACATGCTCGATCTGCCCGTCCGCGCACAACACGGACGCGCCTTCCTTACCACGGGTCATCACCACTTGCTCCACGCCGGTAGCGGTCTGCAATTCGCGCATGGCTTGATCGATATCGGCTTGGTCGAAACCAAGCGCCCGTAATTCATCAACGTTCAGTTTCGCCCAGCGCGCCTGCTGTAAATCGGCCACAACGGTGGTGGCGTCCCACCACGGTTCCCGCAAGTTCACATCCACAAACCGCGCCACGCCCGGTCGAGATGCCAGCGCGCCCCAGGCCGCTCGGGTCACTTCGTTACGCAGCGCCAAGGTGCCGTGGTACAAGATAAACGACTCCGGCACCGGTGGCAGAGCGGTGGTCTCAATAAAATCATACGCGACATCCGGCGTGATCGTGTACTGCGGTTCGCCACCCTCCATCACGATCTCCACCTTGCCGGTCGGATGCACCGGATCGCGTTGCAAACCGCGATCGTCCAGGCCCCACTCCTGCATCGCCTGCACAATCGAGTCCCCGGAGTCGTCCGTGCCGATCCGCGAAACAAACCAAGGTTCGTCGCCCAACGCCTGCAAATGCCACGCCACATTAAACGGTGCCCCACCCAACACTTTTTCCCCGCCGGGAAAACAGTCGTAGAGCACCTCACCAAACACCATGATTTTTGTTTTATTGTTCATGCCTCATACCTACCGATTTCCCGGCCATAATTCAAGCGATGAACTCACAGCGCCGAACTCGACACTTGCTTCCCGCCTATAGCGTGGTAGTTTTGCTGCATGTTTGTTGCTACGCGCTCACCGGATAATGGGTTATGACGGCTCCCGGCCGTGATCCAGTGCCCGCGCCGGCTGCCAAGTCGGCGCAATTTTCCTCCACGCGCCGCCAATTTTTGCGCGGCTTGGGACTGGTCGGTGCGGCCAGTGTGTGCCCGCCCCTGACCACGGCGGCCACCGCTAATCCCGCCAACGCCAAGCCGTCACACCCGGACCTGGAAGAGTACGGACGTGATCCGCAACCGGTGATCCTGCAAATCAATGGTCAAACACATACGGTATCCGTTGCACCGCGGGACACCTTGCTGGACGTGCTGCGCCACCAACTGAATTTGACCGGAACCAAATCGATTTGTGAGCACGGCGCTTGCGGTGGTTGCTCCGTGTTATGGGATGGACGAGCTGTACCTACCTGCCTATGCCTGGCACGTGAAGCGGCGGGCCATGAAATCCTGACCGTGGAGGGCATTGCGGATGACCCGCGGTTCGCCCCTCTCATCGAGGCATTTTGTGCGCATGACGCGGCGCAGTGTGGTTTTTGTATCCCCGGGTTTGTGGTGCGGGCCGCTGAACTGTTTTTGCAAGGCGAACGAATGTCCACGGAAGAAGTACAGATCGCTTTGAGCGGAAATCTTTGCCGATGTGGAACCCACGCCAAGATTGTCACGGCGGTGACCGCCGCTTTGTCGGCCGGAGCAATCGCATGAGTGCGTCACCGGCACCCGCAATGGAAAATGTGGCGGCCCGGCCCGATATCCGGGAAAAGGTTACGGGCCATGCGCGGTATACCGTGGATAAGCAGCCGCGCGGCATGGTCTGGGCACGCTACCTGCGCTTCCCGTACGGTGCTGGCCGCATTGCCGGGTTCAACATCGACGCGGCGCGCGCAGTACCCGGCGTGCTGGAAGTGTCGGTGAGGGCCGATCATCCCCCCCGTTGCGCCGGAGACGTCATCGGCGAAATGGTGGCCGAATCCCCCGCCGCCTTGGACGATGGGCTGGCCGCACTGCGGTTGCAATGCCGCCCGGGACAACCGACGACTAATCCCGACGACGCCCATGCGGGTGTGCCGCCACCAAATGATGAGGAGGCCGCGACCCTCAAGTCAATTTTTGCCGACGCCACCGTGACGGTCGAGGCCGAGTATCGCACGGCCGTGCAAACGCATAGCTGTTTCGAGCCCCACGCCGTGACGGCTATTCCGCAGGACAATGGCGATTTGGAAGTGGCCGTGAGTACGCAATCGTTGATGAGCTGTCAGGAGCAATCCGCGCGTGCGGCCGATCTCCCGGCCTCGCGCGTACGCGTTAAGGCGGAGTATGTGGGCGGTGGTTTTGGCAGCAAGTTCGGCATCGGCGCTGAGGGCAATCTGGCCATCAAATGGGCACGCGAATTAAAGCGCCCGTGCCGGGTGGCCTTATCCCGTCAGGAAGAACACGAAATGGGCGGGAACCGGCCCGGCTCCATCCAGTACTACCACCTTGCGGCGGCGGCGGACGGGCGCCTGTTGGGTGGCCGTATGCACTTGGTCAGTGTGGTGGGCCATACCGGGCGGGGCGGTGGGGTACGCGCGCCCAGCTACTATCGATGGGGCGAAATCGTGCGGACCGATGACCAAATTGCGCTGAACAGCGGATTGCCACGCGCTTTTCGTGCCCCGGCTTGGCCACAAGCTTCCTTCGCCATGGAGTCGGTGTTGGATGAGCTGGCCGCTCGTTTGGGGATGGACCCGGTGGAATTTAGGATCCGCAACGAAACCAGCGAGCGGCGCCAGCGTCAATTGCGACAAGGCGCAGAATTGATCGGTTGGAACGAGCGCCCCCCCGACGGCACCATGACCGGGGTTGTCAAAACCGGCTGGGGCTGCGGTGTGGCTTCTTGGGGCAATTCGCAGGGACGCTGCGCCGTCGATCTGGATGTCTATCCCAGCGGTCATTTGGAAGTCCGCATCGGCATTCAGGACATGGGCACCGGTGCAACCGTACTGGCGGTTGATGTGGCGGCGTGGCATCTGGGTTTGGACCGCAAATGGATAACCGGCAAGATCGGGGTCAGTGATTATCCTCCGGGCCCGGCCAGTGGCGGTTCGATAACCTCGCGTTTCACCGCGCCCGCCGTTCGTGATGCGGCCGAAAAGGCCGTGACGGCCTTGAAAGCACGCATCGCGGCCGAATGGGAGCTGGCCCCTAATGACGTGACCTATGCCCAAGGCGTGTTCCGCGCGGCGGACGGGCGGGAACGGTCGTGGGTCGAGGCTTGCCGGACTATTACGGACGGGAAGATCAATGTGCGCGGTGAATTTAATGACCGGTACTGGGGTCACGGGAATTCGGACACCGCCCAGTTTGCCAAAGTGGATGTCGACACGGAGACGGGCCTGATACGGGTCCGCAAAATTGTGGCCATTCAAGCCTGTGGATTGGCCGTAAACCGGCTGACCGCCGAGAATCAGATCGAAGGCGGCGTGATACAAGGCATGAGCTACGCCTTGTTTGAGGATCGGCGTTTGGACGGTCCGACCGGGGCACAGTACAACGCCGACTTGCTACAGTACAAAATCAGCGGAATAGGTGATCTACCTGAAATTGTGGCGATCATTGATCGTGACGAGGAAGAGGACGGCGTGCGCTCCCTAGGCGAGCCGACGACCATTCCCACGGCAGGGGCGATTGCCAACGCCGTTGCCAACGCCATTGGAGCGCGCGTCCGGGAACTGCCTATCACCCCGGCGCGCGTGCTGGCCGCGTTGGAGGAAAGGGGGTCGGCGTGAAGGCGTTCGATTACGCGGTAGCCCGTAATCCGGCCGGTCTGGCCGCCGCGCTCAAGGCCGGGTACACCTTACAGGCGGGTGGCATCGACTTGATTGATCTACTCAAAACCGGTGTTGAGCCCAGCGACCGTATCGTATCCATGGCGGCTTTGGACGAGTACCGCCAGATCGAAGTGACAAAGGATGACCTGCGGATCGGGGCCTTGGTGACCTTGCAAACCTTGGCTGAAGACGAATCGGTGCGGACGCACGCCCCACTGGTGGCAGCGGTAGCGGGCAGCACCGCATCGGCACAGGTACGGGCGCGGGCCACGCTGGGTGGCAACTGCCTGCAGCGACCGCGCTGCGGATATTTTCGCTCGGCGGCCTTCATGTGTCTAAAAAAAGGGGGCCACCAATGCTTCGCCTGGGAAGGTGAAAATGCGCTGCACTCCATTTTTGGCGGTGGCCCCTGCCGCATCACCCACCCGTCCAGTCTGGCGCCCGTATTGGTTGCCTTGCAGGCCACGTTTCAGGCCGACAACGGCAGCGAGGCGACCGCATATGCCGCCGACGACTTTTTCCGCAACACCGACCAGAATCTATCACAGGAACATAATTTAGCGTCTGACCAGTGGCTCACATCCGTGCATATTCCTTTAACGGCACAGCAGGCCGGGCATGTCGAAATCAAGCCGCGCGCGCATTACGATTGGCCGGAAGCCTCATGTGCCGCCGTACGAACTGCGGCTGGCTGGCGCATCGTGCTGGGCCATGTGGCCCCTCTTCCGTGGCGGGCACGTCAGGCCGAAGCATGGTTGGGTGACCGCACCCTGCAAGACCCCGCCGAAGCACGGGAAGCGGCGGCCCTGGCGGTTGCGGACGCCGAACCTATGCGCGATAATGGGTATCGGGTAAGACTGGCCCAAGCCGCTGTGCGACGCGCACTCCTGCAAGCAGGTGGCCATCCTGCGGAGGGTTTGACATGATCACGAAAGACAACCAATGGTTCGATGACCAGCCCGCTCCCTGCTGTCGTCAGTTACGGATTAAATCGATGTACTATCGGACGGATGAACGACCCGGCCTGTTGCATAACGAAGAAGCGATGGGCTATTGGTGCGCGCACACCAACGATGCGCTCGGGCCGGATGGCCACGCAGCCTGCCACACCGACTGCCAAGCCGGTCGGGGCTGTTTTGAAGAAGACTAGCGGGTCTTGCGCAGAAATTCGGCCACTTCACGCCACCAGTCACTGCCGGGATGGTAGTCCAAGGTGTTATGGTCCCGGTCTTCTTGTAGCCACACGCGTGTCGGCCCGTCGTAAGCCTCTGCCAGCCGCTGCCCGAACTTGGCCGGTACCACTCGGTCCTCGCCCGCCATGAGCAAAGCCAGCGGCCCGCCGTAATTTTCCAAGTGCCGGGCACTGGGATACCGATCACGCATGAACCAGCGCACGGGGAATATAGGATAATGGTGGCGGGCCACGGCGACCAGGGAATCAAATGGGGTACTCATAAAAATACCGGCCACCCGGTCCGGATAAGTCCCCGCCAGATAAGCGGCCACTCCGCTGCCCAGCGACTCCCCCCCCAAGAACAACCGGCGGTCGGGGTACGCTTCCGCCAGTCGCTCCAGCGCTTCGGTGGCGGCGGCATAGAACGCCTCTTCACCGGGTCGACCCGGACGGGTTCCGTAGCCTGGGTACTCCATGATGTAGACCACAAAATCCCGGGCAAAGCCATGTGCAAAATAACCGCGATGGGCTGCAAACCCGGCATTCCCATGAAAAAGGAGCATCACGTCGGCATCAGCTAGCGCGCTTGCCGGCCGCCAGCCAATGATGGTGTCGTCCGCGTCCCGCCAAGGTTCCAAGCCGTCGGTAGCAGCCAAGGCTATAGCGTCGGCCTCGGTGGTGCGGGTTGGGTAATAGATCATGCGACGCTGGCACCCGGCCAGTACCAGGATCATACCGATGTATACCAGCACCGCAATCCGTAGCACGGCCAAAAGAATGTCCATAATCGCTTTCACTCCATCATCCCCGTCCAATAGGTCAATTGCGCAGGCGTGCCAAGACGCGGCGGAGCTCCTCTTCCATCTCAGGCAACAGGGGATGCCCCTCGGCCCGAATTGATTCGAGCAAGGCCCGACTTTCCGTTCGCAGTCCCTGCTGTTCATACAGCAGCCCGGTATAAAAGCGCGCAAGATAATTGTCGGGGTCCAGTTCAAGTGCCCGTTGCAAAGCGGCTTGTGCTTCATCATGTCGTTCCTGCCGTAACAACACCAAGCCTAACGTATGCCAGGCAGGCGAATAATCCGGTGCACGTTCAAGTGCGGCCCGGGCGTCTGCCTCCGCCTGGGCGTAGGCCCCGCGGCGCTGCTGCAGCCAGGCCAAATTGACATAGGCATCCGTGCGCGGAGCCTGTTCGGTGCTGGCGCGGAAGGAGGATTCGGCCAACGCGTAGGCGCCTTCGGACATTTGCATGGTGCCCAACACATAATTGGCCAGCGGATGTCCGGGATTCTGCGCCAACAAGACTTCGATACGACGCCGGGCGGGTTCCCGGCGTCCAAAATGCCAATCATAGGACAGCAGCAATTCGTTCGCCGGCAGATAGCCCGGCTGCCGCCGCAATATATTTTCCAGTATACGCTGCGCATCCTCAGTTTGTCCCAGCTGCGTATAGATGCGGGCCACCATGTACAGGATTTCAGGTCGGTCCTCCGCGCGTTGCAACAATTGGCGCAAGGCGCGTTCCGCCACCTCCTGTTGCTCCATTTCCAATGCCAACATCGCCTGACCAGCCCAAGCCCGCAAATTTCCGGGTTCCGATCGCGTGGCGTCTTGAAATAATTCCGCGGCCCGGGACTGATCACCGCCGACAGCAGCTAGTACGGCGCGTTCAACCCGCAGCGGTTGGTCCGGCAATTGCTGTTGCAGACGCTCCAGATAGTATGCGGCCTGCTCTACGTCGTTCCTGCGGAGATAACCTTGGAAAAGTGTCAGCAGCAACCGGATATTGGCAGGATCCGCCGCCAGCCGTTCTTTTAGCTCCTCCACCGGATCGCGAAGCGTGGTTTCCGTATCGAGAGCCGTTTCGGCCCAGGCATCTGCGGTGATGGTATCGCTACCCGCCACCAGTTGGCCGGCCCGCCGGACCTCACGCATACCCGCACGCGGTTTACCGGAAGCCACCCAAGCCCGGCCACGCATAAAATGCACAGCCGGATTGCGGACGTACCCGTAACTAGCCGATAATTGCCAAATGTTGGGCTCATGCGCTCGTCGGTCCAAATAGCTGTCGAGTTCCGCTTGCCACGCCTCATGTTCAGGATGCTCCTGCCGCTGGCCCAGTGCCACTAGGTTCAACAACGCACTAAGATTGTTGGGATCCGTTTCACGTGCCGCGCGGTACAGGTCAATCGCTTCGTCCAGTCGCCCCGCATCCTCCATCACCACGCCCAAATCATTCGCCAATTTGCCAAGATGCTGCCTCGCCCAGGCACCAAGCCGCGGAGCATACTCCGATGCCCATTCAGCGGGCGCCCCCAGCCGTGTGCGAAAGGCCTGAAAATCCGCATAGAGCTGATCGACATTTAAACGGTGATCCTGGGCTACGCCGACATAGATCATATTCAACGGGACCGGCACATAATCAGCCGCCAGCCAATAATCCGGCCAGGTGAGCAGCGCCATTTGTTCCGTCGATTCCGGCTCGTTGTTCAACCACGCCCCCAGCAGTGCGGTCATACTAATTTCAGCCAAACTCTGATAGCGCGGTTGGTCAAATAATGACGCCACGTAGCGTAGATAATGTGGAGCGCGCGCCTGGGAGAGGTCCAACAAGGTAACGTCCTGAACACGGTCAGCCGCAGCCAACCGCAAATGGGCATCGAGCAAGCCATTGGTCACGAGCCAAGTACGGTCACCCAAAGCGTCGAGGGTTTCTCTACTTAATACATTGATCTTGCGTGCAGACGGATCCGACAGTGCCTGGCCATTATGCACTGCACCCCCGACCAAGAGCAGCATAACCCCCCCGCAATACACCCACTCGCGTTTAGACAACAAGCCCGACCGTTTAGCCGTCGTCCCAGACCATTGACGCAATCCATGCAATAGGGCGCACCCGTAGCCGGCCACGTACCCGCCCCATACCGCGATTAATAGAAACGGAAAGGCCCACAACCGCCCCGCTCCCACGTGCTCAAGTGGCGATACCGGTAGCCGGAAATACGTGATGAGCGCCAATAGTCCCAGCAGGCCGTGTAACAGGACGGACCCCCAGAGGGATGACCGGTTTCGATCGGCATGCTTCGGAGCCAGCACAATCCCCGCAGGCAGTACGGCCAGCAACAAAACCAGCATCCAACCGGCTCCGGTCACTTGCTGGCGTGCTTGGGTATACGTATAGGCCGCCACCGCTTGGAAGGCCTCCCACCCGGTCGTCAGGCTCAACCACTCGGCGGTAGGATGTAGATAAAGCCGCACAACGGGGATACCCCACAAGAGGGATCCGGCGGCCAAGGCCAAACCTGCCCAGCCGCAGGTGCGCCAATTCAAACGGCCCGCTTGCAGCATGGCAATCAAGGAGAGCAACAACAGAAGGGGCGCGATTAGAACCAATAGAGGAACTTCAGTGACGGCAGCCGCATATGCGAAGCAGAAAAAGAAGAACAGCCGCCAATCCCGCTGCATCCAGAAGCGTTGAAACACGAGTGCCAAACACAAAACCAACAACACGTCAAAGGGCAAATGGTGCGCGCGCGTGGCCACCGTCCAGAAGGGCAATGACCACATCAGCAGCATGGCCGCGACGCTACCGGACACGGTTTGCAGCGTAATGCGATGACTGCGTGTACGGATTTCCTCCCCCGCCCGGTTGTGCGGGATACGGGCCACTAATGTATATACCGCCCAGACCGCACCCGCCGCCAATAACGCACTCAAGGCGTTCAAGCGCCACGCCAGCGCGCCGCCAGGCAGGGCCGCCACTACCCGCACCAAGCCGCCCCAAAGGGTGTGGTTCACCGGAATAAACGGGTGCAGACCGGCAAAGCGATCGATCAAAGAAGCCGATTCCCCGGGCAACGCATAAGGCTCCAGCCGGGCACCGTAACTTACCAGCGCAATTAGCGCGAATACGGGGCCCAGAGGCAAATACGGGCGGGCGTGGCTCCACAATTTCATTATTAGCGCACCAACAATACAGGGACTTGGGCGTGGGTGGTAACACGAGTGGTCGTACTACCCAGAATCATTTCGCGAATGCGATTGTGTCCGTACGTGCCCATCACAATCAGGTCGCAACCTTGTTCAACCGTATTCTCTTGAATCGCATCTGCGGCGTGGCGCGCTTCCGCAATGAGCGGGACACCGCCCTTAATGCCAGCTTGCTCAGCAGTCGCCAAGGCCTCCTCCAGCAGCTTGCGGGCCGGGCCGGTGTCCGCTTCCTCGGCTACCGTTAAAATAATCAATTCCGCCGCTGTTGCCTGCGATAACGCCACCGCCGTTTGCAAGGCATGACGGGCATGCTCACTGCCGTCATAGGCCAACAGCATTTTACGGGTAGCAGTAAATTCTGACGGCGTCACCATACACGGTTTTTCCGAGTGCCGAACCACCCGTTCCGCCGTCGACCCCAAGGCCTCCCCTACCATATCCGCATGGATTCCGTGGCGGCCCAGAATAACTAAGTCCGCATCGCTCTCTTCATCCAGAATCACACGTGAAGGATGCCCCATGCGCACTATTCCACGTGCGCCTTTGCAGCCTGCGGCCGTACAGCGTTCATCAAAGGATTGGATGATGGCCTGTCCTTTTTCCTCCAGTACCTCGCGAAATTGCTGCAATTGATTGCCATAGGGTTGTGCCCCAATCCATCCGGAAATATCCGCCATCAGCGGCCCTTCCAAGACCCGGGAATCCAGCACATGCAGGCCCGTTAAGGTGGCTTGGCATTTTTGCGCCAGTTCAATGCCAAAAGCAGTCGCGGCATCGCCGCCACGTGATCCATCGGTGCAGGCTAAAATACGCTTAATCATGATGTACCCTTTCTCTTACGAGTGACTGGTCCCAAACGCCTATCAAGGGAGCATAAGCGACCCGTCGCATTTTGTCTAGTTTATCGACAAGGTCAATGAGCCTATGCAGGCGTCTGCATCCGCGCTCGTAACCGCTGCTCCCGATCATACTCGCTGAGGGCATCAATGAGCTCATCCAGTTCGCCCGTAATAATTCGGTCCAGGTTGTACAGCGTCAGGTTGATGCGGTGGTCCGTCAACCGGTTTTGAGGAAAATTATAGGTGCGTATACGCTGACTGCGATCGCCGGACCCTATCTGCGTGCGACGTTCGTCCGCCGTCCGGTCGGCTTCCTCCTGGCGCTTCAGGTCCAATAAACGGGCCCGCAGTACGCGCATGGCCTTGTCTTTGTTGCGGTGCTGCGACTTCTCATCCTGGCAGGTCACGACCAATTGTGTGGGCAGATGCGTCAGGCGCACTGCGGAATCGGTGGTGTTGACGCTCTGTCCACCCGGCCCGGACGAGCGGAAGATGTCCACCCGCACATCCTCCGGACGCAATTCAATTTCGTCCACATCATCCGCTTCCGCCAATACCGCCACCGTTGCGGCCGAGGTATGGATGCGGCCACCCGCCTCGGTAACGGGTATGCGCTGTACCCGGTGTCCACCACTTTCAAACTTTAACGTGCGATAGACCTGCTGTCCCTCGATGGCAAATATTATTTCCTTGAATCCACCGCGCGAGGAGGGGTTGGCGGCGATTAGATTCGTCTTCCACCCGCGATTCTCGGCAAAGCGCGCATACATGCGATACAAATCGCCCGCAAATAACGCGGCTTCTTCGCCACCGGTACCGGCTCGAATTTCCATGATCGTATTCCGGCTATCGTCGGGCGACGGGGGCAACAAGGCTACTTGCCAAGCGCGCTCCGCCCGAGGCTGCTGTGCCTCCAAGGCGGTGAGCTCCTCGCGGGCCAGTTCCGCCAGTTCAGGGTCGGTTTGCGCATCGGCCAACAGGGCTTGATGGCCTGCGCTTTCCTGTAACAGTCCGTAATAGGCTTGAGCCTTTTGGCACAAGTCTTTCACATACGCGTGTTCTTCCATCAAGGCGCGGTAGCGCTTGATCTGCCCGCCCAACTCAGGATTGGCCAAATCGGACTCCAGCTCCGCTAAGCGCTGCTGCAATTGTGCAATATAGGAGGCATCGATCATAAGGCTTAGGGCGGCTGACAAACAACGGGCCGGACCGCCTTTAGAGACAGCCCGGCCCAAGAAATCAATACGGCCGCTACTTCGCCGTCGCCGTCCGTGCGCCGTAACGCTTACGGAAACGTTCCACGCGGCCTTCGGTATCAATATATTTGGCTTGGCCCGTGAAGAACGGATGACATGCCGCACAGGTGTTCACATGCATTTCCTTCACGGTGGACCGGGTCTTTACCTCATGGCCGCACGCGCAGCGAATGACGGCATCTACATATTTGGGGTGTATATCGGCTTTCATAATTATCCCTGCTTTCAACTTAAAACGGAGCGGATATTAACACGCCACGCGCCCAATGCAAGCGAAATTAGCACGAATATGAAAAATACATTGAATCCTGTCCCGCAATGCCGGACTATAGGCGGCAAGTGGTGTGCGGCCACGCCCCCCCGATATCGGACTGATAATGGGGCCTTCACGCGAACGACACTCGGAGAAATTATGCGAAAGAAGATCAACGCCATCATGCTAGCCGTGCTCGTGGTAGGCACGGTAGCACCACGGGCCGACACGGCACCACAGACAATAAATGAGGTGGTCACTTGGATGGCTGACCGCTTGGCCGCGCTGGAGGCGGTCGAACAGACGGCCACCATGTCCATTCAACTTGTCTTTGAGGACCGTGAGGAAAAGACGGAAGAGGAGCGATTGTTGGTTTTTCAACGCCCCAACCATTTCCGCGTGGCGTCGGATATGCACATCCTTGTCGCCGATGAGACCTACTTGTCTATCGCCTTTCCGGAATTGGGCTATTTCATGAAGCTGCCGTTAACGGATGAGCTGACCGTGGTCATTGAGGAACAGGCTGAAATGGTGGCGGCGATGGTGCTGCCGGATGTCGCGGCCTTATGGGCCCGTGACCCGGCCGTTGCGCTACAGGCACTCATCGCCACACTGGAAAGTGAAGGGTTGACGTTTGCGGTGAAGGGATGGGTTGAATATGAGGATCGACCAGCTTTGCACCTGCGTATTACAGACAAGCGCGAACACGGCATGCTAGCAGACGGACTCGACGCTTGGATTGACGCCGAAACCGGCTTGATCGCGGGACTGTCCGCCGAAATCGATTTTAGCGCCATGCAGGCTGATTTTGGGGCCACGGCACCGGGATGGCCAGCGCGTTATCATCTGGAATACCGCACGCAATTTGTCACCGTAAATACACCGGTGACTGAATCCCGGTTTACGCTCGATACTGACGGGTGGGAGCAAGTGGCTGACTTCGATGAACTCGCCGACCGGATGCAAGCGGCGACTGAGCGTTCAGCGGGGCGCGAATGGGTTGGAACCCCTGCGCCGGATTTCGAGTTGACACTACTGGACGGGGAGGTATTCCGCTTGGCCGATCAGCGGGGGCGCGTGGTCCTCATCGATTTTTGGGCCACTTGGTGCCCGCCCTGCGTGGAATCACTTCCCTACCTGCAGGCGTTGTACGCCGACCTGCCGGAGGACCAAGTGGTTTTTCTAGGGATCAGCCTCGACCGGTCCACGCAACGAGACCGGGTGCAGGCGATGTGGGAGCAGTTTGACATCCGCTACAAAGTAGGTATCAATGCGGGTGGCGACATTGCCACTGCGTATGAGGTATTCAGCATTCCCACGCTATTAATCGTGGATGCGGAGGGTATTATACGTTATCAAAAAGTGGGGTTTTCCCCGGAGCAAATGGCGGAAGTGCGCACAACGCTGACCCAGTTGTTGGATGCAGCGGACGGGTCGCCTAAACTTAATGAGTGATTCAAAAAACATATTAGTGGTCTGTACCGGCAACATTTGCCGCAGCCCAATGGCGGAATACCTGTTACGGGCGCGCTTGCCGGCCACGGGCCAGTGGCAGGTCGCTTCCGTCGGCTTGGCGGCCGCCGACGGGCAGCCCGCCAGTGCGCCAGCACTTGAGGTCTTGGCGGAACAGGGTATTGACGCCACGGCCCATCGCAGTAGGATGGTGCGCCGCGAGTGGCTGGAGCAAGCCGCCTACGTGTTGGTTATGACGCGTGGTCACTCGGCCGCTATTCTGGCACAGTGGCCGGAATTTGCGGATAAGGTTTATTTAATTGCGGGCTTCGGCCCGGAAGGCGAGGTCCCCGACATTGCGGACCCAATCGGACAATCGACGGCCGTTTACCGACAGGTTGCGGACCAACTGAAGGACGCGATCGACGATTTTATTTTATATTTGGCGGATAGAGGGGAAATTGATTCACGCCAACAGAGGGAGCGAACATGAAGATAGCAGTGGGTGCCGATCACGGCGGTTATGAGATTAAAGAGGCCATCAAGGCCCATTTACTGGACGAGGGCATCGTCGTTGAAGACGTGGGCACCGACAGCACAGAGTCGGTTGATTATCCCGATTATGCGGGAAAAGTAGCCCGGCTGGTCTCCGAAGGCGATGTGGACCGTGGCGTCATTGTTTGCACCTCCGGTATCGGCGTATCCATCATGGCCAACCGGTTTCCCCGGGTGCGGGCCGGCGTGTGTCTCACGGTAGGGATGGCCAAGATGGGCCGTACCCACAATAATATCAATGTCCTGACGATGGGCGGAGCGCTGGTCGACGCAGCACAGGCCACGGCCATTACCGATGCATGGCTAAAAACCGAGTATGAAGGCGGACGGCATGAGCGGCGCCTCGGCAAGATTCAGGCATATTCGGCCATGATTGATGACCCGGTGGTATTGCACGACACCGATCCCGAACTCTATGCCGCCTTGCGCTCGGAAGCGCGGCGCTTACGTGAAAACATTGAGCTGATTGCCTCGGAAAACTATACCAGCCGTGCGGTGCGTGAAGTACAGGGCTCGGTCATGACCAACAAGTATGCCGAGGGCTATCCCGGCAAGCGTTGGTACCATGGCTGCGAATTCGTGGACGAAGCGGAACGTCTGGCCATTGACCGCGCCAAACAATTGTTCGGCGCGGAGCATGCCAACGTGCAACCGCACAGCGGTAGTGGCGCTAATATGGCGGTCTATTTCTCGGTGCTTGAGCCCGGTGACACGATACTCGCCATGAGCCTGGCCCATGGCGGACATCTGACGCACGGCCATAAGGTCAACTTCTCCGGCCGCTTTTTCAACGTGGTCCAGTACGGCGTCGACCGTGAAACCGAGTTGATCGATTATGATGAAATCGAGCGCTTGGCCGATGAACACAAACCGAAGCTCATTTGCTGCGGGGCCAGCGCGTATTCGCGGATCATCGACTTTAAGCGCTTACGCAAGATTGCCGATGGCGTGGGGGCCTACCTGATGGCCGACATGGCCCACATTGCAGGGCTGGTCGCCGGCGGCTGCCATCCCAACCCCGTGCCCTACTGTGAATTTGTCACGACCACCACGCACAAGACACTCCGCGGCCCGCGTGGAGGGTTGATACTCTCGCAGGAACGGTTTGCGGCCGATATTGATCGCCAAGTCTTTCCCGGCATCCAAGGCGGCCCGCTGATGCACGTCATTGCCGCGAAAGCGGTCTGTTTTCATGAAGCGTTGCAACCGGCCTTCAAGACCTACGCGCAACAAGTGGTACGCAACGCGCAAGCGCTGGCGACCCAACTCGAAAAACACGGCGTGCGCATTGTATCCGGTGGTACCGATAACCACGTGATGCTGGTGGATTTAACCTCACTCGACGTGTCCGGGAAGGACGCTGCGGCGGCGCTGGATCTGGCCCGGATCACCGTTAATAAGAACGCGATTCCGTTTGATACCAAAAGTCCGTTCGTTACCTCCGGTATCCGGCTGGGCACACCGGCCGTTACTACCCGTGGCATGGAAGAAGCGGACATGAAAAACATCGCCGCTTTCATCCATACCGTACTGGAAAAACCGGACGACAAGAAGGTCATCCAGCGCGTACGCGACGATGTAGTGGCCTTTACGGCACCGTTCCCTGTACCCTAAGACAAAGACACCGGCGATGGACACGCCTACCATAGCGGCAACGGACTGGGATGAATGGCTGGAAGCCTTATGCACGCACTTGACTTTCCTGCAAGAGGAAGGGCAGTCCCACGTCGCGGTCGATCCCAAACACGTAGCGGCCTGGCGGACGGCCTCGTCGACCACCACGGCCGCATCACCTGGAACTGCGGTTCCGCCCCCTAAGGTGGCTGCTGCGCCGTCATCGCCTGCTCCCATGGAGGAAGGGGAAGATATGGGATCGTTGGAAGCCATCGCGCAGCGCGTCGCCTCCTGCCAGTTGTGCGGGCTTTGTAAGACCCGCACCCGCACCGTACCGGGACAGGGCGCGCCACGGCCCGAACTCATGTTTATTGGCGAGGGTCCCGGGGCAGATGAGGATCAGCAAGGACTTGCCTTCGTGGGGCGGGCCGGCAAATTGCTCACCAAAATAATTGAAGCCATGGGGTTCCAGCGGGACGAAGTTTGGATCGGCAATATTGTCAAATGCCGCCCCCCCAACAATCGACCGCCTACCCCCGAGGAGATGAACGCCTGCCTGCCCTACCTGAAAGCGCAGATTGCGTTGCTGCAACCGAAAGTCATCGTTTGCCTGGGTGCTACGGCGGTCAAAGGCCTGTTCAATCCCCAAGCCACCATCAGCCGTTTACGTGGGCAATGGATGAATTTTGAAGGCATTGACACGATGCCCACCTATCACCCCGCCTACCTGCTGCGGAACCCATCCGCCAAACGGGACGTGTGGGCCGATATGAAGGCGGTCTTGGAACGATTAGGGCGGTCAGCGTAAGCCCATGATCGTCGCGTAACAGACGCAGATTAGCTTAACTTCAACTTCGTTCAGGTTTCGATCCGGATTGGCCCACGATTTCCTTCAAAATCGTGTCGTATCCCTTGCCACCCGACATTTGCTTTTCCATTTCTTGAAAAGCGGTTGTGGCCCCGCCCGTAGCCGACGCTTTCTTTACCGTGAAAGAGGTGTTACCCACCCGAATAACATCGTCCGGCTGAAGTGTATGCGACTCGATGCGCTCGTCATTGACGAACGTGCCGTTTTTGGAAGCTAGATCTTTGACGGTGAACTCGTCGTCCTGCCAACGGATGCCACAATGCAAACGGGACGCCTTTTCGTCTTCAATCACTAAATCCGCCTTTGGGCTGCGCCCGATGGTCATCGGTTTCTTTTCCAGCTTAACCTCTTTAGTCTGGCCGGCTGCAGTGGTATAAGATAATAACATACGCGTCCTCCCCTCTCAATCACGTGACCAGCATAGAGGGGATTTCAAAATTATGCAATCACTCAGATGGCCCCTTTGGCAATGAGCCCCTTGAAGTATTCGATGGTGGCCAGCAACCCCTCTTCCAGCGCCATCGTTGGGGCCCAATCGAGCACCTGCCGAGCTTTATCGATATTGGGTTGGCGCACTTGCGGGTCGTCTTCCGGCAAAGGATGAAACTCGATGGTCGAGGCACTGGCACACAAGCGGATAATGGTTTCCGCAAATTCGCGCACACTCATTTCACGGGGATTTCCGATGTTAACCGGCTCGCTGCAATCGCTCAGCATTAAACGATAAATGCCTGCGACCAAGTCGGACACGTAGCAAAAACTGCGGGTTTGCCGACCTTCGCCGAATACCGTCAATGGTTCCCCTTTCAGGGCTTGCACCGTAAAAGCCGGCACCACCCGACCGTCGTTCGGACGCATGCGCGGACCATAGGTGTTAAAAATACGGACAATACGGGTGGCGACGCCATGGGCACGATGATAGGCCATGGTGATGGCTTCGGCAAACCGTTTGGCCTCGTCGTACACCCCGCGCGGTCCGATCGGATTCACATTCCCCCAATAGGTCTCCCGCTGCGGATGTTCCAGCGGGTCCCCGTACACCTCCGAGGTGGATGCCAACAGGAAGCGCGCCCCTTTGTCCCGTGCCAGACCAAGTGCCTTATGGGTACCTAACGCCCCGACCTTTAGCGTCTGAATCGGTAATTCCAAATAGTCGATCGGGCTGGCAGGCGAGGCAAAGTGAAAGATGTAATCAATCTCACCGGGCAAATAGATATATTCGGTCACGTCATGCTTGATAAACGTGAACTGATCGTTCCCGGCCAAATGCTCAATGTTCGCCACATTACCGGTGATCAGGTTATCGAGTGCGATGACGCGATGCCCGCGCGCCAGCAGGTAGTCGCTTAAATGAGACCCCAAAAATCCAGCACCGCCGGTAATGACGGAGGTCGGGTATTGCGGTATTGAGCTCATGGCTATCTTTCCACGCAAAGTTTTCAACCACGACCGAGCAGGATGTTCAACATACGGCGTACAGGCTCGGCGGCCCCCCACAACAGTTGATCGCCCACCGTGAAGGCCGTCACATATTCGGGACCTAATGCCATTTTGCGTACCCGCCCAATGGCGATATCCAAACGACCGCTAACGGCCGCCGGCGTTAAGGCCCGCACGGTGTCTTCCTTCGTGTTGGGGACCCAGTGGACCCATTCGTTGGCGGCACGAAGAGCCGCTTCTACCTCATCCAGCGGGATGTCCTGTTTCAATTTGAGGGTTAAGCCCTGACTATGACAACGCATAGCCCCCACGCGCACACACTGCCCATCCACCGGCAACGGGGTGGCGCGACCCAAAATCTTGTTGGTTTCGACGCCCCCTTTCCACTCCTCCCGGGTTTGCCCGTTATCCATGGCTCGATCAATCCAAGGGATGAGACTGGCCGCCAGTGGCGCACCGAACTTATCGGTGGCCAAATCCGCGCTACGCAATAACTCCGTCACCTGCTGTTCAACCTCCAGCACCGGCTGCCGTAGATCGGCGGCGGCCACGCCCGCAGCTTGGCCGATTTGGGCCATCTGCACCACCAATTCCTTCATTTGAGCGGCACCCGCCCCGGACGCCGACTGGTAGGTCATAGTCGATATCCACTCAACCCAGCCTTGATCGATCAATCCGTGGATGGCCAGCAGCATCAGACTGACCGTACAGTTACCGCCGATAAAATCCTTGAGGCCTTTTTCTAACGCCTCATCAATGAGCGATCGGTTGACCGGATCCAGCACAATCACGCTGCGGTCTTCCATGCGCAAGGTGGAAGCCGCATCGATCCAGTAGCCATTCCAACCGGCGGCCCGTAAGCGAGGATGAACGTCTTTGGTATAGTCGCCGCCCTGGCACGTGACCAGAATATCGTGTTCCGCCAAGGCTTGAACATCCCGGGCATCGGCCAACGGGGCTTGTACCCCATCAATAACCGGCCCCGGCTCGCCGACCTGTGACGTGGAAAAGAAGCGCGTGGTCACGCCCGCCAAATCATTTTCCGCCTGTAACCGTTGCAGCAGCACGGCCCCGACCATGCCGCGCCAGCCAATAAATCCTACGCTTTTATTCATAATCTGATATTTCCCAAGGGTTAAACAACCCGCAAAAAATTGCACAGACAGCCCGACGTGTCAACGGTTCTGCACCCCATCCTACTAGCCCAGCTCCACGTACGCATTGGTCTCCGGCAGCAGCACGTCCTCGACCAGATTGGCGGCCCGCAAGCGTTCGGCCAAGGCCTCGCGTTGTGAGGTTTCGCCGTGGGCTAAACAGACGCGCCGCGGTTTAACCGCTTCCACATAGGCCAATAATTCATGGTAATCGGCATGCGCACTGAAGGCATCGAGCACCTTGACGTCCGCCTTGCGCTGGAACATGTCGCCGAAAATTTTCACCTCACGCTCCCCTTCCACCAATCGGCGACCGAGCGTGTGTGCCGCTTGAAAACCGACAATAACCACCGTATTGGCCGGATTCTCAATGCCATGCTTAAGGTGGTGCAAAATCCGCCCGTATTCGCACATTCCCGAGGCGGCAATCACAATGGCCGGATCCTTGGACTGGGTAAGGGCCTTGGAATCGTTGACGCTGCTGGTGAAGGTGACCCAGTCCGGCCGCATAACCTCACCAATCTTGGCCCGCAAACGGTGGAACTCATCGTTCATATACTGGGCGTTGTCGCTGAACACCTGCGTTATCTTGTCCGCCATCGGGCTATCCACATACACGGGAATGCGCGGCAACCGCCCGGCGTGTTGCAATGAGGCCAGATGGAAAATGATTTCTTGCGCCCGCTCCAAGGCAAACGAAGGAATCAACACCTTGCCGCCTTTGTTAATGGTTTCTTCGACCACCTGACACAGCTGGTCATCGGCACCTGCCACCTCACCATGTTCGCGATCCCCGTAGGTGCTTTCCAGCACCAGCAAGTCAATATCCTGCATGAGCTCCGGGTTGCGCACCAGCGGCAATCCCCGTCGACCCAGATCCACCGCGACGCCCAGCCGTACCTCTTTTCCGCCTTCCCGCAGCGTAAACACGTTCATGGCGGATCCAAGAATGTGTCCCGCTTCAATAAATGAAACCTCAATACCGGACGCGACAGTAATCGTCTCATAGCCCGTACCCTTGAACAGCGTGAGCGCAGCTTCAGCATCTTCGGTGGTATACAGCGGGGTGACGGGCTCGGCCCCTTTGCGGTTGGTCTTTTGATTCAGGTAAGCGGCGTCTTGTTCCTGAATGTGCGCGGCATCCCGCAACATAATGCCGCATAAATCCCGCGTTACCCGCGTCGTGTAAATGGGACCTTGGTAGCCGTGCTTGGCCAGCATCGGAATCGTACCGGAATGATCAATGTGCGCATGCGACAAGACGACGGCCTCAATGGTGTCCAGCTCGTCGGGCATGGCTTCATTGATTTCGCGCGACATTTGACGGCGGCCTTGAAACAATCCAAAGTCCCGCAAGACACGAGAACCGTTCGCCTCGATCAGATACTTCGTACCCGTAACGGTCTCTACGCCACCCAGAAATTGTATTCGCATGTACCCTCCCCTTTGTTACGTTGCTCGCTTGAGCGTAGGGCAATTACGATGGCAAAAACAATGAAAAACAATCCGGCCCCGCTGGCCAATGTGTATACGGAATTGTGGCGGACGTGGGGTCCCCAACACTGGTGGCCGGGCCGTACGCGTTTTGAAGTGATCGTGGGTGCCATCCTCACCCAAAACACCGCTTGGTCCAATGTGGAGAAAGCCATCCGGTGCCTACGGGCGGCACGGGCACTGACGCCCCGGCGGTTGCACGCTGCGCCGGTCGACCAAGTGGCGGAATGGATTCGGCCTGCCGGCTACTTTAACGTAAAAGCGCGGCGCCTGCGGGCCTTCACCACTCTGCTGCACACGCAGTTTAACGGGCAACTCACACGGCTCTTCGCCTTGGACACGCCCTCGTTACGGCGGGTGTTGTTGTCCGTGAACGGCATTGGCCCGGAGACCGCCGACAGTATCCTCCTGTATGCCGCCAAGCGCCCGGTATTCGTCGTAGACGCCTATACGCGCCGCATCCTGGCGCGTCACGGCTGGATCGCCCCTGACGCCGACTACGATGCAATCGCACAACTTTTTACGAGCCGCCTACCGGCCGACGTAGCACTCTACAACGAATACCACGCGTTGTTGGTACAGTTAGGCAAGACCTATTGCCGCCCAAAACCGGATTGCGCCCACTGTCCCTTACGCCATCATACGCCCATCAACAACGGCTGTTGAACCGGCTTGCGTTCGGTTTTTTGCACAAAGCGACCCCATGCGGCATTTTAGCGCACCACTGTGGTCTCTGTCGCGCCCTTTGCCGACAAAGGGCTGCGGGCGATCGACTGCGTTAGCATCTAAATCCACGTAGTTTGTTCGGCCACGGATATCCGCTCCATACAGGCAGGCGTATCGCAGGTCACGCGATTGACTTGCGGAGACACGGGGTAATGTTGCACCTTCACATCCCCGGCCGCCAACAGCGGTTGCAAGTCGGCGGGCCGGAAGCGCTGATGATCCAGCCAGGCCGCTGTTTCTGATTGCTGTAAAATCAAAGGCATCCGGTCATGAAACGATTGCATGGCATGGTTTGCCGGGCGTGTAATAATGGTAAAGGTAAAGACTTCCCCGCCTTCGCCATCGCTCCACACGTCCCACAATCCAGCCAAGGCCAGATAAGGCGTGTCCGGCAAACAGAAGAAATAGGGTTGCTTGGCCGTCGCACGCCCCTGTGGTACGCGCTTCCACTCGTAAAAACCATTGGCGGGAATCAAACACCGACGATAGCGCAGTGGATTACGAAAAGACGGTTTTGCCCACACGGATTCGACACGCGCGTTAATGGGTTTGGATACCATGTGGCCCGGCTTGGTCCATGCCGGAATCAGCCCCCACACCGCCGCCTCCAAGCGCGGACCGTGTCGCCCCTCAACGACCAAGGCCGCCGGCTGGCCCGGTGCCAGGTTATAGCGGGGGCGCCAATCGACCGGCACGTCCCCGGTCACGCCAAACTGGTCCTGAACCGCCCTCCGTTCGATCTTTTGCACAAACCGACCACACATCGTGCGACCAGCCGCTTAGCGCGGATCCCGTTCCGTGAACTCGGCGTCGATATAGTCGCCACGAGCGGCCGGGCGATCAGCTTCGGCGGCCTCTTCCATCCGACGCCACTGTCGACGCAACCAGGCCAAACGAATAGCGATGACCACCCCACCCACGGCCACCACCCCGAGGACCGCCAGAAATACAAAAAAACCGAGAAAAGCCGCTAAGGTCAGGACCAGCAACGAGCCCACCGCACCTGCTATCCGCAAAAGCATATTCGGCGGCTTGCCCGGCAGCCCATAATCGACGCGATAATGATAATTTACAGGTGACATTATCCGTACCATAAGTCATTCCACGCCCTGTGGCCAACAAAAAGTGAGGCGGGCAACCGGCCATTTCCCTTGCGTCGCGGGGTAAAGATTGCCACAGTGCCCGGCATGAACGAATCCCTTACACCCCAATTCAACCCGATCCGCGCACGCTTGCAGGAAGCCAAAGCGCCCGCGTTATTGGTCCGCCAATTTGAAGCCGCCTTTCAGCAACTGCTGAGCGCGGATGCGCTGACCCTGCCTGAGCAACAGATCGAGCCTATTACCGCACTACCCGCGCTCGATGACTGGGCCGCCTACACCCAGGCAGGTCAATCGCTGTATGGTCAAACGGCTCTGATCAAACTGAACGGGGGGTTGGGAACCAGCATGGGGCTGGAACGCGCCAAATCGCTCTTGCCGGCCAAAAACGGCTTAACGTTCCTCGACATCATTGTGCGACAGGTGCTGCGACTGCGGGAACGCACCGGAGCGTCCATTCCGCTGATTTTAATGAACAGCTTTTCGACACAATCTGATTCGCTGTCGTTATTGGCAAACTATCCGGAGTTGACGGCGGGGCAAGACGATATCCCCTTTGATTTCCTGCAAAACCGCGTACCTAAACTGCTGGCCGATACCTATGCCCCAGCCTTTTCCGCCGAGCGGCCCGCACTCACTTGGTGCCCGCCGGGACATGGCGATATCTATGTCTGCCTGCAAACGACAGGTTTGCTGGATCAATTGCGGGCAAAAGGCTATCGCTACGTATTCGTGTCCAACGCCGACAACCTGGGTGCCGTCGCAGACACCCGCATACTGGGATACATGGCCGAGCACCAGATTCCCTTCGTCATGGAAGCCACGCGCAGGACCACGGCGGACCGCAAGGGGGGGCACTTGGCCCGTGCCAAAACCGGCGGCCTACTATTGCGGGAATCCGCACAATGCCCACCGGAAGACAAAGACCGGTTTCAAGATATTACCCACCACCGTTACTTCAACACAAACAACTGCTGGATCGACTTGGATCAGTTGCAGGCCTTTCTGGCCCCACGCGAAGGGATCATGCCCTTACCGGTAATGGTGAATCGCAAGACCCTTGACCCACGGGATGACCGGTCGCCAGCGGTGCTGCAACTGGAAACGGCCATGGGAGCCGCCCTAGGCGCTATCCCTAACGCCACAGCGGTTGACGTGCCCCGCAGTCGCTTCGCCCCGGTCAAGACCACCAATGATTTATTGGCCCTGTGGTCGGATTATCTGGCAATGGATGAGGATTATCAGATTAGCCCGGCACCCGACCGCCAACATCCGAATCTCGATATCCAATTGGATTCAACTCATTACCGCCTAATCGACGCGTTTACCGCCCGCTTTCCTCATGGTGCACCTTCGTTAAAGAACTGTGCGCTACTGCGGGTCGAAGGCGACATCGAATTTGGAACGCAGGTGCAGTGTCACGGCACGGTGCACTGCCAGAATCCACACCATAATCGCGCAGGCATCGCAGACGGTGCGGTATTGGAGGGTGAAGTCACTGTTGTGGATTGAGTTCGGCTGCAGGGCTCTTCCCTTTTACAAGCTTATGGTGTTGGGTACTTTTTTAAATCGCATTCCCCGGTGGGCTATTGCCGCTGGCAGCATGTTGGCAGGGATCGCTATCCTGTCGCTTGCATGGCGGTATACACTGACCACCGAAGAAGCCACCACCCTGCCCGTTTTTGCCTGGGTACACTTTGCGGGCTACCTATTTTTCATCATTTCCCCGGTTGAATTACTGTACGCGCATATGCTGACTGCGTCGCAACCCTTTACAGGGCTATTTCTCACTGCGGTAAGCACGGCGCTACTGGCACAGACCATCGATTACGCCATCGGTTATGCGTTCAGTAGCCGCGTAATCGATCGTGTGCTTGGACCACGCAAATATAAACGGTATATGCGGCGTATCGACCGTTACGGGGGCATGACCATCTTTTTCTTCTGCTTATTACCTTTGTCTTCACCCATCGTGGTGTTGGTAGCCGGGATCATGCGTTATCCATTGCGCTGGGTGTTCTTGTTCAGCACACTGGGATTGTCACTGAAATATGCTTTTATCGGGGTGCTTCAGGCTTGGAGTTAGCCTCCAGCGCCGCTTCCAGCGCCAAGGATAGCGCATGATAGATGGGAAGATGCAACTCCTGTATGCGGTAGGTTACGTCTTCCGGCACTCGAATACAGCAATCGCACAAATCCTTTAAGTGGCCGCCTGAACGCCCGCTCAGCCCGAGCACCGACACCCCCCGCGCGCGGGCCGCATGGGCCGCATGGCAAACATTCGCCGCGTTTCCTGAAGTGGAAATCGTGATCAGCACATCGCCCGGTCGTGCCAAGACCCAAACCAATTGCGCGAACACATATTCGTCATCTACGTCGTTGGCAAAAGCTGAACGTAGTGCCGTAAATCCGGTCAACGGTATGGCCCGCATGCCGGGCTGCAAGGTTTTAGCTAAGGGATCCGGCAAACGCGCCTGTTCAGCTTCCGCCAATGAGCGCGGATGGGAGAAGCTCTTCAGTAATTCCCCCGCCCAATGTTCGCAATCGGCCGCACTGCCCCCATTGCCGCATAGCCATAGGGTGCCGTCGCTTTGCACACATTGCCACAGCAACCCCAAGGCCGTCTCCAGTTCGCGCTGCAACCCCGCACAGGCCGGGTAGCGTTCGATTAAATCAAGCAAGGGCTCACGTGAATTGTTCATATCCCACTTCATATCCTTTTAACGTCCATAAGACAATTCCAGAATGCAAAACGCCCCGACGATCGGAACTCGCCGGGGCGCGTCATGCATTCAACTTGTCGGTCGTACAATTTAGTACTTCACCGAGCAACCATAGGCCCGTGTGGTCGGCGTCGCGACTTCTTCGCCAGCCATCGCGGCAGTCAGTGCCGACACCACATAGTTTTCGGCGCGTTCAATATCCGCCGGGTTAGCCGACCGGATGCTGTCTATTGCGCCATGGTAGATCAACACGCCATCCGGATTGATCACGTACATTTCAGGCGTGACCCGCGCCCCATACAGCCGCCCCACATCGCCGGACGGATCGTACACGTACGCCGTGGCATTGGCTCCGCTATCCGCAACCAGATAACGCGCCTCCTGCGGGGTGTGATACCCTTGCTGACCTTCGCGTGAAGAGCAGATGGTCAACCAAATCACGCCCTTTTCGGTATATTCTTCCTGCAGGCGCTGCATTTCGCCCGCATCATAGAATTTGCGGACGAAGGGACAACCGGAATTGACCCATTCCAATACCACAAACTTGCCCTCGAAATCAGACAACGAGACCTCATTACCCTCAATGTCCGTCGCGGTAAAGTTCGGGGCCGGTTCGCCCACCGTAACCGCAGCCTGTACGCTTATGGCTGAACAAACCGCCACACTTAACGCGATTCCACCAAGTAGCTTACTTATCTTACGCATACTATTTCCTCCACTTACTATCCGCCATTCATTGAGAGGGCTCGGCCGACGGTATTCCGTAGCCCTCTTTTCTACAACATGCCAACCCTTTAGGGCAGCTCCTCCAATGCCCGTATCACTAAGCCGGGCCGTAACATTTCAGGTAACGTGACCGGTTCCGCATCAGGATCCGCAGCATATAAGACATAGAACGGAATGCTGCTGCGTCCATATCCAGCCAGCACCTCTTCGATCATACTGTCGCGCTGCGTCCAATCGGCCTTCAACGGGACCACCCCGTGTTCTTCAAAGGCCCTGATCACGCGGGCTGTCGAGAAGGTCAAGCGTTCGTTGACCTGACAAACCGTACACCAGGCGGCCGTAAAGTTAATGAAGAAGGGGGTGCCGCTTTCCCGCAGCTCCGCGTAACGTTCCGGCGTGAACGTCTCCCAAGGCATCCCATCGGCACGATCGCCTACCGCCGTGTCCCCTTCCACTGGTGACACCAAACGCAAGCCGCCGATGCCGACCGCCAGGCCCCCTAGCATAAAAATTACGGCCAACGTACGTCCCGTGAAGCGCACACGCGGTTCTCGTGAGATGACGCCCCAGCGGCCGAGAATCCATGCGCCGATTCCCACTGCGGTGGCGGCATAGATAAACAACATCAGGCCCGTACCCCCCGTCATCGTTTCCAGCACTTTTATCAGGTACACGACAAACAGTAGGAACACCCAGCCCAGAGCCTGTTTGAAAGATTCCATCCAAGGACCGGGTTTGGGGATGCGTGCCAACCAACTAGGGAAAGCGGACAACAAGACGTACGGGAAGGCCATGCCAACCCCCAATAGCGTGAAAATAGCCATCGCTTCCGCTGCGGACAAGGTCAACGCATACCCCAATGCGGCCCCCATGAAGGGTGCCGTACACGGAGTAGCAATCAACGTGGCCACCGCCCCGCTAAAAAAGGACCCGACGCCTCCGGACGCGTTGCTGGCTTTTTGCCCCAGCCCCATCCAGGAAGTACCTACTTCAAACACGCCGAAGAGGTTGAGGCCCAGCAGGAAGAAAAGTATCGAGATGACAAACAGAAATAGTGGTGACTGCAGATGGAACCCCCACCCCAGTTGTTCGCCCCCAGCCCGCAACGCAATCAAGAGGCCGGCCAAGACCCAGAACGAGACCACAATCCCCAAACCAAACAACAGTCCATGCTTGAGGACTTGGGCGGGGGACTCCTCGGCTTGCTGAACAAAAGCCATAATTTTCATGGAAATGACGGGAAACACGCAGGGCATCAAATTAAGGATAATCCCGCCCAAGAAAGCGAACAATAGGGCTAAGCCCAATCCCATCCCCTCTTCCGCAGGCGGCATAACGGTTCCCGCAGGCGAGGGCGGCGGACTATCGCTGACAGGCGCTTCAACCCACAGCGCGCGCTCTGTTGGATGTGACCCCCAACTCTCCTCACTAACCAATACGCCACGCAGGGTTTCGATTTCTTGATCAAAGCGCCGGTCACGCTGCACCGTGAAGGCGTAACCGCCATCGATCGCGCGCCAATCCGGGTCCTCACCGTATAAAAACAATTCCGGGTCGCGCGCGAAAAATACCGGATCGTCGTCCGGTTCCTCCCAGCCTTCTGGAGGAATGGCCCACACCTCCAATGCATCCCCTTTCACAAAAGCCTCAAACACCCAACCCGCATCGGTTAGTGGCCACTCACGGCGGGCTTGATCAAAGACCTCACGCCACTCCTCGTTTACCTGGGATTCTGCGGCCACCGGCACCTGTAATGAGAAAGCTGCACTCCCAGGGATGCACTCCTCCTTGCACTCCAGCCAATCAACTTCGGCTTGTAAGTTGAGTGTTTCGCCAGGTGCCCAATCCGCCGCCACCTCAATGGGCACCATCAACAGCACATCACGTTCAAACCCATAGGTAACGAGGGGCCCCATGGCTAATTTTTCAGGATACGGCCAGTGAATTTCACCGGCCGTGACGCCGTCCGGCAACTCCCAAAGAATCATGGTCTCGAGGCCAGAGTCGGCTGGGTTAATCCAGTAGGTGTGCCAATGCGGTGCATGCTGTAGATGTACACCCACCCAGAAAGTCGACCCGGGCTCAATGGCCGCCTTTTCACTAACCAAACGGGCCTCCACGTGCTCGGATCGCCCTATTTCACTAACCGCAGCGCCAACAGCACCCCCCCATAAAAAAGCGGCAGCCATCACCGCGATTGTTCGCGACATAAATCTATAGAACATAAACCCTCCTCGACCTTTAGACGGTTGGACCTTTCAAGCGTTCATAATAGCAAACCGAATCCACCCCTAAATCCTACCCATTTAAAGGCTTTGGTCGGCGAAGAGGCGGCAACCTGACAGCAACCCAAGCCCGTTTCCCGGGAAAAAGCACGCCTGAAACGTGCGTATCCTGGCAGCACGCACTGCGTCAGGGGGATGAAAGCGCGTCCTGAATGGCAACGGACATGGCCTCGGCCGTAAAGGGTTTCTGCAGGAAGTTCATGTGCTCAGGTACAATCCCGTTGCGGGCGATGACTTCTTCCGAATAACCCGACATAAACAAGCATTTTATGGAGGGACACTTCTGTACCACTTGATCGGCCAGCTCTTTGCCATTCATTTCAGGCATGATGACATCAGTCAGCAATAAGTGGATTTCATCTTTATGTTGGTCCACCAACTGCAGCGCTTCCTTTGGTGAAGCAGTGCTCCAAACGGTAAATCCGGCTCGCTGTAAGGTCCGCTCAGTCAGATTCAGGATACTGGCTTCGTCCTCCACAATCAAAATCCCCGTACCCTGCTGATCGGTTACAACCGCAGACGCGCCTTCCAGCACTTCCACCCCGGGATCATCGCATACCGGGAAATACAATCGAAATGCGGTGCCTTGCCCAGCGGTGCTGTCCACTTCAACGTACCCGCCGTTTTGCCGAACGATCCCATACACGGTGGAGAGGCCAAGCCCGACACCTTGCCCTTTGGCTTTGGTGGTGAAGAAGGGCTCAAACACCTGCCGAGTCAGTTCTTCGTCCATCCCGCAACCGTTATCGGTGACCGATAAAACCACATATTCCCCCTTGACCGGATATTCTCCCAAAAACAATTCACGTCCGGATAGGTACACGCGGTCAGCACCAATTTGAATATTTCCACGTTCCGTAATCGCATCACGCGCGTTCACGCACAAATTGACCAGTATCTGATCCAGTTGGGATGGATCAATCTTGATTTGCGCCTGGCCCTCACCGGGCACCCAATCCAATTTTATCGACGCATCCATCAACCGCCGAAGCATTCCCAGTAAGTCTGGAACGACCGCCTTCAAGTCCACGACCTGCGGCTTCACGGATTGTCGACTGGCAAAGGCCAGTAGCTGGCGCGTCAGCTCCACGGAACGTTTGGCCGCGTTCTTCACCTGCTCTAGATCTTGCTTCAACCAGCCATTGTCCCCGGCACCTTCCATGGCCAACTCTGTATTGCCCAGGATGACCTGCAACATGTTGTTAAAATCATGGGCAATACCGCCTGCCAAGCGCCCGATTGAATTCATTTTCTGCGCCTGCTGGTACATGCGCTCCCGCTCCAGTTCATCGGTAATATCCCGCTTAATGGCTACAAAGTGGGTCACCTCGCCGTTTTCATTGCGCACCGGCGAAATGGTGGCTTCTTCAGTGAACAGGTGGCCGTCTTTTGCCCGGTTGACCACCTTCCCACTCCAAACCTGTCCCTGGGCGATGGTATGCCACATCTCCGTGTAAAAGGCATCCTCCTGTTCACCACTTTTTAAAATGCGCGGGTTCTGGCCGATTGCCTCGTCTGCCGTATAACCGGTGACCCGCTCAAAAGCGGGATTGACGTACTGAATGGTGCCGCTGACATCGGTGATCACAACGGTGTCCGGCGATTGCTCAATGGCGGTTGCTAACCGGGCGCGCTCGCTTTCGGTCTGTTGCTGATCTTCGATTACCTTGAGCAGCATGCGGCGCGACTCCTCGGCCTCCGCCAATAACCGGTCCTTTTCCTGCTCGGCACATTTACGGGTATGAATATCGCGGTCCCATCCCACGAATCCAACCAACCGTCCCGCCGCATCATGCTTGGGCA
>PWVE01000052.1 GCA_003562335.1 PVC group bacterium
ATTGTATATTGCTCTTTTGGGGGGGGATGACGAGACTTCCTCTTTCTTTAGTTGCTTCGTTTCGTTTTCCTGCCTGCCCCGCTCCTGTCAGCCCGACCACGCCGCCTGTCGGCGGGTGTCGGGACCAGTCTCCCTCGGTCGGTCTCGCTGCGGTTGATCAAACGGCTCTGGCTGTCGCGTCGGCACCTGACCGGCGGTGAAATTGGCAACGCTCTCTCAGCGCTTGTGCGACGTGACGTAATTGCAGAGCGGCAATTGCCTGCAATTTGGGATGCAACGGCAAAAATCCCTGTTGAATTGGCGCATGTCAACGTAGGGACTGCTCTGCTGCTCGCAGGACATTTTCGAATCTACGCATTCGATGGATATTTTCTGCAATGCGCGATAGATGCGAAAGCGCCTCTTTTATCTTTGGATCGCGGCATGCAGCGTGTGGCCAGAGAATTGAAGATGGCGGTAATGGAGAAACAGTGAAAGTCTATACTTATTCACAGGCCCGGCAAAATCTAGCGGATGTGCTAAATCAGTCCAAAGAGGATGGCGTATTGATTCGGCGACGCGGGGGGGAAACATTCATGGTCATCCCAAAACCGAGGACGGGGTCCCCGTTTGATGTTTCCGGGGTTACAACCAAAGCCACGACGAGTGATATCATTCTTGCTGTTCGCGAGAGCCGATCAAAGTCATACCAGCAACGGCATTCCGGCCGGCGACAGGCGGGTGGGCTGTAGGCGTAAGTCTCGACACTCTACAATTGGGGCTTTCTTGCCTGCCCCGATCCTGTCATCCCGACCACGCCGCTGATTTGTGCCGTTCGGCCATTCTAAAACACAGGTCCTCATTAATCCACAGGCAACACGGTGGCGCCGCTGGATGGCGTTACGGCCAGGACATCAGGTGTCAAGCCCGCTGGCTGCAAGCGGGCCAGCAAGGCTTCGGTCACCGCCGCCGCCGACGCTTGGCGCACCATGGCAATCGCGCTACCGCCAAACCCGCCCCCGGACAAGCGAGCGCCCAGTGCCCCTGCGTGGCGGGCCGCCTCCACCACGGCATCCAGTTCGGGGGTTGAGTTCTCGAAGTTGTCAGCGGAACTGGCATGGGAATCGAACAAGCACTGTCCGAACGCTTCCATGTCGCCCGCTCGAATGTGCGTCATGGCCCGGTCGACCCGGTCGATTTCGCCGATGACATGTGCTGCGCGTTGTGCGGCGGCGGGATCGATCTTAGCGCGCTGCGCAGCAAACGCAGCCGGTGTAACGTCCCGCAACGCGCGCACCGGGTCCGGCAGCCATTGGGCGAGTTCCTGCGCGGCCTGTTCGCAGCGTGCACGGCGCTCGTTATAAGGGGAATCTGCCAACCGATGCGGTACACGGGGATTAATCACGAGAAACGTAATGTCGTGCGGCAATTCCACGGGCTGCACTTCCAGCGAGCGGAAATCCGAGTGAATCAGGCAATGTGCCTGGCCAAACAGGCTGGAGAATTGGTCCAGCAAGCCGCAATTGGCTCCGGCAAACTCGTGTTCGGCGCGGCGGCACAGCTGGGCGATTAACAGCGGATCCAAAGTCCGCTCCAGCCAGGCCAGTACCGCAGTGGCCGTTGACACTTCCAGCGCGGCGGAGCTGGATAAACCTGATCCCATGGGAATCGAGCCGAAGAACGTGATGTCCAGCCCATCAATGGCGGTGTTGCACTCCTGCTGCAAAAGATAGCAGACGCCTTTGACGTAATTGGCCCAGCCGGGGCCGTCCACCGGGCCGCCGGTGGTGAGATCGAAATCCGCCACTGCGTCCACGTCCAACGCTTGCAGGCGGATACCGGGTTTGGGGGAAGGGGAAAGCGCGACGCAATGCCCGAGATCAATGGCGGCGGAAAGCACCGTGCCTTCGTTATAGTCCGTGTGGTTCCCCAGCACTTCAATCCGCCCGGGCGCCCAGGCCCGCACGGTTGGGGCCTGTTGAAAGGTCCGGGTATGTCCCGTGGTGGCCTGATTGATAATTTCCTGTGCGGACATGGCAATCCCTTCCTTGACAAATATTGCTTGATTACGCACCGTCGCGCCCAGAAAGGAACCCGTTATGAAAGGCATTATTCTGGCCGGCGGCTCCGGCACACGCTTATATCCCATTACCCAGGTGGTCAGCAAGCAGTTGCTACCGGTATACGATAAACCGATGATCTATTATCCGTTGTCCGTACTGATGCTGGCGGATATTCGCGATATCCTGATTATCTCCACCCCGCAAGATTTACCGCTGCTCCAAAAACTGCTGGGTGATGGGCACCAATACGGACTTAACCTTTCCTACGCGGAACAACCCCGTCCGGAAGGACTCGCGCAAGCGTTTCTCATTGGTGAACCCTTTATTGGCGGCGAACCGGTGGCGCTGGTGCTGGGCGACAATATCTTTTATGGACACAGCCTGCACCAAATCCTGCGCGACGCCGGTCAGCTCACGACCGGCGGTCTGGTGTTTGGCTATCTGGTCAAGGACCCCGAACGCTACGGCGTGGTGGAGTTCGACGCCCAACGCAACGTGATCGGCATTGAAGAAAAACCGGCCCATCCGCGCTCGCGCTATGCCATTCCGGGTCTCTATTTCTATGATGGGCGCGTGGTGGAATACGCCAAAACGCTGCGACCCTCGGCCCGGGGCGAACTGGAAATCACCGATTTGAACCGGATCTATTTTGAGCAGCGCGAGCTGCGGGTACAAGTCTTGGGACGCGGCTTCGCCTGGCTCGATACCGGGACACACGAATCGTTGTTGCAGGCTGGTATTTACATCCAGACCATCGAGGAACGGCAAGGCTTGAAATTATCCTGCATCGAAGAGATTGCTTTCCGGAAGGGTTGGATTACGGCTGAACAACTACGCAGCTTAGCGCGGCGGTTGGACAAAAACGACTACGGGTCCTATCTGGCCGCGATCGCCGACCACCCTGAATGGTAGGCGATCATGCATACCTGGCTACTATTGGGTGGCGGCCTTTTGGCGCTGTATCTGGGGGCGGAAGCCTTGGTGCGGGGCAGTGTCGCGCTGGCCTTGCGTTGGGGGGTGGCCCCGCTGGTGGTGGGCATCACGATCCTCGCCTTTGGTACCAGTGCCCCGGAATGGGTGGTGTCGATGCAGGCGGCCCATGACGGGGAGAGCGGCCTTGCGTTGGGCAATGTAATCGGTTCCAACATCGCCAATCTCCTGTTTGTGCTGGGATTGGCGGCCGTGATTAAGCCGATTAAGGTCCAGCGCCAGTTGGTCCGCCGCGAAATTCCCGTGCTGCTAATCGGGACCCTGGTCCTGGCCCTCATGTTGATCAATCATGAATTGTCACGCTGGGAAGGCGTGCTCTTGCTGGTTGGCTTTGTGGCCTTCATCGGGTACGCCGTGCGGGCGGCACATAAACAGGCGACACGCGCCCGCCACGAAGACGTGCCGGCACTGCCGCACATCGGACGGATACCGGCTTGGTGGTGGCTGGGGGGAGGTTTGGTCGCGCTATGGGTCGGGGCCCGCTGGCTGGTAGGCGGTGCGCTGGCGCTGGCACTACAATTGGGCTGGTCCTCTTACGTGATCGGCCTGACCTTGGTCGCCATCGGGACCAGCCTGCCTGAAATCGCCACCTCGATCGTGGCGTCGGCGCGTGGCAAAGGCGAGCTGGTCCTCGGCAACGCCGTGGGCTCCAATCTGTTCAATATGCTGGCCATATTGGGGCTGACAGCGGCGCTATTTGGGATCGACAGCCGCCAAGTCACGCCGGTGGACACAGTGCTTTTGGTCGCCAGCGCCCTCGTGTGCCTGCCGATTATGCGCACCGGTTTCGTCATCAGCCGTCGGGAAGGCGCAGGCTTACTAGCCGGCTATGCCGGTTACCTGGTCTGGCTGGCGTGGGGTTAGCCCGGGTCAGGCCCCGATTTGATAGCGTGCGTAGCGCCGGATTTCGAGCTTGTCGCCCAACGTTTGTCCCACCTTGTCGAGCAGTTCCGTCACGGTTTGGTCCGCGTCTTTCACGAACGGTTGTTCGCGCAGACAAATTTGGCTGTAGAACTTTTCGATTTTGCCATCCACAATCTTCTCGATGATGTTGGCGGGTTTGCCTTCGGCTTGCTTGGCGAAAATAGCGCGTTCCGCATCCAGCACGTCCGCCGGCACTTCGCTCCGGTCAAGGTATTGCGGGTTGCTGGCCGCGATATGCAACGTGATGTCCTTGACCAGTTCCTTGAATTCCGGTTTATCCGGCGTCGCGTCCTGGCCGCAGCCCATTTCCAGTAGAATCCCGATTTTGCCGCCCAGATGAATGTAACTGGCGATGGTGCCGGGACCCTGCAAGGTGTAACGCACATTGCGCCGGACTTTCATGTTTTCGCCGATGGCCGCAATCTGGTCCGCCAGCTCGTCTTTGACCGCTTCAGCCAATTCGCCGTCGGCGTGGTCGCGGGCCTTGACCAGGAGGCCGGCCACAAACTGCTGGAAATTTTCGTTGCGTGCGACGAAGTCCGTTTCGCAATTCACTTCGATCATCACGCCCACTTTGCCGCCTTCAAGAACTTCAGCGGCGACCAACCCTTGGTTGGCGGATTTTTCGGCTCGCTTGCCGGCAATAGCCAGCCCCTGTTCACGCAACAGGGTCATTGCTTTGTCCTTGTCACCGCCGGTTTTGACCAGGGCTTTTTTACACTCCATCATACTGACGTTGGTCGCGTCGCGTAGTTTTTTTACCTGTGCTGCTGTAATTTCAGCCATAATGAATTCCTTTCTTGGTGCGGACCTATTGCGGCCCGCAGGATAAGTTGATCGTATCGACTAGGTTCAGGTTTTGGGTTTATCCGCTTCCTCCGCAGGGGCGGGGGAAGCTTCCGTCGGTTCCGCTTTCGTGTCTGCAGTCTCCGCTTCCTCCGTAGGGGCGGAGGAGGGTTTAGCCGGTTCCGCTACAGTGTCTGTGGTCTCCGCGGTCTCCGGTGTGGTGGCCGCCGGTTTTTCCTCGGCGGTTGCGGTTTCCGCTTTGGCCTGCTCAAGTTTTTCCTGTTTCGCCTTTTCCTTGAGTGCGGCTTCCTTGGCTTTGAGCTCGGCTAAACGGGCCTTTTCCTTGGCGCGTTCCTCCGCTTCCTTGGCCTTGCGTTCCTTTTCCCGTTTTTTACGTTCGGCCTCGGCGGCCTTGGCACGCGCTTCCGCCTCGGCTTGTTCAATTGCCCGTCGCCGCGCTTCCTCCGCCGCTACGCGTGCGTATTCGTTGGAGGCTTGCTGCACCGTGTCGGCCACGGTTTTGACAATTAAACGAATGGCCCGGATCGCGTCGTCATTGCCGGGAATGGGGTAGTCGATCGCTTCCGGATCGCAATTGGTATCCACCAAGGCCACCACGGGGATGCCCAGCCGGTTGGCCTCGGCCACCGCAATCGCCTCCCGGTTGATATCCACCACAAACATGGCCCCCGGCAGGCGGTCCATATCGGCGATACCGCATAGGTTCCGGTGGAGTTTTTGGTACTCCCGGCGCAGCATGGACGATTCCTTTTTCGACGCCAGTTTGTCCAGCTCGCCGGCCTGTTCCCTGCGGTCGAGATCGCGCATCCGCTGCACACTGCGGCGCACGGTTTGGCTGTTCGTCAACGTGCCGCCCAACCAACGATGGGTCACGTAGAACTGGTTCAGCCGTTCCGCCGCCTCTTTAAGGGGCTCCTGCGCTTGTTTCTTGGTCCCGACAAACAGCACCTTACGACCCGTGACCACGGTATCGTATAGGAACTGCTGGGCCTGCCGCAAATGCGCCAGACTCTTGGCCAGGTCGATAATATAGATCCCATTACGCTCGCCGAAAATATACGGCTTCATTTTGGGATTCCAACGTTTGGTCTGATGACCAAAGTGCAGACCTGCTTCCAACAGGTCCTGTACGCCTACGTCCGTCCGGACGTCTTGAGTTGTCGCCACGTGTTACCTCCATAGGTTGTTCTCCGTTACCGATCGTGCGGGGCAGGAGAAAATCCGCTTTGGCCCGCCTGTGGCAGGCAGGCACTCGCTTCCGTCCCCCCGAGTGGGGGACCCAATGCGGCGGGATCATACGGCATTAACCGCCAATGGCAAGTTTTTTGTCCGGCTTTTTTTTGTCCCGCGCAGTTGGTGGTTAGTAGGCCCAATATTGAACAGTCACGGATCGTCCGCTGTCTTTGGTACGAAAACGGGAGGATATGTCATGAAATTACGATGGTTAACGATCGGTTTAGTATTGGCCTTGACCAGCGGCGTGGCCGTTGGCGTGGGGGATGTGGACGCGTTGCGCGAGACGGGCCGGGCCTTTTCGGCGATTGCCCAGGAAGCAACCCCGGCGGTTGTCTCCATCCGTGCCGAACAAACGGTAACCCAGGCGATGCCCGACATGAACCCGTTTGAGTTTTTCTTCGGGCCGGGCTTTCGGTCGCCGGGCAGGCCGTCACCGCGTCATCAGCAATCGCAAGGCTCAGGATTCCTCATTTCGGAGGACGGCTTCATTCTGACCAACAGCCATGTGGTGGATGAGGCCTCCTCGATCGTGGTGACCCTCACCGATGGCCGTGAATATGAAGCGGAAGTGATCGGAACCGATCCGGAAACAGAAGTGGCCCTGATCAAGATTGAGGGCACGGATTTGCCGGTGGTGAAGTTGGGCGACTCCGATGCCCTTGAGGTGGGGGAATGGGCGGTGGCCATCGGCAATCCGTTTGGCCTGCAAGCGACCGTCACGTCCGGTATTATAAGCGCCACCGGGCGCGACCGGGTAGGGATTACCGATTTCGAAGATTTCATTCAAACCGATGCGGCGATCAATCCTGGCAATTCCGGCGGGCCGTTGCTAAACATCGATGGTGAAGTGGTCGGCATTAACACTGCTATTTTCACGCGCAGCGGCGGGTATATGGGCATCGGTTTTGCGATTCCGATCAACATGGCACTGGATATCAAGGACGCCCTGATTGAAGACGGCCGGGTTCAGCGCAGTTTGATCGGCATCTTTTTACAGGAACTGACCGATGAGCTGGCGGAAGCTTTTGAGTTAGATCATACCGACGGCATCGTGATTGCCGAGGTGGGCGAAGATACGGCCGGCGAGGAAGCCGGGCTGCAGGGTGGCGATGTGATTGTGGCCCTCAATGGCGAGGCCCCGGGCACAATTGCCCAGTTTCGGCGACGCATTGCCGCCATTCGTCCCGGCACGGAAATCACCCTGACCGTGGTGCGCGATGGGGCACCTCAAGATATCGCGGTGGTCACCCGGGCGCGTGACCCCGAGGAAGTGGCGGCTACAGCCGACCCCGAAGTCCGCGAGCGCTTGGGGGTGGAGGTCACTGATTTGGCACCCGAAATATTGCGGCAATTGCGGTTGCCGCGGGATATGGAGGGCGTGCTGGTGCAGGCCGTTGAGCCGGGCAGTACGGCGTGGCGATCCGGGCTCCGGCAGGGCATGATTGTGCTGGCGGTGAACCGGACCGAGGTCACCACGGTGGCGGACTTTGATGCTGCTTTGACGGAAGCACGCGGTGGACGCGCCATGTTATTGGTGCACATGCCACGTGGCGGCCGCCGCTATTTGGTGATGCCGGTGGACGAATAACCATTGTGTAAACGGCGGTCTTGGCGTAAAACACCAGCGCCATGGCCGCCCCTAGCAGAGAATATTTGTACGGGATTAATCCCTTGTTTGAAACCGTGCGAGCCGGCAAGCGCAAGGTTTATGAGGCGTTCCTTAATCAGGCCACGATCCAGCAACCCCGTATGGCCAAGCTGGCCCGGTTTTTGGAACAACAGCAGATACCGGTGTCGCTGGTGGACAAACACCGTTTATTTGAATTGGCCCGCAGCAAGGAGCACCAAGGTGCCGTGCTAAAAACGGCGCCTTATCCCTATCAATCGTTTGATGAAGTGCTCGGGTGTCCGCGCTTGCTGTTGCTCGACAATGTGGAAGACCCGACCAATGTGGGGGGGATCATTCGCAGTGCGGATATCTTCGGTGTGGGCGGCATTTGCCTGCCGGTCAAGGGGACGCCGGGGATTTATCCTTCCGTGGTCAAAGTGGCCGCCGGGGCGTGCGAATATTTGCCCATCTGTCGCGATTGCACGGCCAACACCTATTTCCGCAAAGCGCGCGCCGCCGGGTACACCGTGGTAGCGTTGGATGGCAAAGGACAACACGACTTGACGGCATTACCACTGGCCGATTTTGAGCGGTTGCTGTTGGTAATCGGTGGTGAGGACAAGTCCGTCGGACAGTTCATCCTGAATGAAGCCGATTACATCGCCCGCATTCCCATGCGGGGCCGGGTAAATTCGCTCAACGCCTCAGTGGCCGCCGGTATAGCCTTGTTTTGTGCCGCCCAGCCCCCGGGCAGCAATTCTCGTTTTGGCCGCTTTTCTCCGGATCGCGGCTCGGCAGGGACGCCTCGCCCTACCTTTTCCCCTTAAAAATGCGGGGTACGCATGGTAGGGCGAACCGTCCCGGTGAGCCGCAGAGCCGCATAATGAGAATGGCTGACCCCCGGTTTTACCTGTTTGACTCAGGATTCAGGGCGGAGTATGGTTTGCGCGGATTATGCAATCTATGGGCGCGCGGTGCGCCTTATAGTCAATTAACGATAAGGATATTGTCATGAATAAAATGAAATTTGCTTTGCAGGGTGTCGCGTGGGGTTTGGGGATTAGCTTGGCCGGGGTCGGCTGTGCTGGACCGAACGAAGACGTGCCGACCGACGATGTAGAGTTGACCGCAGCGACGGATTTGTTTGAACCCGCTGCCGACCAGGCGGCGGACGCGGGTCAAGTGCTGGTGCGCGTGGACGGTGTGGATATCACCCAGGAAGAATTAGTTGGTGAAATGAACATGATGATGGGTCGGATGCAGGGACAACAGATTCCGCCCGAACAAATGGCCCAACTGCAGGAACAGATGGCTCAGGGCATCATGGAAAACTTGATTGTCAGGCGGCTGTTGTTGAACCAAGTGGAAAAAGACGCCGTGCAGGTGGAAGAAGAAGAAATCGACTCGCTGATCGCCATGTATCGCCAGCAAATGCCGGGGGACACCTCATTGGAAGAGCAGTTGGCTCAAATGAATATGAGCGAAGACCAGTTCCGGGACAATGTGCGTAGTGAATTACGCGTCAACAAGATGTTGGAAGAAAAAGTGGCCCACGTGGGCGAGCCCAGTGCCGAAGAAGTCGAGGCGTTTCATACCGCCCACTTGGACGAATATTTTTCAGTGCCCGCCAGCGTACGCGCACGCCATATCCTGATTACGGTCGAGGAAGACGCGGCCGACGCCGAGCTGGCGGCGGCCCGTGAGCAAGCGGAAAACCTGCGGGCGCAATTATTGGACGGTGCGGATTTCAGCGAGTTGGCCATGGAGCACTCGGATTGTCCCAGCGGTCAGCGTGGCGGGGACCTCGGCCAGTTCGGCCGCGGACAGATGGTACCGGCCTTTGAAGAGGCGGCCTTTGCTCAAGAGATTGGAGCCATCGGCGAAGTGGTGGAATCGGATTTTGGATTTCATATCATCAAGGTGGACGAGCAGATTGAAGCCGGCATCCAGCCGCTGGAGGAGGCGGCTGATCAAGTCGCCCAGTTTTTACAATCCCAAGCCCGCGAGGACGCCCTGCGCGCCTATGTCGAGCAGTTGCGCGAGGACGCCGATATCGAGTTTCTGGGCGCACCCTAACAGGCCGGTGGAAATGACTACGGCACGCGCGTGCAGTAGTGGTATGGCGTCATGATTGAGACCGACCAAAAGATGACGCGCTCGTTTTGTTGGTTGAACGCCGCGCAATTCGGGGGGGCGTTAAACGATAACGTTTTTCGCCTGTTGGTCATTTTCTTCCTGATCGGACTCAAGGGCCGGGACGCTGCCAGCGCCACCAATGCCGCAGTCGGAGCCGTCTTCGTACTCCCGTTTCTGTTGTTTACGCCGTGGGCTGGCGGACTGGCGGACCGCTACAGCAAGCGCGGGATCACCTTGGTGGTCAAGGCGCTCGAGACCACCGCGATGGCACTGGCCATGATCACGTTTTATCTCCGGAGTGAGTGGTTGGCGTATGGCGTGGTCTTTCTTATGTCCACGCAAAGCGCCTTATTCGGGCCCACCAAATACGGGATTGTGCCGGAGCTGGTGGGGCGTGAGCGGCTTTCGCGCGGGAATAGTCTGTTGGTGCTATACACGTACCTGGCCATCATTTGCGGGACGGCGCTGGCCCCGACCTTGGACCGTTGGTTGCAAGGGGATTATGTCTGGGCCGCCGCCATTTGTCTCGGCATCGCCGTAGCCGGTTGGGGGGCTGCCGTACAAGTCGAGCGCACGCCGTCCCAAGCCGGGACCGACACCGAAGGCGTGACCGGGTTACGCGCACTGGGACGGGCCTTGTGGCATATCCGGCACGACCGTACCATTTGCTGGGCTATCCTGGCGGCCGCCTACTTTTTGTTGCTGGGTGGGTTCGTGCAGTTGAATTTGATTCCATACGGGCTTGAGATGCTGGGGATCAGCGAGCAGCACAGTGCCTACATTTTCTTGCTGGCCGCTTTAGGCATTGGATTGGGTGCCTGGTCCGTGGGGCGCTTGTCCGGTCGTGACATTGTCTTGCGCTGGGTGCCGTGGGGGACGTGGGGCGCCGGACTGGCTTGTCTGGGCTTGATGGTCGTGCATGGTTCGCTATGGGTGGTGTGCGCGGTGGTCTTTCTGCTCGGCCTCAGCGCCGGTTTTTTTATCGTCCCGCTGGAAGCGTGTATTCAGGCCCGCAGCACCCCCCACGAGCGTGGCAAAATACTGGCCGCCAAAGCGTTTCTCGCCTGGGTCGGAGTCTTGACGGCATCCGGATTACTCTACCTGTTTGCTGAAATCATGGCCGTCAGTCCCGCCACATCGTTTGGTATCATGGGCGGCCTGACACTGCTGATCGGCGCTGGCGCATACCGCGTTTTCCCAAGGCCTGGGAAACAACCGTCAACCACGTTCCAAGACCTGGAAGTCCAGTAAACTAAAAGAGGTCAACGGGAGTCCTTCTTGATATTAATTCTGCATTATGTATTATTTACATCATGCAACGAACGCAGATACAATTGCCGACACCGCGCGATCTGTGCGCTCAAGACCCGTTTAAGAATGAAGCTTGGCCGCAACGCTCCTCGCCCACCGCGTGAAAGAATTTGCCACCTGCAATATCAAGGATTTTCAGGCGACGGGACTTGCCAGGGTTTGGAACCCCTTGCTGGATCCTGTAGACACTTAACCGTCCGCCCACTAGGATAGCCACTCAACGTCATGACCAATACCACCCCACTCACAGCCTACCTCAAGGAATTGCACGCCGTTGCACAACAAGGCAACGCGCGGGAGGAAAGCTTCTATCCCGCCCTAGCCCTGCCCTTTACCCGTAAATAAATGCTGGACATTACCGCTCGCGGCATGAACACGCAAAACCAGATCAAACGGTCCCTGTCGGAGCCCACGAGCATAGACTATGTTTGTGAGCTGATTGAAAGCAATGAAGTTCTTCATCGAAACGAGCTTGCCGAAGTGGTCTGCGAGCACTTTGGCTTCCATGACGCTCGCGGTCATATTCAGCGTGGCGGGTGCGTCAAAGCTCTTCGGGAGCTGGAGGCCGCAGGGCATTTTGTGCTGCCTGCCACCCGTTGCCGTCCGGGGAGCAGGTCGCCGCAGCGTTTGGGCGAGCCGGTGCCGCCGCCCCGCAGTGTGCCGCCGCATCGAAGACTGGCATCGGGTGCTGAAAACCGGTTGCCGCATCGAGAAGCTCGCTCACGATACGGCCGCACGTCTTCGCCGAGCCATCGCCATCAACTTGGTCATTGCATGGCGCATCATGTTAATGACCCTTTTGGGGCGTGAGACGCCGGACCTCCCTGCGGAGGTGCTTTTCTCCGACATCGAACTGCGAACCCTGCGCGCCTTCTCCAAAAAAGCGGTTTGAAGCCCCCTGTGCGGCTGGGTGAAGCCGTGCGGATGATTGCCAAGATCGGCGGGTACCTCGGGCGAAACAATGATCCTCCGCCAGGCTGCGTGGTGTTTGAATCCGTGCCCAAATGCGATGCGAGGCGACCCCGCCGAGCCGGGAGCAAGAGCCTGAACCGCTACATCAATTACTTCGGAGAACCGCACACCCGTGAGAGGCAACGTGGAAGTCAGGAAAAAATCGATTGCGTTCAATAGCGTCGGCGTGCTAGCTTCTGTCGCCGTTAGCCGCGCGTGCTTTTTAGCAACCACGCAACCTTGGTGGCAGGACGCGCGCCCGTGTTGATTTTGAATGGTTCCCGTGCACAGGAACCGTAATAGAGAGGTTGTACTATCATGTTGGGACTGCATCCTATTGATTTGTTGGTTATGTTCGCCTACTTTCTGGTGGTGCTCTACATCGGCTGGCGCGCCATGCAGAAGATCAAGGGTCAGGAAGATTTCTTTCTCGGTGGTCGTTCCTTCAACAAGTTCTTTCAAACCTTCTCCATGTTCGGCCAGGCGACCAGTGCCGAATCGGCCGTAAATACCTCGGCCATTGTCGGCGCCAGAGGATCCGCCGGTGGCATGATGATCGTGTTCAGCGGCTTGCTGACCCTGCCTTTCTATTGGTTCATACCGCTCTGGTTGCGCCGGACACGTCTGATGACGTTGGCCGACATGTTCGTCGAGCGCTTCCGCTCCCACCGTTTGGCGGTGCTTTACGCCACTGCGCAATGCGCACTCTTTCTGATGGTGGGGGGCATGGGGTTGTACGCGATGTCCCAGACAGTGACGGCCATCGCCCAAAAACCGGTTGAAGCCCTAACCGTCGAAGAGCAGGCCGAATACGAGCAAGCACTCCGGCTGGAGGAACTGGAAGCGCGGCCGACAGCCCTGCTGACCGAAGAGCAGTTGGACGAGTTGGAAACGCTGCGCCAGCTAAATCCACGGCAGGCGTTCAGCTATATTAACCGTGACATTTTGATTTTTTGCATGGCCGTCTTCATCCTGCTTTATACTGCGGGCGGCGGACTTGAAGCGGCGGTCTATACCGATGCAATGCAAAGTATTTTCATTCTCATTCTGACCGGGCTGTTGCTGCCGTTTTCGATGGTCCGCCTCAACCAGCTTAGCGGTGAAACGGGCTTCCTAGGACCGTTTCGCGCGCTACATGAGACGCTGCCAGCCGCGTTCATGGAGATCATGGGGTCCCCGCAGTTGGGCGATTTCACTTGGCACGGGATTTTGCTGCTGTCGTTTATCAGCATGGCGGGCGCGCTTTCCTATTCCAACAACCTGACGGTCTGCGGCGCGGCCAAGGATGAGCAAGCCGCGCGGTACGGCAACATCTTCGGCCTGACGCTGAAACGCTTCAGCACCGTGTTCTGGGTCCTGCTGGGGCTCTTTATCCTGGCCATTTACGGAGCTGAACAGAACCCCGATATGCTTTGGGGGATGGCGACCCGCGACCTGTTGCCCGTTGGGTTGACGGGTCTAATGATTGCGTGCCTGCTGGCCGCGTTGATGAGCACGGCCGATACACACATGCTGGTCGTATCCGCACTCATTACCCAAAATCTCTACAAGCCGCTGGTGCGCGGTCGTTCAGAATCGCACTACCTGACGATGGGCCGTCTGCTGGGGATAGTCTATATTGCAGGAGCCGTGTTGGTCGCCATGCGCGCGCAAAGCCTGCTCGGGATGTTCCGCTACATGCTGATGATCAATGTGACTACGGGGCCGACTATTTTGATGGTCTTTCTCTGGCGGCGCACCAACCGGCTGGGCGCGTGGGTATCCATGGGTGTGTCGATCCTGCTGACCATCGTGATCCCCCTCTTTGCCGGCCTGCTGCCGGGCGTTCGCACCAATCCAGCACTGCTCACGGAGATCACCCCGCCTGCCGAGGTTCGGACCTATACCGCTACCATCGGCGATGTAGACATTCGGGCACAGGAAATTACCGAATGGGACCTGCTCGCTGAGGCCGGGGCGGCCGAGGGTGAGCGCCCTGTGCGGTTGGCCGAGGGCGATCTCTTTGAGGAAACCTATCAACCGCCAACACGTCCAATCTTTTGGGGCAACATCGAAGTCCGCGACGGTGTCCGGCACGGTACCGGCATGTTCCGGGCCGAGCTGTATTTGCTGAGCCGCTTAGGCGTCGACCTGGCTTCCAATCACCCGTCGACCAACTCCAGCTTGGTGCTGATCTTTAGGCTGCTATTTCCCTTTGCCGCCATCTTTCTGGTTGGGATGCTGACGAAACCTGACCCGCAGGATGCGCTCGATCAGTGGTACGGGAAGCTGCTTACCCCTGTGGAGCCCGACGCCGAGGCAGACGCGCGCGCCATCGCCCAAACCAAGGCTGATCCGAACAGGCAGAATCATCTGAAGCTCTGGCCCGAATCGAGCTGGCAAATTCGACGTTGGACCCGTGAGGACTGGTTTGGATTCGCCATTTCAATCCCGGCTATGATCGGATCGATCGGGCTCTTCTGGCTCTTCGTGCGGATCGGGCGCTAGCCCGCATTAGCGTTCAATAATCCGCTCCGCTCGCTTTGAATCTCGATTTTCCGTCGACGATACTGGAATTTGCGGGTGCCAATATCCCCAAAAAGTATCAGGGCCGCAGCTTGCTCCCCATCATTCAAGGCGAGACGCCCGCCGACTGGCGCACCGATTTTTTCTGTGAGCACCGCTACCATCACGAACAGTTGCCAAAGTGGCGCGGTGTGCGCGGGGAGCGCTATACCTATGCGCACTACTATGAGGAGGACTACGAGTTTATTTTCGACCTGCAACGCGACCCCACCCAGTTCCAGAACCTCGCAAAAGATCCGAACCATCGTGCTAAACTCGAGCAACTGCGGGCCCGCGCAAAAGAGTTAGAGGCAAAATACACCCGGCCGGAAGTCGTGTCCTACAAGGAAACGTTCGAGCAAAATCCGCAATAGTCACAGCTAGCATGGAGGTCTCCAGGCACCATCGTACGCACACACAAGGCCAGACAGAGTATGAAGTGTGTCTTTAAGCGTTTCAATCCGTAGTCATTTTGGCAATGCGGGTTAGTCGCGGATAAGCTGGCTGAGGGCACCCGCCAGTGCGAGGCCCGCTGCGAGAACAATCGGTCCCCAATAGCCGCCGGTCAGGTCGTACAAGACCCCGCCGACCGGCGGCCCGGCCACGCCGGCCACGCCATACGCGAGGAATATCTTCGGATAAAGGATGGCGACGGCTTGGTGGCCATAACACGCCGCGACTTCGGCGGCAAAGACGACAAAACACGCGCCAAACCCGAAGCCTGCCGCCAGCGCCAGCAGGATAAACACGCTGGCGGTAGGTGCCCACCCTAAACTGAACAGGGCCACTGCCAAAAAGAACATGCTGATCGTGACCACCCAATGTCCATAGTGATCGTGCATCCAGCCCCACACAATGCGGCCCAGCGCGTTGCCTACGGAAAAGCTACCCACGGCCCAGGCCGCCTGTTCCACATTTAATCCGGTCCCGACGGCAATCGGTGCCAAGTGACCGACAATCAGCAGTCCCCCGAAAGTCCCGCCAAACATTCCCGCCACCATGCGCCAGAACCGGACATCCCGTCGCCAGCCTTGCGCGGCATTGGCAGCAGCCGCGTGGTGGTCCGCATCAGCATCGGTCGCGGGCCATGACAATGCCATGGCACAAAGGATAATGAGCAGGCCCAACACCACACCCAGTCCGCGGAAAATGGCAAGGGGCGAGTGCCCCATCTCCAGTTGGCGGGCCACAATTTCGGCTAATAGCAGGGCGCCACCACCAAATCCAGCCACGGCAATCCCGGTCACCAGGCCCTTGTAACGCGGAAACCAGCGTACACACGTAGTGAGGGGACAGACATATCCCAGACCGATTCCTATGCCGGAAAGTAGGCCGATGCCGAGTCCGATGCCCCACCACGTACCCCCTGAATAACCCGCCACCAGGTATCCCAATCCATAGCAAAGGCCACCTGCCGCCGCCATCCGCCGGGGCCCGATCCGGGGCAAATGCGGGCCAGCCCAAAACAAGGTCACCGTAAAAACAATGATCGTGGTCCCAAAAATGGAGCCCCCCTGCCAACCGGTCAATCCGTATTGCGCCTGCAGTGCCGGCACAAACGCGCTCCAGGCATAGACGCCGCCCAGGACCAGCTGCATGACCACGGAAGCCAATAAGATTACGTACCGTTTCATGCGCCGCAATCTGCCAAGCACGTTCAACATGCGTCAAGCAAAAGGCGGGCCGGTGTGGTGGCCCTATCCAAAGAATGAAACCACGGATTGCACGGATAACACGGATATTTTGTTTCTCGCGCCAAGCCGCCAAGAACGCTAAGGATTGGTTAGTATTCGGAGGCTCTTGCAAAACCTCCAAGGTCGACACGGAGGTCGACCCTCCGGCAAGCAAACAGGCATATTCCGCAAGTTTCTGGAGGGGCAGGCTCCGTCCTGCCCTCATGAACGGGAGGTTTTG
>PWVE01000225.1 GCA_003562335.1 PVC group bacterium
CCACAGCATTTGCTCGTAATAGGGGCCGTCCATGAAGCTGTCATCGGTCGAGGCGGCCAGGGTTCGTTCGACCAAGGGGCGGATACCCGCTAGTGAGGGGTCGTCGCTGGCAAAATCGTAGTCCCATGCGATGGGAAATCCGCAGCGAAAGAGTTCCAGTCTTTCAATCCGCATGGGGGCCGCCTGCGTTTGAATGCACAGTTCAAGATAGCGTCCCGAACGCCAGAAAATGGATTCAAATCGCTGTGGGTCAGGGTGGCCTGAGGCCATAAAGGTGTCCCCAATACCCTTAAAGTATTTGCCCTTAATTTGGGCGCGTTGCCCCTTGTTGACAAACCCGGTATCGGCAAACAAGGATTCGGCCCAGCCGACTTTTATCGATGCCCCGGCTGCGCCTTTGAAGGTGATGGCATAATCGGCGCCGATGTAATCCTCCAGGTCAATGAACACGCGCCATTGTGTTTGTTTAGGGATCTCAATCGGTGTTTCTTCGCGATAAAGGCGGTTCCAGCTAGCCACCATTTCCGGGTCGTTGTCCGGGCCAGGGTAGGGGATTTGAGCGGAAGCATCGGCCATGGCCTCAACGACGCGCACGTGGCCGCCTTGAAATCGTTGTCGATTGCGCGCTGGCAGCAGGGCCGGGGTTAGGAGGTGCGTAGCCGGATAGCGATTGCGTTTCGCGGGATCCGCCCCTGGGAGACCTTTTTCAGCGGGCCACCAGCTTTGCCCATGTCCGCTTTCCAAGTCCCGGTCCATCGCGCGACCGTCGTGAATGCAATTAAAGCCTATGCTGAAAGGCTCCTTATCAAACGGCGGCTCAAAGGCATAGCCCGGCAAACAGGTAACATCCCAGGGACTAAACCCCGTTGCCAGCAAATGGTTGGCTGCAGCGCCTTCCGCGGCGAGCAGAAAACCCGGGCGCAAACTCATTTGGGCTCTGGGCGCGGCACCACCCAGCGCGAGGACGCGCGCCAGCAAGGTGTGAGCACCCGGCGCCAGCTCCATTTCATAGCTGTCGAAATACCAATCATCGGGATCCCCGCGCTCGGGGCCTTCCGCTACGCGCTCGCCATTGAGCCACAAGCGGTATCGTTCATCGGCCGTTACATGGAACCGCAAGCGCAGCGACTCATCCAGTTCGATGTTTTTTCGAAACAGGAGGATTTGGGGGCCCTTGGGTATTTCCGGATGATGAATCCAATGGGCTGGCCATTGACCACGTTCAAACAATGAGGGCGCGGAGACCTGTTGCTCATTCGTGACATCATCGTGCTGAAATTGTTCCAGTAGGATTTTTCGTAACGTGGGCATGAATCTTAGATATGAGGCTTGACTTGATCCGGTTATTTTGAAAAGGGTAATCCTCTGTTAACGTGACCTTTAGATCAAGATTATTCAATGATGTCAAATCCTACTACTGAACGTCTGCGGGTATTTCCAGCCCACGCTGCCCGCGAGCATTTATCCGAACAAATTTCATCTGACTTGGTAGTTTGCGGTGGTGGCTTGGCAGGTGTCTGTGCCGCCATTACAGCCGCCCGTAACGGTCTAAAGGTTACCCTGATCCAGGATCGTCCGGTGTTGGGTGGCAATGCCTCCAGCGAGGTGCGCCTTTGGGCACTGGGTGCCACCTCGCACATGGGCAACAACAACCGTTGGTCCCGCGAGGGCGGTTTGGTGGACGAAATCCTGGTGCAGAATACCTACCGCAATCCCGAGGGGAACCCGCTCATTTTCGACATCTTGCTGCTCGAGAAGGTTACGCAAGAGCCGAACATTCGCCTGCTGCTGAATACGGCGGTGCATGCCGTCACCAAGGCGGAGGATGCGCCGGACCGTATCGCTGCGGTGGAAGCCTTCTGCAGCCAGAACTCAACCCTTTATCACGTTGCCGCACCCTTGTTTGTCGATGCCTCGGGCGATGGCATTCTTGGATTTTTGTCGGGTGCCGCCTTTCGTATGGGGGCCGAAAGTGCCGCTGAGTTTGGTGAGGGATTTGCGCCTACGGAGGAATACGGTTATTTGCTCGGGCATTCGATTTATTTTATGAGCAAGGATGTCGGGCATCCGGTTCGTTACACACCGCCAAGTTTTGCCATCCGCGATGTGGAAAAGTTGATTCCCCGCTACCGGAATTTTTCGATTGAGCACCAAGCCTGTCAATTCTGGTGGATTGAGTATGGCGGACGATTGGATACCATCAAGGATTCGGAAGCCATCAAATGGGAACTGTGGCGGGTTGTGTATGGCGTTTGGGATTACATTAAAAACAGTGGTAAATTCCCCAACGCTGAGAATCTGACCCTCGAGTGGGTGGGGCATATTCCGGGCAAGCGCGAAAGCCGCCGCTTTGAGGGCGATTATATGCTGACCCAACCGGATATCGTCGAGCAGCGCCCACACGCGGATGCCGTGTCATTCGGTGGCTGGGCGCTCGACTTGCATCCGGCCGACGGCGTGTTTTCGGAAAAAAGCGGTTGTGACCAATGGCACAGCAAGGGTGTTTATCAAATACCCTATCGCACACTCTACAGCCGCAATGTCGACAACCTGTTCCTGGCCGGTCGCTTGATCAGCGCTTCCCACGTGGCCTTTGGCTCAACACGGGTTATGCTGACCTGTGCCCACAATGCGGTCGCGGTGGGCATGGCCGCGGTGCTCTGTTCAGCAAAGGGCTGGTCGCCCAAGGGGTTGTGGGAACACCAAGGAATACCCGCTTTGCAGCAGCAATTATTGCGTTCAGGGCACTTTATTCCACATGTCAAACTAACGGATGACAAAGATCTCGCGGCCAAGGCCACGTTTAAAGCCAGTAGCGAATATGCCTGGAAAGGTTTTGCGGCGAATGGTCCTGTCCTGTCCATGGATGATTCCAGGGCGCTTTTGTTACCGGTTCCTGCCGGGCCACTACCGAAATTTACCGTGCAAGTGGCGGTCGAGGAAGCCGTCGATTGGGTAGTTGAGCTGCGCACCTCTCAGCGCCAGGGCAATTTCACGCCGGACACCACGCTTGCGCGCAAGACGCTGCACTTGCAACCGACCAAGGGCGACTTTATCCCCCTTGAGATTGATTTTCCCGAGGCGCTGGAATCAGCGGGCTATGTGTTTATTTGCTTCATGGCAGCCAAAGGCGTGCAGGTGCAAGGATCGAATGAGCGCGTCACCGGCATTCTCAGCCTGGTGAATGCCGCCAATAAGCGTGTCGCGAAGTCCGCAATGCAGGCACCGGATCCGGCCTTGGGCATCGATACCTTTGAGTTTTGGATTCCACAGCGCAGGCCGGGCGGTCATAACATCGCCATAACCTTTGCCGAACACCTGCCTCTTTTCGGCGTGTCACAGCTCGGAAGTGGTTATGAACGCCCGTTTATTCAGTCCAATGCATGGGTCGCCGATCCGCAGGATAGCGCCCCGGAGATCACGGTTGGATGGGATACGCCGCAAACGCTGACTTCGCTAACGATCGCCTTTGATAGCGATTACGATCACGCCATGGAAACGGTGATTCGCAAGCATCCTGAAAACGTCATGCCGTTTTGCGTGCCTTATTGTCGTGTCGAAAATGAAACGGGGGGATGGCTTGCAGAAATCAAAGACAACTACCAAAGCTATCAGCATATCCATTTTGAAAAACCGGTAACGGTTAGTCAGTTGCGTTTTCATCTAAAGCATCCCAGTGCCCACATACCCGCCAGTTTGTTTGCTATCCGATGCTATGGGTAACGGTTCATATGAAAAAAATATATTATTCCTTCCTTCCTTTTATGGCCTTGCTTGGTTGTGCGTCCCGGCCCGTTGAGGTCTTAACGCCGGAGGCCTTCTCGTCGCAATCCGAATTGGTGCAGCGTGAGGCCGGTATCATCAGCATTGTAGAGTCTGGCGTGACTTCTGAGCCCAAATCATGGAGCTACACGGCGGAACATTCCGGGATTTATCAGCTGGGCATGGCCTGGGTCGACGTGCTCTCGGCTGGCGAGGTGGAAGTTACCATTCACAAGGCTGGTGAAGCGGTGCGGACGATAGTGGCTCGTCCCGGCAAGGGGCCGACCCGTCTGGAAACGCGACTGGAAGGGGTTGCCGCCGGAGACGTGATCGAAATCCAGACACAACCCGCCAGCGGCACCAGCTATCGAATGGCCTACCACTTGGTTATCGTAACCCCTGCATTTGATGATGTGCCCACCTATCCCGTACGTGATTTTGGCGCCTTGGGCGATGGTGAAACGGATGATTTTGAGGCCATTCACCAGGCCTTTGCCGCCGCTAAAGAAGCCGGTGGGGGGATCATACAGTTTGAAGCGGGCAAAACCTATCGTGTGATCGGACACGATGATTTGACGCGCGAGCATATTTTCCCGCTTGAAAATGCCCGTAACATTAAAGTTGAAGGCAACGGTGCGCGGTTGGTGCTGCATCCGCCCGACGGATTGGCCAACATACGAAAAGCTAGAAATATCCACATTGATAATCTGTTTATCGATTATGATCCGCTTCCCTATTACCAAGGGGATATTACCCGCATTGACCTTGAGCAAATGTTTATTGATATCGAAGTCCCGGACCGTTACCCCGTGCCCCTTTTGGGACGCCGGACCTATGGGATACAGCCCTTTTTCGGGCGCTCATTCTGCCCCTACCGTCCTGACTCAAGAGCTGGCAGTGGCGATAACATCTATATTGATTATGTTGAACAGATCGGTAACGAGCGCCAGGTTCGCCTGCACATGCCCGGATCCGCTGTCGGTAGCGATACCCCTGACGTCCCCATGTTGCCGCGCTTGCAATATGCCGTGGATACGGGTGCCACCGAGTTCGTCGTTCCCCATCTCAAGTATGGGCACCTATACGGTGAAACATTCATCCACGAAAGCAGCCGGGTAAAACTAAGCAACCTACATTGGTCCGTTGTTCCTTATTTTTGGTTGGACACCCGTTACAATTCGGGCCCCATAACTTTTAGCAATGTAAATTTGAAATCCAATCATCCTGAAACCGAACTCATCGTTTCCTGGCGCGATGGCATGCATATAAAAAATAGCCGGTTTGGTATATTGATTGATGATTGCGATATGGATGGCGCTGCCATGTATGACGATATATTTGCCATCTTTACCCGCGTACACAAGGTGACGGCCATCGATGACCTTGCCCTTGAGATGCAGCCCACGTTCCGCGGCCAAAAGGATTTCGATGCCTGGTGGGTGGGTGACTGGGTCAGCGTTTGGAATGAGGATCAATCTGAGCTGCGCGGCATGAGCCGCTTAGTCGAGGCCCGCGATGTCCTGGATCAGAACCGTTTTTACTTAACATTGGAGTCCTTACCAGCAGAAACCCAGGTAGATGATATTGTGATCAATGAGGAAATCCTCAATCGCAATACCTTGATCCGCAACACCCGCACCTCCGATTTGGGCACTGGCGAAGCCACCACCCGATTTCGCGCCACCGATATTGTATTTGAAAACAACCATTTCGATGAGTTCCGTTTCCTTTTGGAGTTTAATCCTTTTTGGGGAACTCCGCGCTCACGGGATGTCCTTGTTAAAGACACGTTGATTTCAATGAACCGCGTCCCTAATCACCGGCCATCCTCGGTTTTACTCCACTCACCTATGAATGTGCGCTTTGAGAATTCGCGGATAGACGGATTGTCCCTGCACGCGCGCAGCAACGCTGAGAACCTACAGCTTTTCAACGTGGACTTTACGAATAGCCCGGAACATTTCCTACATTTGGGGCCGGGCACGGATGCTTGGTTGATGGGGGATCTACATGTTGACGGAATGCCCATTCGTGAAAATGACCCGCGCACCCGTAATCGCATACGTATTAACCCGACTGCAGAAATTAATTTTGGGCATCCGCCCGATGCTAAACGCTAGCCTTTTAGGGGAACCGTAATGGTAGCTGCTGATTATTATATTTTGCTCATTTATCTGCTGGCCATACTAGGCATTGGTCTGCTGCTCGGCCGCATTGTTAAAAACCCGCAAGATATGTTTGCGGCCGGCGGGCAGTCCCCTTGGTGGGTGTCCGGACTGTCGGCGTTCATGACCATGTTTTCGGCAGGCACCTTTGTGGTATGGGGCGGCATTGCCTACCGGCTGGGTTTTGTCGCGATTTCCATTAGCATGTGTTACGGCATTGCTGCTTTTTTTGTCGGCTGGACCCTGGCGGCACGCTGGCGGCGAATGGGGGTCGGATCAGCTGCGGAATTCTTGCAGTTGCGCTACGGCAATTCCATTGTGCAGCTGTACACCTGGCTGCAGGGCTTGTTGCAGGTGTTCACTTTGGGCGGCTCGGTCTACGCGCTTTCACTGGTGATTTGCACGCTCATCCAACTGCCACCGGCGGTGGATGAGACTATTTTTGCCTTTTTGCGGGACAGTGGTACCGGCCACTTATCGGTCACTTGGACTTCCGTTATTGTTATTTTAGCGGTTATCGCGATAACGCTCAGTGGTGGCCTGTGGGCCGTGTTGATAACGGATACCCTGCAGTTCATCATTCTGACCGTTTCCGTTGTTTTCGTGGTGCCGTTGATTCTGCTTGAGGCGGGGGGGGTAGGCACATTCATCAGTAACGCTGGCGATACGGTGGTGGATGGCCATGGAAACACCTTGTTGAGTCCGGTTAGTGGCAACTATACCTACTGGTTTTTGCTCGGATGGTTAATCGTTCACTACGCTAAAATAGGGGGTGAATGGGCTTTTGTTCAGCGGTTTACCTGCGTTCCGACCGGGCGCGATGCACGTCGCAGTGCCATCCTGTTTGGTGTTATGTATCTGGTCAGCCCAATCTTCTGGATGCTGCCCGCGATGGCTTTTCGCACCATTGAACCGCTTCCGCAAGCCTTTGACCAAACACTGGTTCCCTTTGTGAGCAATGTTGATTTGAGCGGCCTCAGCGAGACCGAAAGGCAAAGCTATGCGGTGGGGGATTGGCAGGCACTCCCCGACGAACGCTTGGCCACCTTATACGCAAGCTCGACCAGACGGTTTTCGGAGAGATCCTATATTTTGGCCTGTCAGGCCGTGTTACCAGCGGGTATGATAGGGCTGATGGTGGCCGCGATGATTTCCGCAACGGCCAGCATGGCGACGACCCAGCTTAATGTCTATGCCGGAGCCTTTACGGAGCAGGTTTATAAGCGTTACCGCAAACGTGCTCCCGGGCCTAGGCAACTGTTATCCGCCGGGAGATGGCTAACGCTGATATTGGGCTGCCTGGCCCTGATGGGGTCCTTGATCATCCCACGGGCCGGAACCTATGAAACGTACGTGATCGCGATAACGGCCGCCTTAACCATTCCCTTGGTTTTGCCCACCATGTGGGGGCTCTTTTCCAAACGTATGACCATGGCGGGGGCATGGATCACGACGGTTACCGGTGTTACGGCCTCCTTAGTCGTAAAATTTGGTTTTCAAGGGGCCAACGCGTGGTTCGCCAATGTGCCCGCCCTTGAGCCGCTGCATCAATTGGCCAGTATTAACCCGTCCGTGACGGATTGGGTTGTCGGCCTTACGGTGCCATTGTCGTTACTGCTTATGCTCGAATTATTGTATTTAAAACGTGGCACCAATGAGGGCTACAAGCGCGTCCATTCCAGCAGCGTTCAATTCTCAGCCAAGCCGCTGGGCAAATCATCGTTGTTACCCGCTAAGATCGTGGCTTGGTTTGTATTGGGCCTTGCTTGTGTTTTTGTTCCGCTCTTGCCTATGGCTGGTGAAGGCGTCCAGGTAATGTTGTTTCTAATTTTAACGCTGGCACTAATCGGTGCAGGCGTCCTCTTAAAAATCAGGGCTTAATATCTTGGTGGACGCCCATGATGGTCAGCGCCGCGCATCAAGGTGACGCGGGTCGAAGATCTCGGGATCAAGGGCGGCACCAAAGACGATATCGGACCAAAGCAATCGCGTGCGATTACGGGTGCGGTGATGTTCCATTATCATTTCTGTGGCGTGCCAAAATTGCTCGTTGAAACGTTCATGCCCGCGTAACGTCAATGTCTTGACAAGCTGATCCCGCCGGTCGTGGTAGTCTATACGCCGAATATAGCCTGCGGCATGATCCACCCAGACATCCTGGCGCGCGTAGCCCGATTCCGCTTCGCCCGGAATCGTATAGCGTAACACATCACAGCGATAACCGTCGACATATTCCTCGCCGGCCCACACCGGTTCGGTACCCGGCAGCAGTCCCCCCGCAATATCCTCGTAGGTAAATTCGCTCCCCATAAACGAGCCGACTCGATGTCCACCTGCCAGCCGCCGTACTCGACGGGCGGTGGGCAGGTAAAGCCATTGCTGATCCCCCGTGCCGGCGTCGATATGCGACAGCAGTGCAGTGCCTCGCACATCCGGTGGTGCCCACACCACGCACAGGGTTTCGAGGCGGCCACCCGCCTGTTCCCGTGTCCAGGACTGCATCTCACGACGCCCAGCTGCACCGCGCGCGCCTTCCAGATGCATGATGAGTGCGGCGGAGAGCGTGTTGAAGCCCTGGAGGCTGTGGCGCAGCCCGGCATCGAGTTCTCGCCCGCGTTCAACGGGATCAACCACGGGTGTGGCCCACGTCGTGCCCCCTCCCAGCAGTAACGCGACAGCGAGTAACGCACCGGTTTTCGCTAGACCGCTGCTACGCTCTGCGCGAGGCGCATAACGGGCCAGCCAGACAGGCAACAACCAAAGATCGATGAGTAGCGCCAACGCTGTCACCAGCATAGCCATACGACCTACCACGGTGGTGACCGTGAATGGCGACAACAAAAGCACAGCACAGCCACCAATAAGCACCCCGCTACTGATGATCAAGGCCAAGTCGACCTCTTCCACCGCGCCACGAGCCGCTGCCTCCCGTGACCAGCCGTCCCGTCGTCGCAAGCGGACAAACCGCGCCAATATATGAATCGTATCGTCCACCACCAAACCTACCATTACCGGCATCATAACCGCGACCACTAACCCAGCCTGCGGCGAGAACAAGCCCCACAGGCCAAGGGCCAACGCCAACGGCAGGATATTGACACCAAACATAATGATGGCCCAGGCCGGGTGCCGGTAGACCAACCCCGTAATCACCGCAATCAACAGCAACGCGGACAGGGCGGATTGAAACAATCGGCGTACATTGCGGTCCGCCATAGCCGCCCACATCAAGTCCTGACCGGCCGATGCCACCACGTGGTACGGGGACGGCAAGCGGTGGTGCAGTTGGTCCAAACCGGCGGCCTCAAAGGCCAGCCACTCGCGTACACTCATGGGCGCGGTAAGGATGTCAAGCGACGTAAGCGAACGGGCTGCGTCAGCGCGACCGTCAAGCGGAGGTCCGGGTGGCAACGAAAGCTCATACATTAACAGAATTTGGGCCAAGACCTCACGCGTGACAGGCAGCCCGTCATCAGCCAACTGGTCCGCTGGCCAGGCTTTCGCCAGCAGCCGCACGGGATCGGCGATACTTTGTACATGTAGCACTTGCGGTTGCCGACGAAACCACTCCGCTAATGCGTCAACGTGCCGGACGTAATCCGGCGACGCGATCCCGTCAGGCTCGGCTGCCGAAATCGCATGCGACCACGTGGCGTAACCGCCCATGCGGTCCACATGCCGGTCCACGGCTTGCCTCACGGCCATGCGTGGACTGAAATTTTGCTGTGCGTTGGCGTGCCATTCCAAGCGCGCCATGCCCACCACCAGTATCACGCCCATCGTAATCATGCCGCCGGTCCGAACGCCGCGATGCCCCTCAATATACCGCCCTAAGCGGCGGATCCTTTGCTGGAAACCTGCCAACGGATCATCGTGTACGGCTCCCGGCCACAGGCTGAGCAGCGCGGGCAGCAACAGAGACGAGTAAAAGAAGCCCGTGACCACACCCAGGGCAACCATGTTGCCCAGGTCGCGATAAGGGGGCGAATCCAGCAGGTTAAGGACAAGAAACCCCATGGCGGTGGTCGCACTGGTCATAAGGACCGGCTGCAGGTTCTCCTGCATCGCGCGCTCAACGGCGATGGCCGGTGCCCGCCCGAGTCGCCGCTGGGCGAGAGTGGCCCGGACGATGTGCACGCTGTCCGCCACCGTTAAGGTCGCGACCAACCCTGGTGCAATAACGGAGATGACCGACAAGGTGAATCCGAACCATCCCGCCAACCCCAACGCGGCCACTGTTGCCCCGGCCACTACCAGCCATACCGCCGCCACCGTCGCGGCCGAACGAAAGATCAAAGCCAGCAGCAGCAATACGGCCACTAACATGAACGGGCTCAACACACGCAGGTCACGCTGGCCGGCTTCAACAAACGTCGCCTCAAACAGTAGATCCCCGGCGGCGGTTAGCGTCATATCCGGATGGCGCGATGACCAGTCTCGCACGAGCTCATTCACGCGGGCCGCCACGTCGGCCCGTTCCCTATCCGCGTCCAACGGCACGTCCAACCGGACGATAACGGCGGCCGTGCTCAAATCGGGGGAAAGCAACCGGTGCTGGAGCAAGGCGTTGTGGCGTACAGTTGCACGTAAATCCTCCCACCCGTTATCATCAAGGTCCGGCTGTAATGGAATCAAGGGCGCGACGAAAAGGTCGTCTTCATCGTTGGTCAGTTGTGGATGGTTGAACAATGAGTAGACATGTTGTGCGCGCGGCAGTGCCGTTGCATCCAGCGTTAACTCCTTCAGTGCCGCCAGCGCGGCGGGCGTAAACAAATCGCCATCACGAGGAGCGAGCAACAGAAAGACGTACTCCTGCTGTGCCAGCGCAGCCTGATAGGCCACCACCTGAAGCCGCTGGGGATCGTTCTCCTCGAAGAAGATGCTGATGCGACCTTCGAGGGCCAAATAGCGTCCGCCCGCACCGGCGACCGCCGTCCACACGGCGGCCACCAGCGCGATGCCGAGACGATGCCGGACCGTCCAGCGGCCCCAAGCCCCGGCACTAACCCATCCGATCAAAAGGAGAATCCAACCGCGATCTGGTAGGTCTGGGAATCATCCTCCAGTTCCTGGGCAAACGTGCCGCCGAGCAATACATTGTCGGTCAACCAGAAATTGAGCGCCACACTGATGACATCGCGATCATCTGAGGTAAAGATTTCCAAGTCGTCTTCATCCTGGTCCTGCGGCATAACGCGCGCAAAAGCTCCAATAACGGAAAAGCGATCGCCGAGCGCGATTTCCGCGCCACCGGCAAGCACAATGGCCTTCTCATTAAAATCATCCGACATGCTTTCCCCGTTGGCCTTTATCTTCACATCAATCGTCGAATACGAGTAGGACGCCGACACGAACGGGTTGAAAACTTCGCGCGGCATAACACTGAACCGCACTCCGCCCGAATACGCCATGATGGTGGTCTCTAGATCGAGCGCAAAACCGCTTTCGCGGAAATCACCGGTGATTTCCGTACGGCCGATGTTGCCGATCAGTGCCACATAATCGTTAAACGGAATCGCGGCAAATACGCCGAAGGTGTATATATCATCCAACGACTCCGTCAAATCTTTCAGATCCCCGCCGGGCTCAATCCGGCCCGCGCTCAGCCCAATGATCCGTCGATGCAAGGTATTGGCCTCAGCCGCTTCGTTAAACCAGCCGGTCAAGGCCAGTACAATCAAGGTCAACGTCAGCTTTCTCATCATAGTATACTCCTATAGTGCAAACACTTATACACAACTCCGTCCGGCACGCGCCTTCCCGGCCAGTAAAGCAGGACAAGTTTAATTTGCCAATATCTTTTTTTATATTTTAAGCTGCTTGAAATTTCAGATGGTCGCCCCGCTCAAAAATATAAACCTGCGCGCTGCACCGCCGGCCCGTCTTTCATGGCGGTCGATAGCCCCCTGCAGCTTGGTCGCCCTCACATGGATGTGGTGCGTACCGGTCGCCTTTACCCAACCCCCCGTCTCAATCACCGGGCGCATCACGGCGGAGGGCCGATGGTTCCCTCAATCGCCCGCTCTGGCGACCCAGGACGATCACGGGGGTGGCATCGGAGTGGAGGGGGACCTGCGCTATACCCCGCCGGGTTCCGTGGGTGTCCGCCTCGCGGTCGCCGGACACGGCGACAACGCGGACGACGGCGGGTATCGGTGGGATGTACGCGAAGGTCACGTGTACGTGCAGGAGGACACGTGGCGACTACTGCTGGGGCTGCAGCGCGTCGCGTGGGGCGTGTCCGATGTGTTCCCGGTGGTTGACGTGGTAAACCAACGGGAACGGATTGACTGGCTGGACCGTGCGGAGAAACTCGGGCAACCGTTGATCGGGCTGACAACGTGGCTGACATACGGACGGTTGGACTTGTGGGTCATGCCCCTTTTCCGCCCATTCCCGTTTCCAAGCGAACGGGCGCGGTTGCGACCGGACCGGACCGTGGCGTCTGCAGACGCCTTGTATGAGAGCGGTACCACTTACCGCACGTTTGACCTTGCCTTGCGGTATCACTTGCCACTCGACCGCATGGATCTAGCCGTGCATTTTTTTGAGGGCCGGAATCGGATGCCCTTTTTGATCCCGAATGAGGAGTTACCCGCAGCGGTGCAACCAGGTGCCCACGAGCCCGACACGGTTTATGTGCCCTTCTATGAAGAATTGCTTCAGGCCGGGCTGGAACTGCAATGGACAACCGGGCCGTGGCTGTGGAAAGCGGAGCTGGCTTATCGCTCGGGTTTCTTTGATGATTACGTCCTGTCGATCGGCGGCTTTGAGCGCACGCATTATGCCATCGGCGGAGGCGTATCGGATTGGACCTGGGTCGTGGAATATGCCTACGACGCGCGCGGCAAAAGCCCAACAGCCAACACCATTCTCGACAACGATATCTTTGCGGGAGGACGCTGGGCATGGAATGATCTTGCCAGCACCGAAGTTTCCGGCGGCACGCTAATCGATTTGGAAATCGGCGAGGTGCTGGCGACCCTCCAGGCGCAACGTCGTATCGGACCGCACACCCAGCTGAAGCTCGACGCATGGTGGTTGGCGGGCACCGCCGAGTCCAGCCCGCTCCATGCCCTCCGTCGCGATGATTTCGTGCGGATTCAGTGGATTCGCTTTTTTTAACTGCGCTGGCGACCTTAGTGAACCAATTGGCGCGGATGTTGTGGTCCCATGATTTGATTGCCAATCGGGCTTGACAATATCCGGAAGTGTTATAGGATGCGTGGCCTTGTTGTTCCGGCGTAGCTCAATGGTAGAGCGGGTGACTGTTAATCACTAGGTTGTAGGTTCGAGCCCTACCGCCGGAGCCAATTCCCCTTGGAAATATCGGTCGACATTTCCGTCCACGACGCGTGTCGAACCAAGGTCCGGCTTGCTTTCATGGCTTGGACCACGTACGCTCCATCCCGCTTGTTTAATTTACTTCAACGCAAAGACTGGGGCGTTGTCGAAATTTTCGACCAGGGCTAAGGCTGCGGTGATCAGACCGCACAGCCAGTGGACCCCAAAACATCTAAGGATTGAAAACATGAGCAAATCGAAAAAGAAACAAACCACGGCCACACCGCCTGACGCGGCGGAGCAAGCCGATGCCGCTGAGAACCGGGAGGAACAGGTCAACGAGCCGGATCCGACCGGTACGGAGGAAGCCACGGCGGCGCCTGAGGCCGCGGCCGAAACCGCGACTAAAACAGAAGAGGACGAGGCGCTGGAAAGCCGGCTGTTACGGTTACAGGCCGATTTTGATAACTACCGCAAACGGACCTTGCGGGAGCGTACCGCCTGGCAGCGGGACGCCCGCGAAGAGGTGCTGCGGGATTGCCTGCCGGTGCTGGATCACTACGAACTGGGCCTGAAAACGGCGGCGAAAGCGGAGGTGCCCCCCGCCGTGTTGGAAGGGTTCCAGATGGTCTATGACCAGTTTCTCGCCCTGTTAAAACGAAACCAAGTCGAACCGATCCAGGCTGAGGGCCAACCGTTCGATCACAATCTACACGAGGCCGTGACGCAGCTGCCTTCAGAGGAACACCCGGCGGACACCGTGATCGCTGAGACCCGGCGCGGCTACCTGCTGGGGGATAAACTGTTGCGTCCGGCCCAAGTCGTGGTTTCCAGCGGACCGGCCAGCGCCGCGGAAGCCGACGACGCTACACCCACCGAGCAGGGGACAGAATAATGCCCACCCAAAAAAGAGATTATTACGAAGTCCTCGGCCTGAGCCGGAACGCCAGCGAAGGCGATATCAAAAAGGCCTACCGCAAACTGGCCGTCAAATATCACCCGGACAAGAACCCGGGCAATGTCGAGGCGGAAGAAAAGTTCAAGGAGGCCACGGAGGCCTACGAGGTGCTGACCAACCCGCAAAAACGCCAAAAATACGACCAATTCGGTCATCAAGCCTTCGCGCCCGGTGGCGGTGGCGGCGGCTTCGGCGGGGGCGGCTTCGAAGGCATCGACTTGGAAGAGGCGTTGCGGACCTTCATGGGCGCGTTCGGCGGCGGCGGTGGCGGCGGCGCGCGGGGCGGCAGTATTTTCGATGACTTTTTCGGCGGCGGCGCATCCGCGCGAGGCGGAGGTCGCCAAGCCGCCAATCGCGGCAATGATTTGCGCTTTGATCTGGAGATCGATTTTGAGGAAGGAGTGTTCGGGTCACAACGCGACCTCACGTTCAACGTGATGGACGAGTGCAAGGACTGTAAAGGCAGCGGGGCCCAATCCGGGTCAAAACGGGAAACGTGTCCACAGTGCAAGGGCACGGGGCAGTCGATCAGTTCCAATGGGTTTTTCCACGTACGCCAGACCTGCCGGGCTTGTGGCGGGGCTGGCGAAGTGGTCCGCAACCCCTGCCACACCTGTCGTGGCGCAGGCCGGGTGAAGGCCCGGCGCACGATTACGCTGAAGATTCCGGCGGGGGTCGAAACCGGCTCGCGCCTGCGCGTGGCCGGTAAAGGTGAAAACGGCGTGCGCGGCGGACCGCCCGGCGATTTGTATGTGGTGTTGCATGTGCGGGAACACGAGCTGTTCAAACGACGCGATGAAGACATTTTCGTCCAGGTTCCGGTACCCTATCCCGTCGCCGCGCTGGGTGGTGAGATTGAGGTGCCGACGATTCATGGCTATGCCAAACTTAAAATTCCGGCCGCCACGGAAAGCGGCAAGGTGTTTCGCCTGCGCGGACGCGGACTGAAAGGGGTGGGCTCCTTCGGGAACGGGGATCAGCACGTGGTCGTCATGGTGGAAACCCCGGAGCGGCTGGACCATAAACAGCGCAAGGTCCTCCAGGAATTTGCCCGGCTGCTCGATGACAACAATCATCCTGAAGCGGCCCGGTTAAAAAACCGCGCCAAACAGTTTTATCGGCGTCGGGACACCTTGCAGGCGTCCAAGTAAAACCCCACGGTCATCGACTGCCATGCCCCGCCCCGCTTCATCCCCGGCTCCAAGGCTTGGAAAACCGCCCCGAATTTTTTCCAAGGATTGGAAACCGGACGAAGCGTCGACGCTGACGCTGGGCCGCGATGCGGCCCGGCATTTGGTGCGCGTGCTGCGATTGCAAGCCGGTGACCGGGTGGAATGTTTCAATGGTCAGGGGGCTGCGGCCGAAGGGACGTTGCAGGAAGCCGGGCGGCACCAAGTGATCTTGGCCCTGGAACCGCCCCGTTACGATCCGCGCCCGCAACCGCATATCACGTTGGTACAATCACTGATCCGGCCACAGCCTTTGGATTGGCTGATTCGCAAGGCCACGGAGCTGGGTGTTTCGGCGATTCAGCCGGTGATTACCCAGCGTTGTGTGGCCCGGGCCGCCGGGCGACCCGACCGTTGGTGGAAGGCGGCCATTGCGGCCGCCGAGCAATGTGGTGGCAACTGGTTGCCGGCTATCCGGCCCGTGCAGGATTGGGCCACTGGCCTGCGCACGGTTACGGAACTGGACGCGGCCTGGGTCGGGGCCTTGCAGCCGCCGCGGCAGACGCTTAAAGAAAGTTTGCAAACGTGGTCGACGCCTCCCGCGCGGGTCGGCATCTGGGTGGGACCGGAAGGGGATTTTACGCCCGACGAGCTGGAAGCGGCGCTGGCCGCCGGGATCGTGCCGGTGTCCCTAGGCGATTTAACGTTGCGGGCCGAAACGGCCGCACTTTATTTTATTACCGCGCTGCGCTATGAATGGGGCCAAACAAGCGGTTGAAATTTTCGGCCAGTCCAGTAGCTCTCGCGCTCTAACCGTTCCTCTTGAACCCGTAAATTGTAATGCTGCGCAAAATCACCCTCCACCATTGCACCTACGACTACGACTCCCTCACACACCCACACACCCACCTACGACTACGACCCCGTCGGCCGCTTCGCCACCATCACCTCATCCGTGTCATCCGTGCAATCCGTGGTTTCCTACTCTTACCTCCCCGGCACCGACCTCCTCACCGGCTGGACCCAAAGTGGCACAGGCATCTTGCCTGTGACCCACAC
>PWVE01000054.1 GCA_003562335.1 PVC group bacterium
CGATTCCCCCACTAATGAGGCGATGCGTTTAGTGCCGTACGGAGCCATCACTTCGGCGATCCTTACCTCGGGCGTGCAAATCCAGGATTGCATGCCCCGAAGTGCCTTCCTTGGCCTGCAGCGCTTCTGCAAGGCGATGCACGTCGTAGTTATGCCTGGCGCCAAGGTCGTCTTTGGCTTTCCAAACTTCCTGCAAAACTTCATCTTTCATATTCATCTCCCATCAACTCCAACGGAGTACATATTTCGGGGCAGACATATCCGTGAACCGCGCAGATGCTGCGCATTAACGGTTTCATCTCGGCATTGTCGAGATGGCGGCAGTTCCAGGTCAACAGGTACTCCACACCATGATATGCGCCGATGGCCAGATGCAACGCATCGTCAGCCGCCTTTCCCGGCAGCGCCCCGCCGCGCAACAGCGCGGCCGCCAAGTCGCTTACGGCGTCGGTGATGGGCAACATCGGCACCCCGGCCAGACTGCGCATACGCCGTTCAGCTGCCTCAGGATGGCCCGCTGCCGCCTCGTCCAAAACCAGTTGCGACGTACACAGCTCGAAACCTGAACGTCGATTCCGCCACCATTGGAGTGTGGCTGTCTGCCACGCTGCTGCCAGCAAATCCCTTGCGGGTAACGCAGTGAGATAGCTAACTACCGACGTCTCAATATATACGGTCTTCATGCCGCTAGTTTATGTCATGGGGACATATAAAGCGAGCCTCGATTTGGGCCGTCCGGGTCGGACCCACGGTTTCTCTAGAGCATCAACGAGTTATGAATCTGAAATTGGCGATTTGGGCTCTTAGCGGCTCTTTTTGGTGCTCTTTTCGGGCTTTAAGAGGGAGCGGAGGCAGCCGGGACGAGGGGCAGTCCGTACATATGAACCTTCTGCGGAGTCAAATGGGCTGTCGCCGGATTTGGTTGTTTCAGTCGCCAGGGCGCGTGGATTTGGCTGAGAGGTTGCGCGAGCGCGGGAAGTGGAGATAGGCGTGTACGAGTAGGAATGGCGGGCAGGAGTGCGGTTGGTGTGGCGGTCTTGGTGGGGTGCGGTGAAGCGGGTCGATTAAGGGTAGCCGTTTAAGGGTGGCGGTTAAGTGTTCGATGAAGTGGCGGACCACGAGTAGCGTATGGGCAATCGTCCACCGCTATCGTCGCCCGCTATCGTAAACCGAAGGTCCCGTGTCCCATCGGGGTGAGGTCCAAATTTGGAAATAGCGCGCTCATTCATGGTTTTTCAACCACGAAAATCACCAAAGGACACGAAAAAGAAGAGGATTTGTCCCGTCCTCTTTTAGTGATTGTTCGTGTTTTTAGTGGACTTCCAGGTCTTGGAACGTGATTGATGGTTGTTTCCCAGGCCTTGGAAAAGTGTGTGCCAATCTGCCCGACGGTCGGCGGTGGTTGGCGCGGTCATGAGATTCCTCCGCGCCGTCCCGATTCCCGCCTTCCCGATACACGCCTGACGGCGTGATCGGGACTCCGGGCGGAATGACCAGTGTGGTGGCTTTGGTGGGCGGTGAAGTAGGTCGGAGTGGTAATATGTTGGGCGCGGGTGTAGCGTTGACAAGTCATTATGTTGTCATTAAAGCTATAACATGACTATTAATCTTGCGGACACTTGACATTGATATCAATAGTGATACTGTACGGTTGTGGCGAGCGTTGACGACATAGTTGAGCAGATGCGGAGCAATCCGAAGAGCATCCGTTTTGTTGATGTGTGCCGGGTCTGTGACCACTACTTCGGGCAACACCGCCAGAAAGGTTCAAGCCACAGAGTCTACAGGACCCCGTGGCAAGGAGATCCGCGGGTCAACATTCAGAACGCCAAAGGCAAAGCCAAAGCATATCAGGTCAAGCAAATCCTGAGAGCAATCGAGAGGTTGGAGTATGAAAGCCATTCGAAATGATCACTATACTTACCGGGTAACCTGGTCAGAGGACGATCAGGAGTACGTTGGTCTGTGCGCAGAATTCCCCGGATTGAGCTGGCTGTCGAACTCCCCCGAAGCTGCGCTGCGGGGAATTAGAGGCGTTGTCGCTGACGTTGTCGCCGACATGACGACAGCACGCGAGGCGGTGCCCGAGCCACTCGCAAGCCGAAAGTTTAGCGGCAAGTTCATGGTCCGAGTCCCTCCTGATGTCCATCGCGATCTCACCGTGGAGGCGGCCGAGGTCGGAGTCAGTCTGAACCGTCTGGCAACGGTGAAACTCGCACATTAAGCAGGCTTCCAGGTCTTGGAACGGGATCGTGGATATAGCTGGGCGGTGGGGCGGGCGCGGGCTGTGGAGATAGGCGTGTACGAGTAGGAATGGCGGGCAGGAGTGCGGTTGGTATGGCGGGTCTTGGTGGGTGCGGTGAAGCCCCGCCTCATTCATGGATTTGTTCTCAACCACGAAAAACACCAAAGGACACGAAAAGGTGGAATGTCCCGTCCTCTTTTAGTGATGGTTCGTGTTCTTAGTGGACTTCTTTAGTGCCGCCAGAGCTTGAGCAGTCCCCGTACCATGAAGTGACCGGGCAGATACCCCCAAAGTATGACCGGCACCCAGAAGCACATCCACACGGGAAACGTGATTTGGGCGACGAGCGGGACTCGCGGCACTGGGCTGGTCGTTGTTTCCGTCGACACCATCGTTTCGGTTCCCTGCGGGGCACCATACAGCCACGCCGACGGCCTGCCCAGCCCATTAAGGGCAGGCATGGGCCGACACCGCCGTCATGCGGTCAGAAAGATGGCGGCTATATTTTGAGTAATCAAAATATAATCTTTGACATAGCTAGTATTAATGCTATGCATTCTCAAAGGATAAGTGTTGTCAAGGAGGTAATACACTGAGGACTGTTAAAATGCTGAAGGAACACCTGGTGTATGGAGGCGCATGGTGGGTGGTAGGCGGCTGGTGTGCGGTAGGGCCAGTTGGCGCCTGGGCGGATCCAAGCCCCGCCTTGCCTCCCTTGCCGGCCGATCCGCCAGTGAGTATGCGCGCGGATGGTTTTGCGGTCGGAACGGCCGATGACACGTTTGGCCTACGCATAGGCGGACGCGTTCAGGTTCGCTATGCGTACGAGCGTCGCCCGGATGCGGAGGATTTAAGCAGTTTCTTTATACGTCGCCTGCGTGTCGATGTGCGGGGGTACGTGCATGATCCGGCGTTGACGTTTCGCATTATGCCGGAATTGGCCCGTGAGGCCACGCTGCGCGACGGCTGGTTTAATTATGCGCATACCCCCCGGCTACAGGTGCGCGCAGGACAAATGCCCGTTCCTTTCCAGGGACAACGCGCCATCAGCGGTATGCGTCAGCATTTTGTCGAGCGCGGGTTGCCCTCCGGGGCATTCGGATTTCCCAACGGATATGACATTGGCGTTATGCTGCATGGGCGCAATGAACAGGACCGGACCGCCTACGGGTTCGGCATCTATGATGGGGCCGGACGCAACGTGAAAGACAGCCACAGTCGCGGGAACATGGTCTCCACCCGCGTCGCGCTGGCCCCGTTGGGAAGATTGCCTTATGAGGAGTCGGATTATGCGTTTTCTGAAGCGCCCCAACTGGCGATTGGATTTGGTGCCCAAGCGGCTTGGCTGAACGAGGTGCGGGCATGGGATTTGGGGCGCTCCGGGGAGGAGGACCCGCGGGCACACTGGGCGGCCGTTACCGCGGATGCGCGCCTGGCGTGGCGCGGTCTCTCGTTAGTGACGGAAGGTTATCTGCGTGAAGTCGCGCCCCGCGCGGACGACGTGGATCGTTACGACGGATGGGCCTGGATGGTGAGTATCGGATGCTTTCTGGTTCCGCAACGGGTGGAAGCCGTAGCGCGCTACGCGCAACTGCGTCATGACCGTTCCGACACCGATACGGCGGAAAGCGATTGGGGGGCCGGCGTGAATCTCTATCTTCGGGGGCACCGCTGGAAACTGCGGTTCAATTACCTCCATCATGATCAGGCCCGGACGGGCCGCACCGAGCAGTTCATCATCGAGAATCACCTGCAGTTTTAGCAAAACTACGCGAGGGCATGAGATTCCTCCACTCCGTCCCGATTCCCGCCGTCCCGATACACGCCTGACGGCGCGATCGGGACTCCGGGCGGAATGACCTATGGCGGGTCTTGGTGGGTGCGGTGAAGCGTGCCGACTACGGTAATAACCAGCGGTTACAGCCCAAGCCCACCAAGATCATGGCGGCCAATGTCTGGGCCCATCTAGCACCCTTGTTGATGCGGAAAGCCGAATGATGCAGCATCCAGCCGCGAAGAAATTCCGAAAAGCCCGAAGGCGGAAGGGCAGGGCAAACGCATCTAAATCTTTTGCGTTTGCCCGCAAAGACCGAATGACGAAATACCCAAATACCCAAGGAAGTCCGAATTTCGAAGCCCGAAATACCTGTCATCCACCGCTTACTTGATGACCGCCCTGACCATCCATGGATCCCGCATTCACGCATAGTGCGGCTTGCCTATTCGAACTTCGGGCTTCTTTCGGACTTCCTCCTTCGCCGAAGCGGCTACGGCGGACACGTGGGTGTTTGGGTATTTCGTCATTTATCAC
>PWVE01000128.1 GCA_003562335.1 PVC group bacterium
AGCAAGAACAGGACTATGTTTCCGTGCTTGCTCGGATCAATCCATGCATGCTCTGCGGCTCAGCGGGACGCTTCGCCCTACCAACCCGCCCATCCTGCGAAGGTGAGATATCTTAACCGATTACCGATCACCGATTACTGGCTACTGCTTACTGCTCACTGTCCACTCCGCCTCCCCCTTATTCCTGTCCATTTCGGCGGACGACTACGGCGACGACTACGGTAGACGATCACTGGCTACTGCTGACCACTCGCCACTCGCCACTCCGTCATCTAATAGTCCCATGTCCAAATGAGATCCAGGCCCGCTTGTGCCTCGGCGCCCATTTCGGTTTCCAGGCGGATGGTGGGGGTGATTTCGACTTCGGCCGATACGCGTTGTCCTTCTGCGGCCAAACCGCGTTCGACCTCAAGGTATAGCCGGTCGCCAATGTACTTGCCAACCGTGATGGCCATCCCTTCGTCGCCTTCATCCTCGGCCCGGTCGCGTATTTCAATCTGATCCACACCCAGGCGGCGCCGGGTTTCTCCGATGAAGTCGAAGGCACTGCCGCCACCACGCAACTGATTGACCGCTTGGGCCATCGTGACCGCTTGCCAAGGCGTCATCCGGGCGACTTCGCGGCCAAACAGCAGGCGCGCCAATATTTCGTCCTCCGGCATTTCGGGTATGGAATCCAAGTGGATTTCGGGTGCGTCAACCGGCCCCTGCATGCGGAGTAGCGCTACAATCCCCGCCGTGCGCGCTTCGGCGACCACGTTCAAAAACGGGTTGGGTGGGAAGCTGCCGTCCAAGGTAATCGTTCCGCGCGCCAGGCGTAGGCGGCGACCAAAGAAGACAAAACGTCCGCGTAACAGGTTGAGGGTACCACTAATCGTGGGGGCGGTCGGTTCGCCCCGCACTTGTACCCGGCCGCCCCATTCGGCGTCCAGCCCCCGTCCGCGCACGAAAAACCGGTCGGGCACGGCCAGGTCCACGTTCAGCACCAGCTCGTGCGGTGCTGCTTTGGGTTCCGGTGAGGGTGGGGGAGGCGGATGTTCACGTGTTCCGTCTATTTCAGTGACGTCCAACGGAATAATGGTCGGCGGCAAGCGTTCGGGGATGTGGATTTCAACCGGCTCAAGCCGCAACCCGCCACTGAGCTCGCTGGTCAACCGGTTGCCGGTCCAGTCGAAACGCCCGTGGCCAGTGGCGTGCGCGGTGTCATGGTGGAACAGGCGAAAGCGGTCCAGCTCAAGGTGTAGATTGAAGGGATGGTCTTCGGCGGGCAACCATTGTCCATGCCCGGACAATCGTAGTCGTCCGCGGCCACCGTCGGTGGCTCGGAATTCCTCAATCCAAAGCGCATCTTCCCGTCCGGTCAGCCGCACGTTGAGGTCCCGGATCAGCGTCCCGGCCAGGTCGTGTTCATACGTGCCGTCGCGGATGGTAAAGTGCCCCTCAAATTGGGGGGCCGAGGCGGTGCCCCCAATGGCCAAATCGATCGCCAGTTGTCCCGCCACGCGATGCACGTCCCACACCAGTAACGAGGCCAGTTCCCGCAGATCGCTGGCGGCGGTTAATCGCCCGTTCAAGTCGCCGGTAGGCGGCCACTCGATCTGAAAAGGTGCTAACGACAGTGACCAAGGCAGGTCGACCGCCAATTCAACCGGATCGCCGGTTAAATCCTCGAGCGCGAGGCGTAGGGAAAAATGGGCGTCCACCCAATCGGCGGTAATGGTAAATCGCGCAGGTGGCCCGTCCCATGCCACCGTCGGTGCGGGCCGCAATCCGGTGAAGGCCAGTCGCAAATGCGTTGCGGGCTGGTCCGGCCGTCCTTTTACGGTCCATTCGCCCTCCACTTGGCCTGCGGTCTCCGGGACCCCGGCAAACCCGAAGGTGGCCAGTGGCAAGTCTGCCAGCGTTAACCGTAGATCGATCGCGTCCGGTTCAATGCGTCCCTGCATATCAAGTTGGCCGGGCCCGATTTGGATACGGGTAGCATCCAGTTGGTACGCTCCGTTATCGCTCGTCAGGTTCAGCGGGTCCAGCAGATAGGTCGCGTGGTCGCCGATATCGACGCGGGCGTGATCAAAGCGGACACCCACCACGTGTGTCGGGGCTAGCGCAAGGCCGCCCGCCGTTCGTAGCTGAATGGGGTGCTCGGTTTGGTCGACATCGATAATGATTTCCGGGAAATCGAATTGGCGGAGGTCGATGCGCCGGAACGGCCCGGTCAAGCTGCGATCCCCCGCTGCTGTGACCGGTTCGTCGGTCGCGGGCGGCATAGCCGGTGCCGGCCAGTCGCGATAATAGAGATGCGCCACGCGTACGGCTTCAATGACCAGTTCCCGGCGGAATAAGGCGCTCAGCACAACGCGCAGCTCCAGTTGCTGCAGATCGACGTACGTCTTTTCTTCATCATATACGTGGAACCGTTCCACCTGCAGGGTGGGGGGCCATTGCAGGCGCGGGGCATCAATGGTAACCGACACAGCCAAGCGGGCGGCCAGCTGATGAGCGACTTGATCGCTGATTTGCTGCAAACCCCACGGGCTAAGTGCCGTCAGAAGACCCACCACCACGATGCACACGAGCACTATCAACACACGTTTCATGGCTGAGCACTATACATGAGTTCGGGTGGAATTCTAGACGATTGGTGCTTCGCTCTGCTCGTGGCCCGTAATCGTCAACCGATTCCCTTTTCATAGTTTTCATAATACTTTTTAACAGCAGGCTCTTGCAAAGCCTCCCATTCATGAGGGCAGGACGGAGCCTGCCCCTCCGGTAACCTGCGAAATAGACTTGTTTATTTGCCGGAGGGTCGACCTCCGTGTCGACCTCGGAGGTTTTGCAAGAGCCTCGGTTGGGATACATCTTCTTTCTGAACACACCGAACCGCCGTTTCCAGGGGTGGGTGGATGGAATAGGTGTTTAAGCCGCCTGCCCACCTGCCGTCATTTTAAGCGGAGCGGCTCGTCCGCCGGAGCCCGTCTTCGGCGAAGGCGGAAGCGTAGTCGAAAAATCTCGTTCTCCGCCGAGTCGCGTCGCCTTTGAAACCGTTCCCAACGTGACGGTGGCTGGCGCGATTCTGAGATGTCGGCAAGCTCGACATGACCAAGTCCTTTCAGGCTTTTGCAAAAGCTTTGTCGGAAACTTTGTCGACAAAGCTCGCGACGAAGCTTTCGACAAAGTTAGGGTTGCGGGCAATCGCCTGCGTTAAGGAATAGGCAACCAGCACGACAATCGGTCGATCGTATTGGCGGGAACCTTCAGCGTCCCGAAACCCCGGCCAAGTTGGAGGTCGGGTGTGCGCGTGCCATGGTAGTCTGATCCTCCGGTGGGAATGAGGTCCAATTCCCGGGCTAACTGGGCGTAGAACCTGGTGTGTTCCGGATTATGCTGCGGGTAATATACTTCCAGTCCGGCTAATCCCATACGTTTCAATTCGATCAGGGCGTCGCGCAATTCCCGGCGGGTGAAGGGGAGCGTAACGGGGTGTGCCAACACCGGCACGCCGCCTGCGTCGCAAATGATGGCGAGCGCATCTTCGGCGGCTAACGTGCGGCGGGCGGCATAGGCCGATCCGCCGCGTGCCAAGTAGCGCGTGAACGCCTCTTTGGTGTTGTGCACGTAACCGCGGGCCACCATGGCCTGGGCAAAATGGGGTCGGCCAATAACCCGATCCTCGGTGTGGCCCGCGATCTCGGGCCACGTCAGTGGCATGCCGAGCTGGTGTAACTTGTGAAAAATTTCGTCGTTGCGCGCGCGACGCCCGGAACGGATCCATTCCAGCTTTTCGGCCAGTTGCGAATCCTGGTGATCGACGAAATAGCCCAGCATGTGCAGGTCGCCGTGTCGAAAAGCGGTGCTGATTTCCACTCCGGCCACGGCGGTGATGCCATGTGGGGCGGCGGCTTCTGCAAAACGCGGAACCCCCGCCACCGTATCGTGATCGGTCAGGGCTAAACCCTTCACGCCGGATTGAATGGCCTGCGCCACCAGCTCTTCCGGCGTATCGGTTCCGTCGGAAAAGCAGGAATGGCAGTGCAGATCGATCACAGCGTGCTTACGGCTGTGGCAATATCCTGCGTGGTGATGCCGAAGTGCGCCCACGTTTCCAGATGCCCCTCGGACGGTGCCACGCGAGGATCGACGATCCCAATGTGGGCCAGCGGCACCTGCGTGCCGTGGGCCGCCGTGCGGACCAAGCCCGCAAAACCGCGCAGGCCGCCCTGTTCCGGATCGCCGATCAGGCCGTCTTCCACTGTGACCAATCCTTCCGGATACTGTGCAAACCAGTCTGACAAAGCGTTCGCAGGCAGCGGGAACCCGTTGACCACATGCACGTCCACGTTACCCAGCGTGTCAGCTGCTTCGCCGGCTAACCACGCCGGGGCTCCGACTACCAAAATCGCCTTGCGCGCGCCTTCAACGGTGCGATAAGGCGTGACCGCTTCCCAGGCGTCCGCACTGTTCCAGAGCGGTGTGGAGCCGTCGGCCTTAGTCAATATCGGCAGGTTATCGCGCGGGATGCCGATGATATGTCCGCCGTAAGCGGCGGCCAGATCGCGCACGGCAATAAAGGCCGCGCGCGCATCAGCGGGCGTGTAGAAGCGGTGCAAGTAGGGCAGGTAGCCGAGGGCCAGGTTAATCCAGTCCAGGCTCCAGCCTGAGAAGTGGTCACGGCCTGTGCACGATCCGACGTGCGACAGGTGGAACGTGACGTTCAGCCCTTCGTTCACCCCGGTCAGGTTGCGCGTGTAGCGCCACATTTCAAAACCTTCACGCGCAATACCCTCGAAGAAGGCGGCAAAGGTGGAAAACACGTTGAGTTGCGGTTGCGGACCGCTGACGGCCAGCCCATTGGCCATCAGCGCGGAAACCTGCTCCTGAATACTCATCTCGAATTGGTGATCGGCCGCCAGGAACTTTTTCGCTTTGCCCAGCTTGGTGGAGGGGTCCAGATCGCAGGAAACCACAAACACATCGTCCGGATGGGTTTGGGCCACCAGCGCGTACCCCGCCTCCACGCCAGCCCGCGGGCTGACGTCCTTGCCGGGTTTGGGCAGCTCTACCGCTTCGGCTTGTGCATCGTCCAAGAGCAAGTTCGGTTGTCCGGGTTGCGGGCGCGCGGTGGTTACCACGACGCGTCGTGCTTGGGCTCGCAATGCGGTCAACGCTTCTTCCTGTTCTGCGCTGAACTGCAACAGGGGATTCGCCAGTACGTCATCAATTGACCGGCCCTTCATGTGGCCGTCATGATGGCCCGCGCCGCCCGGCAGGTCGTTGACATGGAACAAGCATTCCAGCATGGGGCCGAGATCGCGGTAACTCATCAAGGAACCTGGAATCCAGATTTCCGTGTCCAGCGCCACCCCGTGTTGTCCGGCGAAGGCCTCCAATTCCTTCATTACGCCGTAGCACTCGCCGAATTCGGACAGCTTGGATTGCGGATAGCCCGTGGGATAGATGCAGTTGGGCCGACCTTGGCGGGCCAGCTCGCCCGCTTGCTGGTAGGCCTGATGCAGGGCGGCCGTATCCAGCAGGGAGGGAATCTCGATTAGCTCAATGCCCATCGCCGCGATGATCGGTCGCGGATCCTTGTCCATGATGTGCTTGTTGGTATTTGACAATTGAATGCCGTTGCGGTGCATGACGCAGGTCAGCGGGGCCGCGTGCAGGTCGGCGGCGTTAAAGCCGTTTAGGGCTTGGCCCGAGATCCATCCGGCATCGCCGCAGTGGCAGATCACCCAGGCTGCGTCGCCGTGACGCGCCCGCAGGCCGAGGGCCTGCCCGACCGCTGCCGGAATCATGATGCCCAGGCGCCCGCCGTTGAGTTGGGTCCCGCCGGGCACCCAGCTTACATGGCCGGCAATGTCCAGGCCGCGGCGGAACGTTTTGATCACCCATTCGGGGTCCAGATACTCCCAAGCCGCCAGCGTGGCATAGTGCCCGACACTCGTATGCGCATGCTCAAAGGTGTAGGTTACTTTTTCATGGTCGGCCATGGCCAATGTCATGGCGAACGCGGGGATCAAGTCCAGGCCGCCGCCCAAATGGTCCAGCTCATTAATCTCGGCCAGCGAAGCCAGCGTGCGCAGGGCGATCCGGGCCGCTTCGATTTCCAGCGCCTGCAAGGTCGCAATTTGCGATGCGTCCAATGGGGTCTTGCTGTCGGCCGCCAGTTGGAAGTCCAGCACCTGCGACTCCACACGCGGTCGCATGTAGTGACTGCCTTCGATCAGTTGAATATTCCGTTGTTGTTGTTCTGTCCACGCTGACATAGTACGCTCCTGTTAAGTAGATGTGAATCGGAGCGCGGATGTAAGCACGGATTGGGGCCAGTAGGCAACTCTGAAATAAGGCGGGCGATAATATGCGGGTACTCATAACGGGAGCAAGCGGCTATTTGGGCCGGGAGGTGTGGAACCAGTTGCGTGCGGACCATACGGTTACGGCGCTGGGATTTAGCCAGTCGCTGCCGGGGTTGCAATCGGTCGATTTGCGGGATGCGGATGCCCTGGGGACGCTGGTAAAAGTGGTGCAGCCCGACATCGTGGTGCATTGTGCGGCCTATCGTGATCCGGACTTTTGCGAGGCGCATCCGGACGAGACCTATCGATTGAACGTGGCCCCGGTGGAAACCTTCATGCAAACGCTGCCTGCGGCCAGCCGTCTGATCTATATCAGTACCGATTATGTATTTGATGGTAACGAACCGCCTTATGCGGAGGATGCCGCGCGGCGTCCCATCAACGAGTACGGTCGGACCAAGCGCGCGGCCGAGGATGTAGCTCGTGCGCGGTCCACATCGATCGTGCTGCGGGTGCCGTTACTGGTGGGGTGTGGCCTCACATTTGAGGAATCAGGGTTTATCGCCAAAGCCGTCCAAGCCATTGAAGACCATCCTGAATCGGAGTGGGACCACGTCATACAGCGCTACCCAACGGCTATTACGGATGTGGCGGCTGCGATTCGTTTTCTGTTGGAACAGCAAGATGCGGCGGGTCCGTACCACTTCTCGCAGCGGGAAGGCGGGACACAATATGAGTGGGTCTGCCGACTCGCCGCAATACTCGGTTATCCCACCGACGGCATCCAACCTGCGCACACGTTGACGCAGCGCCCGGCCACGCGGCCGTGGAACAGCCAGCTGGCTAACCATCGGCTGGCGGCCCTGGGGTTCAAGCGGCACACGCCGTTTGCATCCGTGGCACGCGACGTCCTGGCGCTGCGTTCGGCTCGATCCGAATGAGAGCGTGGCGATTTGGTCTCACTTGGCTGGAGCGAGCTCCGCGAGACTGGGAATCAGCCGAGGGTGTTAATTAGATGCCTCCTGTGGGTGGATACCTTGGGGCCGTGGGTGCCGGGGACTACGTGTGGATGGACTAGGTGTATGGGGACTATGTGTACTGGGACTACGTGTGGTAGGACGATGTGTGGGTGGACTAGGTGTTTAAGCTGGGGTCACATTTAACCGGCTAGCGCAGGCAATTGTCCGCAACCCGAACGTTGTCATGTCGAGCGTAGCGAAGCGAAGTCGAGGCATCTCAGAATCGCGCCAACCACCGTCGCGTTGGGAACGGATTAAAGGCGACGCGGGTCGGCGGAGAACGAGATTTTTCGACTGCGCTTCCGCCTTCGCCGAAGACGGCTACGGCGGACGAGCCGCTCCGCTCAAAATGACAGCAGGCCAGCGCGTTGTGATCGAACAATCCGCATTTCCCCCTTCTCTACTCAAAAACATTGGGGTTTTCGAAGCCAATATGAGGGATTGAAATGCATCAACCTCTTATCAGCCTCTATTCACGCGCCTTCCCAGCAACGCAGCTGTAGATGCTTGTTCTTTGAGGGGCTTTGCGCTAAAATCGTGGCCAAGGTAGCGCGCGGTCCGGTTTGTCAGGTCTCAACGGGCGTGTGTCCGTGCCGCCGGACTAAGGTTACCACGAAAGGAATGCGCCATGAACGCATCAGACGACAAGGCCATCACGACCAAAATTGCACCCTGCGGCTGTACGGCCCTGCTGGGGGTTTTGGTCATTGTATTCGCTTGGTGGACCCCCGGGTGGGCACCTATTGCACTGACGGTGTTGGGAGGGCTGCTGATCATAAAGGGGCTGGTAAACCGATGTTGCTGCGCAGACGGTGCTTGTGCGCGTAGCGAGGAAGAAACCCCTCCCTCGACGACCTGAATCCACTCGCAGGTCTTAACTTGCGACGGAGCTGGCACTGTGGCTGTCCGCCCATAGGCGGCAGTCAACGCATGCTTGGTGTGCATTTGACAATGCGTGGTAGACGGGTACATACTCACAGTGTTCGAATCTTAATTGAACAGTGAGCAGTATCTATTATGAGCGCAACAGACATTAAAGTAACGGGTGAGTTTCTGCCTGACCCCAATATGTGCCGGTTTGAAGTGAACCGCACGTTGTTGGACGATTGGACGGTGGATTTCAAGGAGCCAGCCGATTCGCAGGGGTCGCCGTTGGCGGACGCCCTGTTTGCCGTGCAGGGCATTACCCGGATTAAGGTGTCGGGCAATGCGATCACCTTGACCAAGGACGTGCCAACCCCCTGGCCGGAGCTGGCCAAGGATATTTTGCCGGCGATCAAACAGCCGTTGCTGGCACCCGCTCCGCCGATTTCGGACGCGGCGCTGGAAGCCGTGCAGGAAGGTCCGGAGTCGGACATGGCCGATTTGATCACGCAGCTACTGGAAGTACACATTAATCCGGCGCTGGCCGCGCATGGGGGCTATGTGAAGCTGCAAAAGATTGAGGACCGGGACGTCTATATCGAGATGGGGGGCGGCTGCCAAGGGTGCGCCGCCTCCAAAATGACCATGAAGCACGGCGTGGAAAACGCGATTCGCGATGTTTGTCCGAACGTGCGCGAGGTGATTGATGTGACCGACCACGCGGCCGGCGATAATCCCTATTACCGCTAGTCGGACGGGACGCCGCCGCTGAAAGGGGCAGGGGACAAGAGGGGACAGGGATGGAGGAAGCCACTACACAATGTCGGACGCTTTATGCGGGACGCGTCGTGGGCTTGGAGCTGCACGATGTGCAGTTGGCCAACGGGCGCATGGCAGCCCGCGAGGTTATTCGTCATGCGCCAGCTGCGGGCGTGCTGGCGGAAATGGCGGACGGGCGGTTTGCCTTTGTCCGGCAATATCGCAAGCCCGTCGAGCAAGCCGTGCTGGAGATCGTGGCGGGCGTGTGTGAACCGGGCGAGGAGCCGGAAGCCACCGCGCGACGCGAGTTACGGGAGGAGAGCGGCTACGACGCCGTGGCGTTGACCCGATTGGGAGCGATCTATCCATCGCCCGGTTATGTCGATGAAGTCATTCATCTGTACCATGCCCGCCTGGCTGCCGAACCGGCCGGCACGGCGCTGGACGAAGATGAACATGTACAGTTGGAAATCTATACGGCGGACGAGGTGCGGGCCATGATTGCCGCTGAATCGATCCGGGACGCGAAAACCTTGACGGCTTGGTTCTGGTGGCAGCAGCAACAGGAGCGTTGAATATGAAAAAATGGATGCAGTGGCTGGTCGAAATGATTCGGCGCGGCCTAAAATTCATACATCACGAGCTGTGGGAGGAGGAACTCAGCGTCTTACCGCAACCGCGGCGGGCGCTGGTGCGCCTCTTGCGCACGGGGCATTTGGTGATTCGCGGTATCAAGCAGGACTCCTTGCCGCAACAGGCCTCCGCATTGACCTTGGGCACGCTCATCTCCATCGTGCCGATTTTGGCTATTACCTTCTCCATGTACAAAGGCCTGGGGGCCGGCGAAGAGGAAATCCGCAACCTGTTGCTGGAACGGATCGAAGATATGCCGGTGGAGTTTCAGGATTTCATCCTGCAAATGCTGGAGCAATACGCTGCGGTCAATGTGGCGGCCATGGGCGGTGTCTTCCTCGTGGTTGTGCTCTATATCGTGATAAAAATGCTAGGCGGCATTGAGCAGGCCTTTAATCGCGTGTGGTACATTGAAGACTCCCGCAACTGGCTGCGCAAGGTCAGCAATTATATCAGTGTTCTGGTGATCGTGCCCGTGCTGGTGGTCGCCGCCAGTGCGGCCAGTGCCTTGATCGGCCAGTTCTTGCAGGAGCAGGTGGAAGCGGTGGCTTGGATCTGGCGCGGGCTATTGCGAGTCGGTCCGTTGGTGGCGGTATGGCTGGCCTTCACGTTCCTCTATATCTTTGTGCCCAACACGCAGGTCAAGCTGGGACCTGGCCTGACCAGCGGGTTGATCGGCGCGATTATGTGGCTGGCGTGGCAAGGTTTCTACATCAATTTCCAAGTCGGGGTCTCGAAGTACAACGCCATTTACGGGACGTTTGCGTCGGTCCCGATCTTTTTGGGGTGGCTTTATATAAGCTGGCTCATCGTCTTGCTGGGCGCGGAGGTGGCCTATGCGGTGCAGAATTCCGATACCTACAAGCTGGAACGGCACGGCACCAACGCCAGCGTGCGGGCCCGTTTGCTGATTGCGCTGGGGATCATGCAGCGCGCGGGGTCGGCCCTGAACGGGCAAGGACAGATTTTTTCCGCCACGGAATATGCGCGTGAAAAACAAGTGTCCGTGCGGCTGGTCAACGAAATGGTGCGCTTGTTGCAGCGCGCCGGTTTGCTGGGCGGACTTACGGGAAAACCGGATCACTACACGTTGTTGAAGTCTCCTGAAACGTTGACCGTCAAGGAAGTGATGGACGCGATTCTGGAGGATGGAACGGAGCCCGCCGGGCTGGGATTGAATCAGTTGGATGCCTGTGTGCAAAGCACCATGGCCGATCTGGAAGCAGGTTGGCAGGAGAAGTTGCAGGGCCGGACCGTGAAGCAGATGATCGAGGCGGCGGGTTGATGGAGGGGCAGCGAATCGATTATGCGGCCGAACTAAATGCCGAACAGCAGGCTGCGGTCACGGCACCCGACGGTCCGGTGCTGGTGATTGCGGCGGCCGGTACCGGCAAGACACGCACGTTGGTTTATCGGGTCGCCTATCTGGTGGAAGGGGGCCACGATCCCAACAGCATCTTGCTGCTCACGTTCACCAACCGCGCGGCCCAGGAAATGTTGGAACGCGCGCGCGGACTGGTCGGCGGCGCGGTCAGCGGGCTTTGGGGCGGCACTTTTCATCACATGGCCAACCGGTTGCTGCGACGCCACGCGGCGGCGGTGGGGTACCAGTCCGACTACACTATTCTGGACAGCGACGACGCCCGGCGCCTAGTGCGGCATTGTAGTCAGGACCTGAAATTAACCGACAAGCATTTTCCCAAACCCGACGTCCTGCTGAGCCTGTTCGGCTTGGCCGCCAGCACCGAACAGCCGGTGGTGGCGCTGGCGGAGGATCGCTTCGAATATTCCAAGGTCGAGCCCGACGACGTGGTGGCGGTCCACGAAGCCTATGAAGAGCGGAAACGTCGGCTGAATGCCATGGATTTCGACGACTTGCTGACCAACGGCTTGCGGCTGCTGGTTAGCAACCCGGACTTGTGTGAGCGTTACCGTCAGCAGTTCGGGCATATTCTGGTGGACGAATATCAAGACACGAATCCGGTACAGGCGCATTGGGTGGACCTGTTGACGGGGCCGGGCGGCAACGTGCTGGTGGTGGGCGACGACTTTCAGTCGATCTATTCCTGGCGCGGTGCGGATTATCGTAACATCATCACGTTCCCCGAGCGCTATCCCAACGCGCACGTGTACTATCTCGTCACCAATTACCGCAGCGTGCCCGAGATTTTGCACATGGCCAACGCGTGTATTGCCGGAAACCCCAAACAATTTCAGAAAACCCTGCAAGCCGTGCGTGAGCCGCACGAGCGCCCCCACTGTGTGGCCTTGCAAGACGGTCATCATCAGGCTGATTTTATTATTCAGGAGGCACGACGGTTGCGGGCCGAGGGGTATCGTTACAGTGAGATGGTGGTGTTATACCGTGCCCATTATCACGCAATGGAGTTGCAGATGGCGTTGTCCCGTGACCAAACGATCCCCTACGTCATCACCTCCGGCATACGGTTCTTTGAGCAAGGCCACATCAAGGATGTTTGTGCGCTGTTGCGTTTATTGGCCAATCCGGGCGATGAGTTGGCGTTCCAGCGGTTGTGTTGTTTGTGGAAGCGCTTGGGGCCCAAGACCGCGTTGAAGATATGGAAGGGCCTGGGCGGGCGCTGTGATTTGCGCAAGGACGCCACGCGCGAGCGGGTGGCGCAGGGGTTGCCAGCCCCGGCCCGCGAAGGCTGGAACACAGTGGAGATGATTGCCGCCGACTTTGATCGTCATGAATTGGCCAAGGATCCCGGCGAGATTATCCATCGGTTCATGGCCGGGTTCTACGAGGACTACGCGCGCGAAACGTTTGAGAATGCCGAACGCCGGTTGGAAGACCTGAACGAACTGATGCGGTACACCACCAATTTCCCCACGCTCGACGCATTCTTGAGCGAGATGGCCTTGCAGACCAACTTAGACGCCGAAGCCGAAGTCGCGGCCCAGCAGCAAGAAGACGTTTTGCGGCTGAGCACGGTTCACCAGGCGAAGGGATTGGAATGGAAGGTCGTCTTTTTGTGTTGGGTAGCCGACGGGATGTTCCCCACCACGCGGGCGGTGAACGAATCAGAGGAGGGGTTGGCCGAGGAGCGGCGCTTGTTTTACGTCGCCATCACGCGCGCCAAAGACGCCTTGTACCTATGCGTGCCGCGCCAACGCCGGGGTCGAGACGGCACAATCCAATACCTGTCGCCCTCCGCGTTCATCCAGGAACTATCCCCCGACCTGATGTCCGTAGTAGCAGGCGGATAGCCTGCTTCTAACCAATTCGTAATCCGTTCGCGTCGCCGTTCTCGTTCACCCACCTGCCCCAAAACCACCCCCTGCCGAGAACCGCACACCCGTGCTAATCGGCTCTTTGCCCTGAACCAACTTTTGACATGCGTGTCCGTTCAGGCGTATGCTGCGCGGATTATGGAAGGACACAGACCATGACAAAGATCGCCCTATTGCATGCAGCCATTTTATGCACGGCGCTGACGTGGTCGATTCAGGCGGCGCCCGATACCGCGCAAACCTTTCGAGTAGAGCGGGACAGGCAATTCGACGAGCTGCAACGGCAGATCGAGGATCGGCACAACTGGGATAATGAACGGTTGGCGAACGAAGTGCACCGGCCGGAAGCGTTGCTGTTGGAGGAGGACCGCACGCCGGTCGACGTGGTCTGGCGACGGACCCAAGCCCTGCTGCACCATCTCCAGCAGATGGATGGCGCGCCCGATTTGGCGCAGGAAGCAGCCGCGCTGAGGGCGATGAGCGACCGCGTGGAGGCCGTGCGGTCGGAGGCGACGCCCGATGAAGCCGTCGTTCGACAATTGTTCCGTGATATCGCCGCCGTCCGTCGACAGATTGCGTTTGCCAATCCGTTGCTGGATTTTGACCAGATTCTGTTCATAAAACGGCACCGGGCACTTTTTAATCACATGTGCGACCAGTACTACGGAATGGCCGCCAGGCCGGGTGGCGGATTGTATGTATTGGAGGATGCCTTCGGTTCCGCCCCGCGTGTGCGGGACGTACTGGCCGGGTCGGTGGTCGAAAGTGGGCGTCTGGAGGGACAATCCCTGCGGGGCGGTGTGAGTCCGAATGGTTTGCGCTATGACGGAAGGGGACGTCTGCATAATGCCCCCACGAAAAATGGCGGGGCCTTTCTCTCGCCCGACCTATCCTTCGACGGTCGACAAATCCTTTTCTCGTTTGTCGAGGGCACCGGTAACCCGCAGCACCGCTACTACTGGGGCGACGGGATCAATTACTGGACCGAACACTGGGATCCCGGTCGCGCCTTTCACGTCTTCAAGGTCAATGTTGATGGCTCGGGCCTCCAGCAACTGACCGATGGCCCGTGGAACGATATGCACGCTTGCCCACTGCCCACTCCGCCTCCCCCGGCTTCCTGTTCATTTCGGCGGACGACTACGGCGACGACTACGGATAACGAGGGGGTCGATCACCGTTTACTGATTACTCGCCACTCCTAATACGGATGCCTTTAACCGATCCGGTTCATTGATATCCTATGGGCGAGAAGGTAGGGCGAGCTCACCGAGCGAGCCGGGAACCAGCGCAGGACAATGTTCCGTGCTTGTTCGGACCATGGTCTGCGCAAGCTCAGCGGCTCGCTCGGTGAGCTCGCCCTACCCATGCTGGGACCGGTCAAAGCGGTGCGGGTAGGGTAAGCCCCGGACAGGATGTGCGGGGGATGATAGGACGTTTTCCCGACGTTGAAAGGAGCCCATCCTAACGCAGGCCATTGCCCGCAACCCGAACTTTGTCGAAAGCTTCGTCGCGAGCTTTGTCGACAAAGTTTCCGACAAAGCTCGCGACAAAGACGGCGGTTAAGTGTAACCGCCCAAACCGTCGTGTCGACCTTGGAGGTTTTGCAAGAGCCTCAGGGTTTTCTGCTTGCGTTTCGGGGCTGAATAGGGCATCCTGTCACTTTAATCAGCTAGGAACCTGTCGGGCTTGGCCAACATATCCATAACCCTTGTAAAACAATATGATCACTACATTCAAACCTCGCGGCGGCTTCACTCTCACTGAGCTTTTGGTTTCTATCGCGATCATCCTGATCCTGGCGGTGACCGTCACAGTCTTTGTCCGAAGTTCTTTGCATAGTGCCCGCACCGCGCAAAAGACCGCAAACCTGCGCGAGTTGTGGGCGACAGTAGTGCCGTATGCTGGTGACCACAGGGGACGCCTGCCCGCCAATTCCGGTTGGCAACAGAACACCTGGCAGCATCGCTTGATTCGTTGGCACAAGGGACTCACGATCGGTCAAACAACCACCCTTCTTCAACAATACGGCTGGCATGATCAGCCCCCCCGTGGCTTTTTGACAATTTTTAACAGTCCCTTAAATCCTACCGATGGCAATATGGCTTTTGGAAGTCCTGGTTGGCCGCAGGGAGGAAGCGGGTCCCAAGAAGTGTTTGGAAACCATGGACGCCCCCTCTCGTCGATATATGATCCGGCGGCATCCGTAGCACTTGCGCCATACTACGCGTTTGCTAAATCACTGATTGGTCATCACTGGCAACGACCTAGCGGGCATGGCGATATTCCTTATGACGATGATGGCTATGCAACCTTCGCATTGGTGGACGGTAGTGTCCGTAGGATTAACCGTCAAATGTTTGAGGATGGGAGTATCCGCTTCACCTATCCACCTAACTAACCTGAAGATTCATTACATAGTCCCGGGTCTTCACGGTTGCGATACGATCACCATCTCAGAACCGGGCGCTCCAGACGTGACTTCGGCAGTTTCCAGCAGATGGATGGCGCACCCCTCTGGCAGATGTTGACTGAGGGGCACCATGACGTTGAATTGTGCCCGGAGGATATGCGCCGGATCACGCTCTGGTTGGACGCCAACACCCTGTTTTACGGCGACTATTTCGACGCCGAAGCACAAGCACGCGGGGCGACCCCCACTCCGCGCCTGCAATAAAAATGTTAGTGTCCTGTTGAGCCGAAGGCCATGCCGGGTTTGCTGAATTCGACATGGTTGTGGAAGGTGGCGTATTCGGTCACGATGGCCCCGTCAGGGCCTGCGCGCATACCATGCCAGGACTCGGGGTCCTTGAGCACATAGCAAACATATCGAAATAAGCCTGTTTGACGGCCGCTAAATCCAGCTTCCCGTCTTGATACATATCCTGTTCCTGCACGGTATTTCCTTGCGTTTCGACGCCACATGGCGCGGCGGATTGTGGTGTCGGACAACAGCCGGCATTGGCTTCAGCCCGCATCCCTGAAGCCCCGAACAATACGACGACCACTACCTGTGACCAGCGCTTTGAATAAATCATAAAAAACTCCTTGTTTGTGAACCATTTCCACTGCTACGTTGTCAAGTGTTCGCCAGTGTAGACTCTGCTCCGTCTTAGTTAAAGTGTAGAGGCTCTTGCAAAACCTCCAAGGTCGACACGGAGGTCGACCCTCCGGCAAATAAACTGGCGTATTTTGTAGATTCCGGAGGGGCAGGCTCCGTCCTGCCCTCATGAATGGGAGGTTTTGC